>NZ_JAKUFV010000032.1:0-32887 GCF_022663595.1 Bacillus cereus group sp. BfR-BA-01360
TGGCATTGGATTATTTTCCGTCATCGGCATAATGTTTGGCATTGGATTATTTTCCGTCATCGGCATAATGTTTGGCATTGGATTATTTTCCGTCATCGGCATAATGTTTGGCATTGGATTATTTTCCATCATCGGCATGATTGGTGGCTGAATATTATCCATAATTGGCATTGTGATAGTTGGTGGTAAAATTTGCGGAATCACCTTTTTATCTTTTGCTACATTTGGCGATGCAATATTCCCCATATTTTCTTTTTTCACTTGTGATGATACGTTATTCTCTATATTTTCTTTTTTCACTTGTGGTGCTGCGATATTCTCTATATTTTCTTTTTTCACTTGTGATGATACGCTATTCTCTATATTTTCTTTTTTCACTTGTGGTGCTGCGATATTCCCCATATTTTCTTTTTTCACTTGTGGTGCTGCGATATTCTCTGTATTTTCTTTTTTCACTTGTGGTGCTGCGATATTCTCTGTATTTTCTTTTTTCACTTGTGGTGCTGCGATATTCTCTGCATTTTCTTTTTTCACTTGTGGTGCTTTCATATGATTTGGTTTCACTTTATGAATTTGAGGAGTAATCAATTCACTCCCCTTTTTAATTATATCTGAAATTTTATATTCCTTGGCAGGTTTAATAGGCGGCTGCGGTGGTTGTGGTAATATATTTATTGAAAATTTCGTACTTTCTTTCGCAGCTTTTTGCCCTTTCTCTTCAATAACAGGCGGTTTTTCAATCACTACTGGCTTTTCAATTGACTTCTCCTTTTGGATTGCCGCTTCCTTCTGAATCGGTGCTTCTTTTTGAGGCTTTATTTGCATTTCTTTTTGCGTTTGCTGCATAGCTGGTTGTTGCGTAATTGGAGCAGATTCATATGTGATTTCTTCTTCCTCTTCTATAGTAAGTGGCGTTGGTGTTGCCGCGAACTCTTTTTGTTGTACTTCTTTGACATACTCTTTCGGAGGGACTGAACCAGCACCCGCATTTTTCTTTACATGAACGCTACCTGATGGTACTTTAATCTTCATACCTGGCATAATAAGATCCGGGTTACTAAGTTGTGTATTTGCTATTTTTAACGTTTCCAAATCCACTCCGTACTTTTTCGCAATCTTCCAAAGGGTATCCCCTTTTTGCACGATATGAATCTTCAAATTTTCCCCCTCCTGTATATCTTATCTATGAATCAAAACACTTTGGAATGACTCCTCTCTACTAAGCATACCTAATGATTGATACGTTGATAAATACTGCTTTCTAGTTCGGCTGTTCTTCAAAGTGATACACTCTCTAGTTGCACAAATAAACAAAAAAAGCACAATGATTCTCTCAACACAATGTATGTCATTTGCCTCATAATTATGATTATATGCAGGAAAAAAGCAACGGGAACCCCGCTACTTTTAAACGCGCTCTAACATACGATTTAATGCCAACACTGCATCTTTTGTTACTTGCTTATCCACTTGAATTACATTCACCTGTTCACCACGTTCTATTGATTCTAGCGCCCAAAGTAAATGTGGTAAATCAATACGATTCATCGTTAAACATGGACACATAAAAGGATTTAGTGAAATAATCTCCTTATCAGAATGTTTTTGAATCAGCCGATTTACTAAATTCATTTCTGTACCAATGGCCCACTTACTACTAGATGGTGCTTGTTCAATCGTATCAATAATATATTTTGTCGATCCCGCATAATCAGAAGCTTGAACCACTTCATAACAACACTCTGGATGAACGATAATATTCATATTAGGATGACTTTTGCGCAAGCTCTCAATATTCTTCACTGTAAAGTTTTGATGCACGGAACAATGACCTTTCCACAAAATCACCTTTATATCCTCTAGATTCCCGCTATATTCTAATGAGTCTGTATTCGGATTCCAAACAGCCATTTGATTAAGTTCAATCCCTAAATCGTACGCTGTATTTCTTCCCAAATGCTGATCTGGTAAAAAAACTAATCGTTCTTTCTGCGTAAATGCCCAAGATACCATTTTTTTTGCATTCGAAGACGTAACGGTTGCCCCGCCATTTCGACCGCAAAAAGCTTTAATTGCTGCCGTCGAGTTTACATATGTTAACGGAATCATTGTATCTCCAAATAATGTTGTAAGCTCTCGCCACGCTCGTTCTGTTTGTTCAATATCCGCCATATCTGCCATCGAACAGCCGGCTCGCATATCAGGCAATATTACAACTTGCTCGTCCGTCGTTAACATATCCGCTGTTTCTGCCATAAAATGCACACCGCAAAATACGATATATTTTGCCTCTTTATTGCGCGCTGCAACTTGTGCAAGTTGCAATGAATCCCCTATAGCATCTGAAAACTGCACCACTTCATCCTTTTGATAATGATGACATGGGATACATAACATTTTTCCCATTTTTTCTTTAATTTCACGAACACGCTTTTCCATATCTTCCGTTGACATCGTGTAATAACGCGCTGGTAACATCGTTTCAATTGGCTGTACTTTTTCTAAAATACTCATATACGTCTCTCTCCCTCTAAGTCACTTTTCTTACGATTCAATATTGAAACTAATATCGAGTGCTTTCACTGAATGCGTTAATGCTCCAAGTGAAATATAATCCACCCCTGTTTTTCCGTATTTCGATAAATCTTCAATTTTAATTCCACCTGAAGCTTCCGTAACAATAGCGCTTGGCACAATCTTTGAAAACTCTCGAATCTCATCTGGCGTACGATTATCGAACATAATAATATCCACACCAGCAGCTACAGCCTCTCTCACTTGCTCCTCAGTTTCTGTTTCCACTTCTACTTTCACCATATGCCCTAATTTTTCTTTCACTGATGTAACAGCTTTTGTAATAGAACCAGCAAAAGCAATATGATTGTCTTTAATCATGACCCCATCATATAAACCGAAGCGATGGTTAAATCCACCTCCACACACGACTGCATACTTATCAAACATACGTAGTCCAGGCATTGTCTTTCTCGTATCACAAATGCGTGTATGACTACTATCTAAAGCAAGAACCGCCTTACGTGTCATCGTTGCTATTCCGCTCATACGCTGGATGACATTTAATATAACGCGCTCTGCCGTTAATAGTGATGCAATTGGCCCTTGCACAGTTGCTATTATTTCGCCTTTCTCTACAAGATCCCCATCTTTTTTATGAAGCTCAACTGCAATTCTTTCATCAATTAATTGAAATCCTGCTTCGATTACTGAACGTCCCGCAAAGACCCCTGCTTCTTTTATAAGAAATGTTCCTTTTGCCTCTAAATAATCTGGAAAGATACACTGAGATGTTATATCCCATTCCCCTATATCTTCTAGAAAAAATTGTTTTAATGCTTCCTGTACTTTTAATATGTTCATTATCTTCTCTCCCTCATGCAAACGTGCTTGTCATTTTATTAACATCATTTCTTTTGCTACTGCACTTCTTTTTGGATCATCACTGCGATAATGTCCACCTATGCTTTCTTTCCTTTGCAAAGCCGCATCTACCATTAGCCAGCAAACTGTTAACATATTGACAATCGTAATTTCTTCATTTGTAAGAGCCTCGTATTGTAATACAAAATGAGGCGCACCATAATGCTCAAACCATTTTTTCGCTTGCAATAACCCTTGCTCTGTACGCACAATTCCAACATACCTCATCATCTGTTCTTGTATTTCTCTTTTGGTTGGTAAATATAAGATTTGATGACTTTGATCCCGCTCTGCTCTATCAAACTTTTCCCTTGTTACCGAATTGTGTAAAATATGCTGTCCAATTCTTTTCCCAAATACAAGACCCTCAAGCAACGAATTGCTCGCTAGTCGGTTTGCACCATGAACACCATTACAAGCAGTTTCTCCTATAGCATATAGACGTGGAATGGATGTTTCCCCATCACAGTTTGTTTTGACACCCCCCATATGAAAATGTGCACCCGGTACAACTGGAATTCGATTTTGTTTTAGATTCACACCATGTATCCGACATAATGAAGAAACAGTTGGAAAACGGTCTTCAAAATGTTGAATAGATGAAATATCTAAATATACTTCTTCACCAACGAGAAGCTGACTATGGATCGCACGGGCTACTACATCACGCGGTGCTAAATCTTGCTGCGGATGTATTCCGGTCATGAAATGTTCTCCTTTCCCATTTACAAGAATAGCTCCTTCGCCTCGTACAGCTTCAGAAACAAGTCCACAGCACCTACCATCTACATGTAACATCGTAGGGTGAAACTGCATAAACTCTAAATCTTGAAGCTCACCACCAGCTCGATATACCATTGCAATTCCATCACCTGTTATCGTTTCATCATTGGAAGTAAACGTGTATAATCCCCCTATGCCTCCTGTTGCTAATACTGTATATTCAGCAAAATAACGATGCATATGTCCTTTTTGATCACGTGTTAAAACGCCTCTACACGTCCCATTTTCTATGATGAAATCGAGTACTCTTTCTTGTTCTATCACTGTAACATGCGGTGTTATTTCTTGAATGAAATGCTCTAATAAATATTTCCCTGTCGTATCTCCTCCCGCATGTAAAATCCGTCGTTTTCGATGCGCACCTTCTTTCCCGAGGTGGAGTCCCTTTTCATCGCCATCAAACTGCATACCAGCTGCAAGGAGCTCGTGAATTTCTTTTGGTCCATTCTCCACTAAGTAACGCACAGCTTCTGTATTGTTATAATGACAACCTGCTTTTAACGTATCTTCATAATGATGATTTGGATTGTCATATGTAGCAATTGCTGCAGCAATTCCTCCTTGCGCTAAATATGTATTGTTATTGCGACGCGTTTTCTTTGTAAGGATTATCACATTTTTTTTACGACAAATCTCTTTTGCAACACGGAATGCCGCAATGCCACTTCCAATAATTAAAACATCTGCACTTGGCATAATTATTGCCTCCTAATTTACACATTACAATTGTCTTGACACCTATATTTACATAATTTTAAAATAATGACAAGAGTTTTTTCGAAGTTATTCATAACAACGTGGATGGATACTTTTTACATAAATACAAAGTATGTGTAATCCTGCCATGGAGAGGACGAAATATGATGATATATCTTGATTATGCAGCAACAACACCTATGAGTAAGGAAGCGATTGAAACGTATGCAAAGGCGGCAGAACAATATTTTGGAAATGAACAAAGTTTACATGATATTGGTGGAACATCTTCTTCTCTACTACAAGTTTGTAGAAAGTCATTTGCACAAATGATTCACGGTAAAGAGCAGGGAGTCTTTTTTACAAGTGGTGGTTCAGAATCCAACTATTTGGCGATTCATTCGCTCTTAAAGGCGCGAGAAGGAAAACATATTATTACAACTCCTATAGAACACGCATCCATTCGGAATTATTTTCAAAGTTTAAAACAACAAGGGTATACCATTACAGAAATTCCTGTTGATTCATATGGAATGATTGACATGTATGCTTTGGAAAATTCCATCACAGAAAATACTGTACTAGCAAGCATTCAACACGGAAACTCTGAAATTGGAACTGTTCAGCCGATAGCTGAAATAGGAAAACTTTTAAAGAAACATCATGTTATATTTCATACAGATTGTGTACAAACATTCGGCAAACTCCCAATCGATGTAACAGAGATGCAAATAGATAGCCTTTCTGTTTCAGCACATAAAATCTATGGACCAAAAGGAGTCGGCGCTTGCTATATAAACCCACAAATTCGCTGGGAACCATTGTTCAAAGGGACAACCCATGAAAAAGGATTTCGTCCTGGTACGGTCAATGTTCCTGGTGTCGCTGCCTTTTTAACAGCAGCAGAGCATATCTTACAGAACCGAGCTAAAACACAAGAACATTTTAAACAGTTGCGCTCTTACTTCGTGAATCAATTAAAATCACTTTCTCTAGAAATTCAAGTAGAGGGACATTCTACTGCTTGTTTACAACATATTGTTGGGGTTACAATAAAAGGAATAGAAGGTCAGTACACAATGTTAGAGTGTAATCGTCACAAAATTGCAATTTCAACTGGAAGCGCCTGTCAAATCGGTAAATATGAACCTTCACAAACAATGCTCGCCCTTGGGAAAACAGCTGAAGAGGCCAAACAATATGTACGTTTTTCATTTGGGCATCAGACAACAAAACAACAACTTGATGCGACCACCCATGCATTAGAGACAATTGGAAATCATTTTTATAGAGGTGTTAAATCATAATGAAACAAAATGAACAGAAGAAGATTTTAGGAGAAGAAAGAAGGCAGCTTATCTTACAATGGCTTTTCGCTGCTAATAAACCGTTATCTGGAAGTGAATTATCAAAGAAAACAAATGTTAGCAGACAAGTGATTGTCCAAGATATTTCCTTGCTAAAAGCACGAAATGAACCGATTATTGCAACTGCACAAGGATACTTATATTTAAAGCCACATGCAAAACAACAAGCCCTTGAACGCGTTATCGTCTGTCAACATAAGCCAGAAGAAGTACGTCAAGAGCTTACTATGCTTGTTGATCATGGTGTAACAATTAAAGATGTAAAAGTAGAGCACCCTGTATATGGAGATTTAACAGCTTCTATTATGGTAAGCAATCGCTTTGATGTTGAACAATACTTACAAAAGATTCAAGAGACAAATGCCTCTTACCTCTCACAATTAACAGATGGAGTTCACTTGCATACTATTGAGGCAGACTCTAAAGAAAAATTAGATGCAGCTTGTGACGCACTAAATAGAGCCGGATTTCTTGTTTATTCATAAAAAGCACAGAGGCTTGTATGATCCTCTGTGCTTTTTTACAAAAAATGATATATATTAACACTAGCGAACAAAGGAGAAATGATATATATGGTGATGGAACTTGTTCACTTTAGCATAGGAAAACCGAAGCAAATGAAGTACGGTGAAAATAAAGAAATGGTGACAGGTATATGTAAGGAACTTACAGAAGAAGCGTTTCTTTCGAAAGATGGCTTCCGCGGTGATGATGTAGCTAATTTACGTTATCACGGTGGTCCTGATCGCGCTGTTTGTGTTTATCCATACGAGCATTACAAGCAATGGGAAACAGAATTTCAAATACCCTTTCCCTCTTCTGCATTTGGTGAAAACATTACCGTCACAAATATGTTAGAGCGTGACGTTTGTATTGGGGATACATATCAATTAGGCGATGCTATTATTCAAGTTACACAAGCTAGAATACCATGTAGTACAATTTCAAAACGGCTCGGGCTTCCTGGTATCTTACCCCGTATTGTAGAAACCGGTTATACCGGTTATTTATGCCGCGTTCTTCAGGAAGGTGTCGTACGACAAGATTCCAAAATTTCATTACTTAAGCCTCATCCAAGTCGCGTCTCTGTTTTATTCACCAACGACATTTACTTTCATAACCGACAAGATAGAGCCGGAATCGAAAAAATCCTTGCTGTTCCCGAACTAGCGAATGTTTGGCGTGAACAGTTAACAGATCGTCTTGCGAAGTTAAAGTAAGCTAAAAAAACGCTTTTTAAGCGTTTTTTTAGCTAGATTGGCAATTCCCACCTTTAACAGGTGGGATTTTTATTAGTCTATCACCAAATGTATGATCCAATGAAGTTATATCGGCGATTTTCAAAATATATCAGCGATTAGAAGGGAAATATCGATTTACCGACAAATATCGACAGTCCATCCCTCACCTCTTACAACCAATAAGAAGAATAGCTCCCTAACACCGTGACTGAAAATCCAAGCGCTTCCAGCTCCATTGTTACACTTGGCAATAATACGTCATCATATGCTCGATCTACATCGATTAAGAAAAAGTAATTTCCAAGCCCTGTTTTCATTGGACGAGATTCAATTTTAGATAGGTTTAAATTCCTCCATGCAAAGGCTGATAAAACTTGATACAGTGCTCCTGCATAATCAGCAGGTAACGTTATCATAAGGGTCGTTTTTTTTCCGCGATGTTCTCCGTTGCTTGGAAGTGATGCCTTCTTTTTCTTATGCAACACAATAAAGCGAGTATGATTATTTTTATGCGTATGTATATTGTGCCGCACAATTGTTAATCCATATTTTTCAGCAGCTGCTTCATTTGCAATAGCTGCGATTTTTTCTTCTGGGTGTTCTTTCACATATTGCGCCGCTGCACTCGTAGAAGTCATATCTCGAACTGTTATTCCTTTTAATTTTTCATTTAAAAATTTATGACATTGTGCAATAGCATGTGGATGGGAGCATACAGCATATACATCTTTCCATGTTTCTTCATAATTTGGATGCACAAGTAAATGTTGCTGAATCGGTACGGTAATTTCTCCTACAATAAAGAGCGGCTGCTCATGTACAAGATAGTCAATGGTAATATTAACAGAACCTTCTATCGCGTTTTCTAGTGGCACAACAGCGCAATCTACATTTTCATTTGCTGCTGCATCCATACAATCTGGAATTGTTCTATATGGTATATGCTCTGCTTCTGGAAAAAAACGACTCACCGCCATATTTGTAAATGTTGCTTCTGGTCCTAAATATCCTACTCGAATCATCGTCTTTTCCCCTCTTTTTCGTTTTCTTACTGTTATACCATACTTTTTTATATTCTTCTATGTAAATTTTGAATATTTAAAAAAGACTAGCATTCGCTAGTCTAAATGTTTCCTATATTCTCTTTGAGCGAAAAAGAAATACATGATGCATGCAGCGATATAAAATAGAATAAACAAGCCTACTTTTCTTAATGAACCATCCATAAAAATCGTATTATGAAACGTATATAACGCAACCGCACTATGCATACTTCCTACTATAATTGGCGCAAAAAATAGCATACATAATTGCCAACGGGAAATTCTCCATACTTCTTCTTTCGTCATTCCAAGTTTAGAGAGTGCCCCGTATTCTTTACGATCTGATGCAATATTATGAAACCATTTAAAATATACGATGCTACATGAAGTAAGAAAGAATAATATACTAATGAATGAGCCTACAAATAGAGTAATGTCGCCGAAAGCTTTCATATTCACATATAACTCCATATTACTTCGAAATGCATTATTATCATCTTGTTTCATATGTTTCCGTAAATCTTCATTTAATTCTTTCGTATTTTCGATATTTGGTAATGTATAGCCTCTATATATCATTTTTTCAGAATCAGGAACCTTATTTGCTATACCGTCAAAGTCTTCATCATGCATGACGAAGAACAGACCATTAATTTGTGAAGGGTGATAGTTAAATTGTATCCCTTCCTTCTGACCGTTAAATACGAATGAATATGTTTGGTTCATTACTTGTAATTGAATCTCTTTTTGATCATACATATTCGGATGATTGTATTTATTATAATAAACAAGTGTAACGGATCCTTTTTTAGGATGATACGTTTTCTGTCCTTGTTTTCTTGCCTCTTGATTGTATTCACTTTCCTTCATCAGCGTTGCTATTTCTGTTTCTCCCTTACTAGACTGAAAGGATGCATATACTCCAACAAAACTCATAGATTGAAAATCATCATATCCATATTGGTGCAATAATTGTTCAACCATACCTTCCGCAAAGACTTCATGAGAAGAAGTACCTTTTTCTATGTAAGAAAATGAGTGTACACCCCCGCCCCGCCACATATCTTGCATACCAGAAAAATATAAGAACACCGTACCTGTTGCCGTAACTACAAACGTCGTTGCCATTGACATTAGAAAGAAAAAACGACCATTTTCCTTCATTCGATGTGACAATTGATTCACTATAAATAAATACGGATATGTATACATAATCTTTTTATTTCGTTTTATCAATTCTAATATTTGAGCAGTGCCGTGTGTAAAAGAAAAATACGTTCCGAAAAAGACAAGTATAGACACAGGAAAAAAATAGAATGCTATCGTTGGCATCGTAGTTTGTAATGCTAACGCATATCCTATCCCTAAGCAAATAAGCCCGAATATACAAAGCCGCATTGATGTTTTCTTCTCTTTTTTATCCGTGCGAAATTCTTTTAATAACCGAATGATTTTTATATTCCATATACGTAAAGCACTTATAAAAGATAAGACAACAAATACGACCATATATGCAATAAACGTTCCCCCAATTGCTCTCACGTCAAATATGATAGGGAGTTCTTTCGGAAGCCCCAGTAACATACTAAATACCATAAAGAAGAGCTTTAAAAAGATTATACCAAGCCCAATGCCGAAAATATTAGCAAATACCCCAATCAACATTTGCTCGGTCATAATTACTCCAATTACGTTAGATTTCGTTGCCCCCATTAACATATATAATCCTAATTCTTTCTTACGTGCCTCTATGAAAATAGAAGTAGAGTACAAAATAAATATGATAAAAAAAGAAATAATTATAATATTACATATAATAAGTCCCCAGCGTACGTTTTGATACCACATCGTCTCTTTCATATACGGATGTACAATAACAGACATGTATGCAAAAGATGCAAATATCGCAAAACAACTACTTAAGAAAAACACTTTATAATTACGCCAATTTCCTTTTATATTTTGCAGCGCTAGTTGCTGAATGTTCATCTATCGTCCTCCTGTAACTTACTACATAGGCAAAAAGCTAGAGGTTTCTCTAGCTTTGCACGTGTTTCAAATATCCTCTTTGCGCGATTATAAAGTAAATCGCAGAAGCTAAAATGTATGAACCAATTACAATCGCACCTGATTTCCATAAATCAATATAAAGCATTTTCCCTAACGTATGAAGAGCAAATCCACTATGAATTGCACCAATTAAAATTGGAATAAAGAAGATAACGCCCATTTGTCGAATTGCAATTTTACGAATTTCTTTATCTGTCATACCAATTCTCTTTAACGATTTAAACTGAATACGATCTTGCTCTTTATCATTAAACCACTTAAAGTATGTCATGCTACAAGCGAAGAAGAAGAACAGTACTGCTACAAAGAAACCGATGAACATTGTAATTGCTCCACCTTCTCTTATATTTTTATAAGCAAACACTGAGTTTTTCAATTCTCCTTGCTTTTCTGGCGCAATTTCCTTTTTTAAATCTAATACAAGATCTTCTGTATTTTTCCAATCTTCAATATAATAACCATAATATTTCGTCTTTTCTTCATCTGGTACAAGCTTTTCATATTTCTCAAAATCTTGATCATTCACAATGAGATATTCACTATCATTAAAAACAGAAAATGAAGTTGGGCTATTTAACTGAACAGACTGTTTTTGTCCGTTAATTGTAAATTCATACGGTTTCGTACGATCTATCTTCATCATATCGTTCGCCATATCCATTATGACCATCGTTGCACTACCTGGTGCATTATGAACTTCTCTAACTTGCTCTCTCTTTTGTTTACGTACTTCCGCGTTATATTCTTTTTCTGAAATAATCGTCATCGGTACTTTATGTTCTTTGTTAAACATCGTTACTTTCTGTGTTGCCGGTAGTTTTACGTAGGTTACTTTTCGTGCCTCTTCAAACCCATGTTTTTTTACAAGCTCTTGTACTTTTTCATCATTAATAAGGCTATGCGTATTTAATCCTTTTTCCTCATACGAAATAGCATGCGGGGTACTAGTTACTGTCTTATAACTCATATCCTCAAAATATACGTAAAGCGTACCAACTGCTGAAGATACAACCGCCGTAATAATAGAAATTACAAATAGAAAACGAGCATTATCTTTCATTTTATAAATAAGATTGCTAAGTACGAACATATTTGGATATGTATAAAAAGATTGTTTTCGTTTTTGCAACGCTTTTAATACAACTGTACTTCCTTGTGTAAATAGTAAATACGTTCCGCCAATTGTCAGTCCTACAACCGGTAAAAAGAGAATGATAAAATTCAGAACCGTTACTTGGAAGCTAAGTACATATGCAGTAATAATACACCCTATACCAACTACACATAACCATGTAAATGCAAACGGCTCTACTTTTTGTTTTCTTGCTTCTCTTAATAAATCAATAATTTGCAAGCGCCCTACTGTCCAAACACTAAACAATGATAATATTAAAAATAGAATAAAGTATACACCCGCTGTAATCACAACTGCTTTACTATTCCATACGAGTGGAAGTGTTTTATCTATTTTTAATAATACGCTTAATGCTTGAAAAAATAATTTTGAACAAAGCATTCCAATCCCAATACCTATTACAATTGCGATACTACCTAACATAAGTTGCTCTAATATAATCATTCGGCCTAGTTGGGATTTTGTTCCACCTATTAATGTTAATAGACCAAATTCTTTTTTTCTTGCTCGTAAAAATGTTGAATTTGCATATAAAATAAAGAGTGCTGAGAAAATGACTACAATATAGTTCATCGATTCTAACCCTTTTGTAATCATCGTTCTCATACTAATATTACCGCCTACGACATCTGGATGATAAATAAAGGAAGCATACATGAAAAATACGATAATCGATAAACAACTACTTATAAGAAACGCTTTATAATTACGCCAATTTCCTTTTACGTTATTAAGCGCGAGCTGGCGAAAGTTCATGATATTCTCCTCCTAGCATCGCGAGTACGTCTAGAATTTCTTGGAAAAAGGCTTGTTTCGTTCTTCCTTTATGTATTTCTGAGAAAATCTCTCCATCACGTATGAAAAGGATACGTTCACAATAACTAGCAGCTACTGGATCATGCGTTACCATTGCAATCGTTACTTTCTTGTGCTCATGTAAATCTTGCAATGCACTCATTAATGATTTCGCTGACTTCGAATCTAAGTTTCCAGTTGGCTCATCTGCTAAAATTAACGTCGGTTCATGAATGATTGCTCTCGCAGCCGCTGCACGCTGTTGTTGTCCGCCTGATACTTCATATACTTTTTTATTTAAAATTTCTTCGATGCTTAAAAACTTCGCAATTTCAAGTACTTTTGCATCAATTTCATTTACGGATTTCTTCGCCATTACAAGTGGTAAAATAATATTTTCTTTAATCGATAACGTATCAAGTAAGTTAAAATCTTGGAAGATGAATCCTAAATGTGTACGGCGAAATTCTGCTAACTTTGCAGCACGCATTTGATTAATTTCTTCCCCATTTACAAGCACATGACCTGAAGTTTGCTTATCAATTGTCGCTAATAAATTTAAAAGCGTTGTTTTCCCGCTTCCTGAAGGACCCATAATCCCTACAAATTCGCCTTCTTCTATTTTAAAATTTATATCCTTTAAAGCAGTCGTCGCTACTGAGCCTTTCGATTGGTACACCTTCGTTACCCCTTTTACTTCAAGAACACTCATTTCTAATCCCCCTATATGTTTTCTTCTTACATTTACTATAAGAAAAAGAAGAAAAAAAAACGAGTGATTTCCCTTACAAAACATTTTGTTATCTTACAGTTTTGTCATTTTTCTCATTAATGTATGATATTCTTCATCTTTTGCAAATTTGAACGTAAATGTCGTTCCTTCCCCTTCAGCAGATTGCACATAAATACCATGATGCAAATTATCACAAATTTCCTTCGTAATATATAAACCCATCCCAGTCGCTTCTCTCGTTTTCCGTCCATTTATTCCCGTAAAGAATGGATCAAATATGCGCTTCACGTCTTGCTCTGGAATACCGATTCCATTGTCTTTAATATGTAATAACACCTTTTGATTTTTCTCTTCAATTTGAAATTGAATTTCTTTTTTCTCTACTTCTGAAATTTTTGTATATTTCATTGCATTTAAAACAATTTGACCTATAGCAATGCTTAGCCATTTTCTATCAGATGCAATCATACAGGTATCTTCCTCAAACATCACTTTCGGAAATACAGACGATTGAATGAAGGATTTTCGATTTTCATTAATAATACCTCGCACGACCTCTATAACATTTACTACTTCTACTTTATAATCTTTCGCAAACTGTTCTAGCCTTTCCATATGTAACGCTAAATCTAAACCATTTAGTATGCGGTTATTTTCCTCACGAATACTTTCAACTGTTGCTCTCGCTTCACGATGCTCTTTACCAAACTTCTGCAACAATAATTCAATAACAGATACTGGTGTTTTCATTTGATGAATCCATTGGTTCATAAATATCATTTGCTGCTCTTCTTTCGCATGCTGTTTATGAACTTCATTCATATATTGCTGTCTGAGCAAAGTAAAGGCTTCAACGACCATCTCTTGCTCTGACGTATAAGATTCATCAATAAGTAAAGAATCATGTAATGTATTTCCGCCAGCAACATATTTTTCAATTCTCTTTAAAAACACACTTCGTTTTCGATAATCGTAAATGAGGTATACAGTAAACACAACAGTACCTAATAAAAGCCCATATAACCACGTACTCCAGTCAATTGATCTTTTTTCTAACAGACTTTGCAACTGCAATACGAGTCCAAATAAACAAAGGCTTACAATATAAGATAAAATTAAAGAAAAGCGATCTATTAGGTACGTTTTAACCTTCATGTCCTTCGCTCCACTCTGTAAGAAGCGCATAACCATATCCACGTTTCGTTACAATTGCATTTTTAATGCCTAACTCCTCTAATTTCTTCCTTACTCGCTTTACATTTACTGTTAATGTATTATCATCAACAAAAGCTACTTCATCCCATAGAGCTTCTAACAACTCTTCACGCGTTACATATTGATTTGCTTGTTTCATTAAACACTCTAATAAGTAAAATTCATTTTTTGTCAGTTCCGTTTGTTGCCCCTGCCACTCTATAATGTGCTGAGATGGGAATAACAACAGTCCATTTACACCTAAACAATCATTCTCTGCCGCAGAAGCATACTCCCCATACCCACGGCGAAGTGCACTTTTTACCTTTGCCATGACGATATCTAAATGAAATGGCTTTGTAATATAATCATCCCCGCCATTCTCAATCGCCATTACTTGATCCATTTCTCCTGTTCTCGCAGAAACGAAAATAATCGGTGCATTCGATACACTGCGGATTTGCCGACACCAATAGAAGCCATCAAAATAAGGTAAATTAATATCCAGTAATACAAGATGTGGATTTACTTTTACAAACTCATCTTTTATATGACGTAAATCATTTGCTCTAAATGATTGATAGTCATATCTTTTTAAATGTTCCTCTAATATTCCCGCAATTTTCTCATCATCTTCTACAATTAATATTTTATACATGTTCTTTTTCTCCCCATAAAAGAATTGTTCTAAAATTACTCCTTTTTCCATTATAAATTGAAAATTTATTTGGTGGGGATTTTTTCCTTTATAAATCTTACTATCGCAATAAAAAAAGACTGCCATATTTCGGCAGTCTTAGTCGATAAATTCAAATTCATATTCAAGAATTTTTACAATATCTCCATCTTTTGCACCACGTGCACGAAGCGCTTCATCAATACCCATTCCGCGCATTTGACGAGCGAAACGACGTACAGATTCATCACGTGAGAAGTCTGTCATTTTGAATGTTTTCTCGATATCATAACCAGAGATAACAAACGTGCCATCACTTTCACGTGTAATTTCAAATTTAACACCTTCCGTCTCAAATTTGTACATTACACTTGCTTCCGACTCATCCACAACTTCATGTACTGGAAATTCTGGTGTTGTTTCTAATAAGTTCGCTACTTCAAACAGTAAGTCACGAACCCCTTGTTTTGTTACAGCTGAGATTGGGAAGATTTTTACTTCGTCTCCCACTTTCTCTTTAAATGCTTGTAAGTTTTCTTCTGCATCTGGCATATCCATTTTATTTGCAACAACAACTTGTGGACGCTCTGTTAAACGCAGATTATATTCTTTTAATTCATTATTAATTGTGACATAATCCTCATATGGATCGCGCCCTTCTAAACCAGACATATCAATGACATGTACGATAACGCGTGTACGCTCAATATGACGCAAGAACTGATGCCCAAGTCCAACACCTGCATGGGCACCTTCAATGAGCCCTGGAAGGTCAGCCATAACGAAGCTGCGATTATCACCTGTTTCGACAACACCAAGGTTTGGCACAATGGTTGTAAAGTGATATTCTGCAATCTTCGGACGCGCTGATGATACGACAGATAATAGCGTTGATTTCCCAACGCTAGGGAATCCAACAAGTCCAACATCGGCTAACACTTTCAGTTCTAAGATAACATCACGTTCTTGGCCCGGTTCACCATTCTCAGCAATTTCTGGAGCTGGATTTGTAGGAGTCGCAAAACGTGAGTTACCACGACCACCACGGCCACCTTTAGCAATAACTGCTGATTGTCCATGTGTGACTAAATCAGCAAGAATATGACCCGTTTTCACATCTTTCACAACTGTCCCTGGCGGAACTTTTACGATTAAATCATCAGCTTTACGGCCATGTTGGTTTTTGCTCATACCATGTTGCCCGCGGTCAGCCTTGAAATGACGTTGATAGCGAAAATCCATTAATGTACGTAATCCTTCATCTACTTGGAAAACAACATCTGCACCTTTACCACCGTCTCCACCTGCTGGACCACCTTTTGGAACATACTTTTCACGACGATACGCAACCATCCCGTTTCCGCCGTCTCCAGCTTTTACGTATATTTTGACCTGATCTACAAACATTATTTCACCACACTTTTTCAATTGGTTGTAATATAACCGAGACTTCATCATCTCGGACTGTATAAAAAATGGAACACCATTCATTTTTTTCATTTGCAAGCCACGTTTGTAACCTCTCTACATTCGTTAGCTTGCCACGAAAATCAAAAAAGAAACGAGCATTCTCCGCGTTACATTCAATTGTAATACAAACATAATTTTCAACATAAACGTCTAAACTATGCTGAAGCATTGAGAAAAATTCTTCCGTCCATATGCACACTACCTCATCAAGATGAGATAAGTTATGTAGTTCTCCTAATACTTCATACTCCAATAAGCACGGTTGCTGTTTCCAATTATATGTTAAAATCCATTCTGAAAATAAAGGCATAGATAACCCTATCAGATTAGATTCTTGTCTCGCTTCTTGGACAAAATGATCGATGAGCCTATGAATCTCTTCCACTCTTCCAAGGGAAAGGTTTCCTTTAATCATTTGGATGCGATTGAGCCAATCATGTCTTGCATGACGCAACGCATCTATAATTGTCCATTTTTCTTTCATTCAGATGCTCCTTAATATAGAAAAACTCTAACCTGCACTCAGGTTAGAGTTTTCCGTGAGTTTCTTATGCTTCTTGAGCAACAGGATATACGCTCACTTGTTTGCGGTCACGACCAAGACGCTCGAAGCGTACTACGCCGTCAACTTTCGCGTATAAAGTGTCATCGCCACCACGACCAACGTTAACACCTGGGTAAATTTTTGTACCGCGTTGACGGTAAAGAATTGAACCACCTGTAACCATTTGACCATCTGCGCGTTTAGCACCAAGACGTTTTGACTGAGAGTCACGACCGTTCTTTGTACTACCTACACCTTTCTTAGATGCGAAAAACTGAAGATCTAATCTTAACATATATTACACCTCCCGTACTTTTTCTATTAATCGGATATATTTTCCGTAATCAAGTTCAATCGTCTTAAGTGAAACAACTAATCCCTCTAACAGTGTTTGTGCCTTTTCCATCGTATGAGCGTCTAAATCATTAGGCAGTTCATACGTTAAAAATCCACCATCACTTCCAAGTTCAATCGTTGCCTCTACATTACAAAGGACTTCCACAGCATTTATAGATCCGAACACAACCGCAGTTGTTCCAGCGCAGACAAGATCTTGTCCATGCGGCGCATAATCGGCATGCCCAGTCATTTTAAATGATTGGATATTTCCTAATTTCGTACGATTAATCGTAATTTTAATCATCTTAACCAGAATTAAGCGTTGATTGCTTCAACAACTAGCTTAGTGTAAGGTTGACGATGACCTTGTTTTTTACGATTGTTCTTTTTCGCTTTGTATTTGAAAACGATGATTTTCTTAGCGCGACCGTGTTTTTCAACTTTCGCAGTAACTGTTGCACCTTCTACAACTGGGCTACCAACTTTTACGTTTTCGCCACCAACGAAAAGAACTTTGTCAAAAGTAACAGTTTCACCAGCTTCAACATCTAATTTTTCAATGTAGATTTCTTGACCAGCTTCAACTTTGATTTGTTTGCCACCTGTTTCGATAATTGCGTACATACTTGCACCTCCTCATAATTACTAAGACTCGCCAACACGAGGTAGACATAGACTGTCATTTGTACACCTGCATTGTGCGGTTGTAGTATATAGCCATTTAGGTGCTATAAACTATAACATAAAGATGTTACCACGAATCATTGACTATTGTCAACAAATGTTCTACTAACTATTTTTCCTATCTATCATCTCCTGCTTCGTTCCAAACCTAATAAGTGCGTACTTTTCCATTTCTTCCTCTTTAAAATAAATTTGAAATGGAATATTTTTTTGCAATTCTTTTTGTAAAAATATTTTTTGCACAGCTTTCGGCGCTGCAATAAGCACCGCTTCATCTTCCATGTGACTATACGAGAGCAGTTCTCTTTCTAGTTCATACGCAATTGTTTCATTTGAAATACTATACCCTGTTGCCATGCATTTCGCACAATCTTCTAATAATATATCACGCAGTGACTGTTTCTTGCGCTTACGTGTCATTTCTAAAATGCCGAGCTCGGTAAATCCAAGAACCCTCGTATATGTACGGTCATCCTGCAAAGCTATTATTAATTTCTCGCGTATTCTCTCCTGATCTTCTTCTTTTTTCATATTGATAAAATCAATTAATATCATTCCCCCAATATCACGTAGTCGTAACTGACGAGCAATTTCTTCAACAGCTATTTCATTTGTTCGTACAACTGTATCTTGTAAATCTTGTTTCCCAGTAAATTTCCCAGTATTTACATCAATAACTGTCATTGTCTCCATCTGTTCTATAATTAAATAGGAGCCATTTTGTAACCAAACAATTTTTTGTAATGCTTTTTCGATCTCTCTCTCGATACCATAATGACTAAACATGGATGACTTTTCACGATAGAAAAATACTTTTTCTTTACCTAGCTTATTTTCTAACTCCCTTACCGGTTCTCTTGAATCTACAACCACTTTCTCAATTGATTCAGTAGGGTTTTCTTGAAATATACGATCTAAAAAAGTAGCTGGGCGATGAACTAATACCGGTGCCTTTCCACACCTTTCTTTTCTTTTTAGTTCTTCAAATAATTGTTGAAAGTGTTCTATTTCAGCTTTTATATCAGCCGTTGTTCCTTTCTCACATGCCGAGCGAAAGATATATCCTCCTAACCCTTCTACCTCAATTGCAAACAAGTCTTTCCGTTTTTTTTGACTTTTTATTTTCCGGGAAACGGCACGCATTTCATCATAAGGCATATAAACAACATATTTCCCGGTAAATTCTATATTCGCTGTTAATTTAGGACCTTTTGTGTCGATTGCTTCTTTTACTACTTGTACAAGTATAGCTTGCCCCTCATGAACTCGGTACGCCTTTGGAACATCATCGTAAGAAAGATAAGCATGTTTTTCTAAACCGATATTTACAAATGCCGCATTCATACCAGCAATCGTTCTGACAACACGTCCAACATAAATGTATCCAACAATTTCTTCGTCCCCATTGCGGTGCCACGAAAGTTCAACAATCTTTTGTTTTTCTTCTATTGCCACTCTCTTTTCCGAACCTGTATAGTTAATATATAACGTCTTCAAAATACCTTCCTCACTTTTTCATTTTTTCTTCTTACATTATAAAAGGTTAGTGTCATCGTCAACACTAACCGATTAACTCTTCCACAGATGATGTTGTGCGCTTTTCAGTGAAATATGCATACAGCAATTCATTTTCATCCAGTGTATAATGCTCTTTATATTTACCATGTACAATAATTGAATGTTTATAACCCCTTCGAAACTTTGTAAAAATCGTATATAACCGATCCTCTCTATTTACTTCAATAGGAGAAATCTTTTCAATTTCGCGCTTATTTCCATAGTAACGTTCTAATAAAAAGCGTATAAATGCATATCTTCGTTGCTTCCATTCTTGATACAACGAAATCGCTAAAAAGAGAAGAAGTACCCACATCATAATATTATTCTTATTCCAAATCAGTTGCCACCCTAATATTACGCTAAAAAAAACACATGATATTTTCATCATTTTGTCATGTGCTTGTAAATAAGGAAATTGATGCGATAATATATTAAAGACAATTTTCCCACCATCAAGTGGCCAAATAGGAAGTAAATTAAAACTTAAAATAATGACGTTATTCCACACAAAAAATTGATACAAATCTTGAGGAACCCACCCAGTTTTATAATAAACATATGCCATGCCAATCATCCATGCATGTTGAATTGGCCCTGCTATCATTACAACGAGCTCTTCCTTCAAAGGTTTATTTCCATGCTCTTCAAGTTCTGCTACACCACCAAACGGCAAAAGCTGTATTTGCTTAATTCTCCATTTGTAATGAGCAGCCGCAAAGGCATGGCCTAGCTCGTGAATGAGAACAATAAAAAACAAAAGTAATAATTCTTTAAAACGTGCCGTAAAAATACCAACTGCTATAACTACCCAAAACAATGGATGTATTGTAATTTTAGACAGTACTTCCCTATATTTAATCAAATGAAATCACCTGAATTGGATCAATAAATTTTTCATTCTTTTTGATTGCAAAATAAAACTTACCATTTTTATTTTTGTCATCATTACTCACTGTTCCAATTTTTTGTTTCTTTTCAACATAATCATATAATTTCACTGACATTTCTCCTAAATTGCCATACCAAGATTCCGTACCATCTGCATGTTGGATTTCAATCGTATTCCCAAGACCCTCTTTTTTTCCAGCAAAAATAACGACTCCTTCATTTACCGACTCAACCGTTGCACCTGTAACTGTTTGCACAAGTACACCTTGCCCATTTTTTTGAAATCCTTCTGTCACTTTTCCTGAAGCTGGAACTGCATAGTTTTTTTGTTGTGTATTTTGCTTCTTCTCACTCGCAGGTAAGAAAGCTAGTGGCTTTCCAAAATGGGCCTCGTACCATTTTGACACGGCAGCGAACTGAAATTCCTCCTTCATTACTTTCGTTACAACGACTCGCGCTCCATCAAAAGACGGAGGGGCATTTTTAAATAAGATGGCCACTGATAACACCAATATAGCTGCTAATAACACTTTAAATAAAAAGATATCCTTACGAAATAGAGGGTGAAATTCCTTCTCTCCCTCTTCAATTAACAGCGTTTCCCCATTAAAATCTTCACCTGAAAAATATTGTTCTTCCTCTAACCGCTCTTGTTCCTCTTTCCTTTTTGCAATCCGCTTTCGAATTTCTTCTATACGTCTATTTTTCATCTTTTCTCCTTCCTTTTCGACCTTTTGTTCAAACTGCAAAACAGCTACTATCGTGCAGCCATATAATTTTATATAGTTTGTACATATGTATGAACGCTAAAAGAAAGATATTCATGAGAAGAAAAAAGAAAGCACTCCGCATATATACGAAGTGCTTTTAACGAATTCCGAAGAAATTCTTTACTTTTGTAAAGACAGATACCTTTTCTTGCTCGAGCGTTTGTAACGGGACATTTTCCCCTAACAAACGTCTTGCAATATTCCGATAAGCTAATGCTGCTTTTCCGTTTGGTTGCAGCGCAACAGGTTCACCTGTATTCGTAGCTCGAATGACATCATCATCATCTGCAACAACCCCGAGAAGCTCAATTGATAACATACGTACAATTTCGTCCACATCTAGCATATCTTGCTCATGCAACATGTGACTGCGTACACGGTTAATGATAAGTTTCGGCGGCTCAATATCTTCTTTTTCTAAAAGCCCGATAATACGATCGGCATCGCGCATAGAAGATACTTCTGGTGTAGTGACAACAATCGCTTTATCTGCACCTGCCACTGCATTTTTGAATCCTTGCTCAATACCAGCAGGACAATCAATTAATATGTAATCATAATCTTGACGTAATACTTGTATCAATTCATCCATTTGTTCAGGTGTTACCGCGGATTTATCACTCGTTTGTGCTGCAGGTAATAAATAAAGCTCATCAAAGCGCTTATCTTTAATAAGAGCTTGAGGTAAGCGACAACGCCCTTCAACGACATCAACAAGATCAAATACAATCCGATTTTCTAGCCCCATGACTACATCTAAGTTTCTTAGTCCAATATCCGTATCAATTAAACATACCTTTTTTCCGGATAATGCCAAGGCTGTACCAATGTTTGCAGACGTTGTAGTTTTGCCTACCCCGCCTTTTCCAGATGTAATTACTATTGCCTCTCCCACAGCTATACAATTCCCCTTTCTAACTTTGTTAAATTAGGTCTAAGATGAGTGAGAAGTTGCAGGCGATCGACAACAATGTGATTGTCCTCATTAATATATGCACATTCTGCCGTCTCTGCTCCGTCTTCTTTCTCTTCCGGAGCCCGCGTTGTCACATCACTTATTCGGAGCTGCATCGGATTCATGACGGATGCCGCAATAACAGCATCTTTATCTCCATAATATCCAGCATGTGCAATTCCGCGCAAGGAGCCAACGACAAAAATATTCCCCCCAGCGATAACCATTCCGCCTGGATTAACATCTCCAATTAATAATAGATTACCTTTTACATGCAAAACTTGACCTGAGCGAACAATTTTGGAAATAGGGACAATTTCTGTTTCTTCTTTCCAAGCGATAGCTTCTGCCTTGGTGATTACATCACTTTCAATGGAATCCACAACAAGGTTTTTCTTATTGCGAATTAAGGTACGAATTTCTTCTTGTTGTACCTCTGTTAAATATCGATTCCCTACCTTAACATGTACTTCAATTAATGAACGCCCATCACCATCATAATAATGAGTAGATAGTTTTTCGTCTAATTCTTGCAGTAATTCAGTAAATGAACAGCAATCATCTAAATGAAGTGTTAGTCCATCTTTCGTCCCTTTTATTGTTATGTTCTGTTGCTTTTTTTCGTCCACTAAAGTTCACCCCACCGATTCAATTCGACATAAACTCAGAAAATCCTTTTTTCTCTTTCTTCCATCGCTTTTGATAGACGTACAAGATATCGTCTCAGTGGGAAACAAACTATCAATAAGAAAATTCCATTTAACAATACGGTAGCAAGGAGACGATCTGTGAAAAAAATATTTGCTGGCACATGAATACGTCCTAATAACGATAAAAATCCATATACATAATACTCTAATGCTACTATTCCTGCCAATACGATAAAAGAAACAATAAATAGATTCAACTGTAAGATCCTCATCGTACTATAAACAAGATACGCTAAAATCGGATAAGCAAATATGTATACACCAACTAGCTCTGTATATACAATATCAAATAAAAAACCGAATAACAGCCCATAATAAACACCTTGAAGAGGACCGTAATAAACAGTAATAAAACATAGGATAATCATAAAGAAATGCGGTACTGCTATCGAATTTTTCCAAAATAGTTCCGTTGGCACAAACGTAGCAAACATATTTTCAAATAAAAAGAAAAAAAGAAGCAGAAGAGGAAGAATTGCTCGTTTTAAAATCATCATCTCTTCTCCCCCTTACTGTTCTAATTCTGCTGAAGGTTTCACTCTTTTTGCAACCATTACTTGGTTCACATTATTTAAATCCGCAGCAGGCTTTACATAAGCTGTTTGAGTTAATCCGTATGCATCCGGTTCTACTTCTACAATTTCCCCAATAAGCAAGTTTTCAGGGAAAATATCACCAAGACCAGATGTGACAACCATCTGTCCTTTTTCCACTTGTGCACTTGATGAAATCTTTGTAAAAAGAAGCAATTGCTTTTCTTTATCGTATCCTTCAATTAACCCAGAGATGTTCTCTTTTTGTCCTTGAACAACAGCTGAGACACGATTGGTACGGTTCATAGAACTTAGCAATTCGACTGTTGACGTAAATTGAGACGCGCTCTTCACACGCCCTACTAAGCCTTTGGCAGTTATAACTGCCATATCTTTTTTAATTCCTTGCTGAGCTCCTTTATCGATGCCAATTAAATCATACCATTTGTCTGGGTTACGAGAAATAACAGTTGCATGAGTTGGCTTATAGTCTCTAAGCGAATCTTTCGCACCAATTACTTCACGTAACTCTTTATTTTCTTCTTCAATCCTCTTTAAATCTGTAGATAAAGTCGCATACTTATCTAATTTTTCTTTTAACTGTTTATTTTCTTCATACGTGCGCTTTATATCCTCTACATTTTCGAAGAATCCGGCAACATAACTCGCTGGCTTTTGGAATACACGTTCTACAACACCGACAGTATCTTTTACAAACTGCTCTGGCCATGTTAGACTCTTCCGTTCTTTCAATGAGATTCCAATCAATGCCACGAGGAGAATAATACTAACTAGCAAAACAATTAATCTTTTGTTCAAGAAAAACTGTGGCACGTTCACACCCTCTTAATTTCATTGATTTTGTATTTGAAATATTAACGAGCAGTTTTGAAAAGGTCAATATTATCTAACGCTTTACCTGTTCCAATCGCTACGCAATCCAACGGATTTTCCGCAACTAAAACTGGCATTTTCGTTTCTTCACTAATTACCTTATCCAAATTACGAAGCAATGCACCGCCACCTGTTAATACGATACCACGATCCATAATGTCCGCTGCTAACTCAGGTGGTGTTTTTTCTAATGTATTTTTAACTGATTCTACAATTGCATCTACTGTATCTTTTAAGGCTTCTGCAATTTCTTCCGGCTTAATTAACACTGTTTTTGGTAAACCGCTTACTAGGTCACGACCACGGATTTCCATTGGTTCTACCCCTTCTGGTTCTCCAGCAGATCCAATTTCCACTTTTAAAGCTTCCGCTGTTCTTTCTCCAATCATTAAATTGTAGTTCTTTTTAATGTATTGAATGATAGAATCGTCCATATCATCACCAGCGACACGAACAGATTGGCTTGTTACGATACCACCTAGTGAAATGATTGCAACTTCTGTTGTACCCCCACCGATATCAACAACCATACTACCAGTTGGTTCCCAAACAGGTAGGTTAGCACCGATTGCTGCTGCAAATGGTTCTTCAATTGGATATGCATCACGTGCACCAGCTTGGCGAGTTGCATCGATTACCGCACGTCTTTCAACCGCTGTAATACCAGATGGAACACATACCATTACATAAGGCTTACGAGAGAAAAATCCATTTGATTTTTGTGCTTGTTGAATATAATACTTCATCATTGTTGCTGTCGTTTCATAATCAGCAATTACACCATCTTTCATTGGTCGCAAAGCTACGACATTACCTGGTGTACGACCAATCATTTGTTTTGCGTCACTACCAACCGCAACGATTTGCTTCGTATCAGTTTGCAATGCTACAACTGAAGGTTCGCGTAATACAACACCTTTTCCTTTTACGTATACAAGCGTATTCGCTGTTCCTAAGTCTATTCCAAGATCACGAGTAAAACCACCAAATCCAAACATGTCATCTATCTTCCTTTCTCATCTTCACGGACTCATTTTCTTACTTTATATTTATAATAAAACAGTACGTTTTTATATTTTTCATTCTTTACTATAGACGTTTATCTACAAAAAACTCATAAAACACATTATAAAACAAAATAAGTAAAAAGAATAGTCTTAAATATGACCTTTTTCCCTTAAACTAACAAATTTATGGTCACCTATAATAATATGATCGAGGACTTCAATTCCAATAATCTTACCGCATTCTACCAATCGCTTTGTTACTTCAATATCTTCACGGCTTGGTGTAGGGTCGTAGGGTAGGGAGCATGCGCCTTACTTTGTTCCCAAAGCAGATTTCATAGTCCCCCCCTCAGAACCGTACGTACAGCTTTCACTGTATACGGCTCGCCAGTTGATTAATCGGAATTTGCTTCTCATGATGGTCATGATAGCATTTAAAGCATAGGACGATTGTTTTCCTTTGGCATTCAATCATCATCTCGTCCAAATACTTTAAATTTCGTTCTTTTTCCAGTTCTTTAGCTTTCTAATGTAGTGAACTTCCATCTGACCTTTTGTTGTACCGCACGCTTCACATCTATTTGCCAACAAACGCTTTTCAAAATCCGTTCACCCAAAATATTTCATTGTATTCACGTATGAGTCTATTTCTGGTGTATCAACTTTAATCGCACCCTTATGTTTAGGCAGGTCTTTTAATTTCACAAACTGATAAAGTTTTTCATTGTTATGTTGATCTTTTCTTACTAGACAAAGTACTCCTTGTTTGTGGGTTCTCATGCTTGTAGCCACTTTCATTGAGGTGCTTCTACGTTTATTAGCTATGGTTTTGATGAAACTACTCTCCGCTAAATAAAACAACTTATCTAAATGATGGTAATTATTCGCTAGCTTGTAGTAGTTTGCAATTCCTCGCAGTTCAGCGTTATAGGTACACAGAATCTCCAACTCTGAATTATTAAGCAGCTTTGCTCGATGTATACTTTTGAAATTATCAAGATTACCATATCCGTTTTTTATAGCAAATTCTTTCATTTTCTTTTTGGGAATTTCCAACTTAATTGCTCCTGAGAGAGCCCTCTGTTTATGGTTTTTATACAAGACCCTAGTCCTTTTTATTTCATTCCACTTACGAAATTCATATCCAAGAAAGGAAATTGGATTCTCCAAGTGGTTGATAAGTGTTTTTTCTTCACTTAATTCAAGATGCAGTTCTTGTTTTAGAAAATTCTTTATCGTTTCTTTTATATTCACTGCACAATCTTTGGAACCAGCTATCCCTATTACAAAATCATCAGCATAACGAACATACTTCATTTTTTGATAGTCATTATCCATATGATTGACAGAGGAAATACCAATCTGTTTACGCTTTAACTCTGCGATAGTTTCTATCATTTTCTCTCTGCCTTTCCATAATCGATGCCCTGTTCTGTCATCTAAGCTTTTGACTTTTCGAGAAAGCGAACGGATTTCCGAGTGTATTTTAGTATATTCTTTATTTCTCGCCCTTAATTTCCCTTTATCAAACTTCTCTATTTGCTTTTCCAAAAATATGTCAAACTCATGAAGATAGATATTAGCTAATAAGGGGGAGAGAATACCGCCCTGTGGTGTACCGCTGTATGTTTTTTGATAAGTCCAGTTTTCCATCACACCACTTGCAAGTGCATTGTGGATAAGTAGAAGAAAACGATGGTCATTCATTCTTTTTGAAATAAGATTTATGAGTACAGAATGGTCAATATGATCAAAGAAGCCTTTTATGGCTCCTTCTATACACCATGTTAATCCCTTCCATGTGTTCTTGATTTGGGATAATGCTGTGTGACAGCTTCTCCCTTCTCTAAATCCATGAGAGTTATCTGAGAATATTGGTTCATAAACATTTTCCAAAATCATTCTCATTACTTCTTGTACCAACTTATCTTTAAAGTTCGGAACTCCTAGAGGTCTCTTTTTACCGTTTGCTTTTGAAATATAAGCTCTTCTTACAGGTGCAAAACGAAACATCCCCTTCTTGAGTTGGTCAATGATTTCATCAATCTTTTGTAAGTAAAAACCATCGATTGTTTCTTCAGACGTTCCTTTTGTTAGATTCCCTGCATTCGGATATAGCTTTACGTATGCTTTAATCCATAGTTCTCTTTTATACATCAGACGGTAACAATCTGTTATTATTTTACCATTTTGAGAAGCTTTCCTTATAACGTCCAACTGATGAAATGGATTTGTTGCCATATTCATGACTCCTTTCTCATTGACGTTAACATCAACCTGTCTCCCTTCCCCTTGCTAAACTCATTACAAGCAAACGTTGAGTACTATGGAGACTCCGTTACCGTATGCAATTTTCATAGACCTATGTCTAATAGCCAATTGGCGCTTGCACTTAGGCAATCCCTGCATTATGACGTAATTTTAGATACGTGATGATTAGGTATCCCTTTCGACGGTTTCTTCTAGTGGAAGATTGAAGGACAAACCTTACTATGGGCAGGGCTCAGGCGATACCCAGCAGACATAGCGAAGAAATGTCTCCCATTTTGTCCTCATTGCCTGTTAACTATCGTAGACAACGGCGCACCCATCGCTCATTCGTCTAGGATTCAAGCAGTGTAGCTTTTACCATGCATCACTTGGTCTGAAGAACTGACTCGACATTAGATAGTTTTGTCGTCTTTTCTCCTTTTCACATCATGCTATGTTCCCTCTATAGGTTTCCCCTCAAGGTAAGATGCTGACCATAGAACATTGTAAGGAGTTCTAGTTTTCTAAGAAAACGCTAAAATTACGCACCTTGCAGGCGCACTCCTGAAGGATGATTATGCAGACATATAATAGAGGCAGCTGCGCGGCGAAAAGCTTCTTTAAACACCTCACGCGGATGAACAATTGAGGCATTTAAGCTGCCAATAAACACCGTCTGCCGATGCATGACTTGATTCTTTGTATTTAAATATAAACATGTAAAGTTCTCACAAATACAATAAAACAAAAGAGCACAGCGTGTATATACAGTGCGACAAACACTATATATACCGTCCGCCTAACCACCTAGGCAAACACTTGCTGTACTCTTACGAACTATTTTACAGTACGTAAGGGCTTCTTAGCAACAGTTTGCTTACATTCAGGCATTCTGTTGCTTTTTTTGTTTCTACAAAGGAGACAAACCATTATGAAGAAAATCACAGCTTATAATAAAGATGTTCAAAAATATATGCAACTAAACAAATTATGCTCTAAAAAGAAAAGTGAAATTATTACAGCAATTAGCGAACGTATCAATGCAAACAATCAAAGCTTTGAACGTTTATTTCCTATTGGCTCAAAAAGAAAAGACGTTATGGATCACATTATATACATGCTTTCTGGTAATGGCATATGTAAAATTTCTGCTGAAACATTAGCACGTAAAGCTGACTGTTCCATAAGAACTGTGAATGCAGCAGTTCGCGCATTAAAAGAAACAGGTGAAATCGTAGTTGGCGGATTAGCTGATGGCAAGAATAAGTATGTATTTGTATTAAAAACGCATCCTAATTTTACAACAATCATGAAAGAAGTATTTTATATAAATGCAGAACAAATTGCAGAACTAAATGCAGGACAGATTGCAGAACAGAAAAACCCTGAAACCCTTGATACTGTAAGTCTGAAAGGCGAAAAAACAAGTTCTAACTATAATAACTCTATTAACTCTTTTAATTCTTTAAAACAGGAAAAAAATAATGATATAGTATCGCTAACGAAATCAATTGAAAACGAATTAGAAGAAGCTCAAAATGATATTCAAAAAGAGTTCGAAAGAGTCCATACATACTATGTGAATGAATATCAAGAAATGATGTACCATACAATCAAAGCTGGAACTTATCATGATACTTTAAAAACGAATGCATCTATTATCGGTTTACGTGTGGGTAGCAATTGTGATAAGGGGTTATTTTGTCTCGCATTGAATGCACTAAATAAAGTTGATAGATTCTTAAAATGTAATGGCACTCTCACAGACAGTGTACAAGCTTTATTCACGAAGGTTTACAGCGATAATATCAAACTATCTAAGGAACATAAACAAGCTAACACAAGTAATTCTGACGCACCAAAACCACACACTAAAGTGCTTTTTTATAATTGGTTAGAAGAGGACAAATCAAAGGAGCCCTCCACAAATGCAAACACAATAGACAGCTCTCTTGTTCCAGGTGTATATTACAAAATATCTAAAGAAGAAGCTGATGAAATGGGGTTGTATTAAATGAATTGTAAACTTACTAAAGAAGATGCATATGAAAGAAGAGAAATGAGTACAAGAAGAAAGATTAATTCAACGTTTAAATGTTCAACATGTGGTGAAAAAGTAAATATCCAAACTCACAAATACTTTTATCTTGTAAACGAATATTTAACCAATCAATTTGATTCGGGTAGATATTGCTCAAAAGAATGTGTGATGAAGTTCTTAGAAGATAGAAAAGTTAATGTGGAGGAATGTGTTAAAGAGCACAATCGAATGATGGATATAATTGAGGAGTTTAATAAGAATCAATAAATTCAACGGAATTGTAAATAACTTAATGGACAAGTTCTACTTTGATAAAGAGTTTATGAAAGCATAATATCTCTGCTGAGACACGAACAAGCGTTTGATTTATTCTCAATAACTTGGTATTATATGGTTAGATATTACATACATAAAGCGGGGGATACACCATGAAACCATTAACAAGTAGACAAGCTGAAATTTTAACCTTTATCCAAGAAAAGGTCATAGAAAACGGATTTCCTCCTACTGTTAGGGAAATCTGCAAAGCAACTGGACTCGCTTCTAGTTCCACGGTTCATGGACATTTAATGCGCTTAGAAGAGAAAGGTTATATTCAGCGAGATCCATCTAAACCTCGTACAATTAAAATTTTAAAAGGAGGATTTAAACATGATTACCAATCCAATAGCATTTAAAAAAAACAAATTGATTAGAGAAATAATTTCAGCTCAAAAACAAAGTGGAGATTTATTATACCACCACAATAACCATGCAGACATTGCACATCTTATTTACGCACATCAAGGATATAAACAATTTTTACTTGAAAACCCTAGCGCGCTAAAAATTCCTTTAGAAGAATTAAAAGAGAAACATGAACAAGTGTTTAACTTACTCGAACAAGCAAAAAATCTCTAAACATACATTTTATAAATTCATAAATAATCCCAGTATCTCCAAACTTTGATATAATGATGTCGTATTATATCTACTAGGAGGTCTAACATTGAAAAAATCATCGTTTTTTATAATATTACTACTTTTTGTAGTAACGTTACTTTCGGCATGCAATACAGGAGATGGAAAGATTTCTAAAAAAGAGTTTAAGCAACTAAAAAAGGGAATGAGCATTTCAGAAGTCGAAAAAATTGTGGGTGGCAAAGGAAAAAAAGAGATAAATAGTGCTGATTCTTCACTTGTTGAATATACATATCCAGCACTAGATGGTGTAGAAAAAGATGGATATGTATACATACTCTTTAATGATGGAAAGGTAGATACTATTTTAGACTATGGGTTATTAAAAAAGAAAGAATCTACTCCTACAAAAACAACAGAAAAAGCAGCAACTGAAAAACAAGAACCTAATAACAAACAACTGGATAAATCTAATATTGAAAATGAAGCTGAATCTATCGTAAAAGATTTAATGAGTATATCTGTTAAAAAGATTGAGGTAAACGAAAATTTAGGTACTGATAATCCAGATGATTATATCCTTTTACTTTATTTATCGTTCGATGCTAAGAATACTAAACAAACAACAAAAGAAATGATTGAAATGTATAATAATGAGATTGGTGCTAAAGTTGGAAAATCATTAAATAACGTTCAAGAATTAGCGATTTTTTGGGAAGTTCCATATCATCAAAAAGATATTAATCTAGCGAAAGCGAATCTTGAAAGAGTTGGGGATAAAATGAAGTTCAAAGAAAATTGGATCGCTCCTGCTCTAAAGTAATTTTTAATAGAAATTTACAATCATTTTACATTTAATGGTTATTTATAATGATATAATGAACATACAGCATCATATCCATGGTAGACTCCTTTTAAATGCTCTCTTCGGAGAGTGTTTTTTTTATAAAGTAAAAAAGCCGACTCAATTAAGAGCCGGCTTTAATTCATTACTGAAGATATTCATAATACCAGTTACGCTCATCTAACCATGCAGTAAAGTTGTCCATCTTTGGGTTTGCAAGTTTCTCAGTTAATACATAAGGCGCTTCACCTTCAAACAAGATAGCCCCCTTAATTCCTTTGCTGCACAGCACTTCTGACACTTCTTTGATAGCGTCGTATCCTAAGCCACCTGTTTTGATTTTTCTACGGCCGTCGTCAGTTGTCATAGAAACATCCCCTCCGTTATATGCTTTTTGTACTCTTGCAATAAAACTATTCCATCGTCCTTCAGCCAGTATTCTATGAGGACAATACTTCCCCGACCATGATTGATGAGTCCTTACATTTTCGATAGGGATATTGTACATAGACATAAGTTGACGTACAACATGAACAGCATTTTCTTCAGCCTTATAATATCTATCTCCACCCGACTTAGAATAACAAATTTCTACTGAGATAGATTGACGGTTTCCAGGCCCATTACCATCACCACAAGCCCAAGCATTGCGTTCCCACGGAATGCCTTGTACCGCTTCTTGGTCATCTACAGCAACATGGAATGAAACCTCATTGTTATTGTTAATCATATATTTTACTTCGTTTGCAGCTGGAGCATCATTATAAGTGTTGTGTACCGTGATATATTCCGGATTCATTGTATACGGACATTTAATACCGTATTTACTTGGACTAACTAAGTTTTTTCTAATTTCCATTATTTAATATCTCCTTTTTTATTTTCTTGTTTTTGTTTACTGCCTAAAACCTCAACTGCATTTGTTAATGCTTGTGGAAGGGGAATCCCCATTCGTCCAGCATTTTCTAAAAGTGATAATAGCTCGTTTCCAATAAAGAAAAAGATTGTTGCTTCACGGATAGCACTATTGCTACCAAATGTAGAATCTAATTGAGCTGCCACTCCAACCAAAAGAAAAAGAACCACTTTTTTAGCGATGCCTTTGAAACCAACTTTGCTTTTTAATTGCCCGTTATACCCTGCTGCGATTACTCCTGTGAGGTAATCAATAGCTGCCATAATTACTAAAACTTTCAATGTTGTATCCCATCCCCCTAAGAAATAACCGCAAAAGCCACCAAAAGTAGCAATAAATGTTTTTAGTAATACATCGATACGATCCAATTATTTGCCTCCTACTCCGCCTGTTCTGTATCTTCATTTTCTT
>NZ_JAKUFV010000033.1:0-23774 GCF_022663595.1 Bacillus cereus group sp. BfR-BA-01360
CTCATGGATGCAAGCTACTTTACGTTTTTGCTTTTGATAGTTTTTTGCTTCATCCAGTTTGCATTTTCGTTTTAACGCTAATTCCTGTCGCTAATACAGACGGCTTATACTGCAACAATTTTTGCGCACTCTTTAATGCTGTTTCTGCGTGCCATGTTCCAAGTGCAGGAAATGGAAATAGCCATTTCAATTGCCCTGCTACCGCAACTCTTCCACAAGTTTGGAAAGCATCACCAACGATCAGTGCATCGTTTCTTGTATCTAAAATTTTCTGACTAATACAAAAAACAGCCACCTAAGTGACTGTTTTTTTGTTACGTATTAAACTATATAACGCTCCTCCTCTAAAATCTTCGCTGCAATTTCACGCTTCTTCGGAATAACATTCATTGGCGTGTGGCGAGTTAGTTTGCGAAGCGCTGATAGCATCATGCGCAACATATCACCGTTTTCCACTGCGATAATTGTTTCTTTTGCATCTGCTTCAATTTGGTTGAACGCTTCTTGACAGAATACTTCCGTGTATAATACTTTTTGTTTATTCTTTTCGAGACCCGTTGCTTTGATTGCTTTTTCCGTACGGAGCAAGGCTGATTCCATTGCGTATAAATTACTTACAATATCAGCAATATTCACAAGAATTTCCTGTTCTTTCTCAAGCGCTTTACCGTATTTTTGAGCTGCTAATCCAGCTACCATTAGGCCGATTTTCTTCGCATTCTTGACTAAATGTTTTTGAAGTGCTAATGGCTCATCGCCTACTTCTTCTGGCATCATCATCATTAATTCTTCTTGTAGTTTTTGTGCTTTTTGCAGTAATGGTAGTTCCCCTTTCATTGCTTTACGTAAGAACGTACCCGGTACGATTAAACGGTTAATTTCGTTCGTTCCTTCGAAAATACGGTTAATACGAGAATCACGATACATTCTTTCAATCTCATACTCTGCCATGAATCCATAACCACCGTGAATTTGTACTCCTTCATCTACTACATAATCTAATACTTCAGAACCAAATACTTTATTTAATGAACACTCAATTGCATATTCTGCAATTGAAGCTGCTACTGCTTTCCCATCTTTTACTTCTTTCTCAGTTAATGTGCTCATACGACTTTCAAATAAGCCCACTGTACGATAAACAGAACTTTCCGCTGCATATGTTTTCGCTGCCATATTCGCAAGCTTTTCTTGAATTAATGGGAAACGAGCGATTGGTTGCTTAAATTGTTGACGCTGGTTCGCATATTCTGCTGAAATTTCTATTGCGCGTTTTGCCGATCCAACTGTACCAACACCTAGTTTATAACGGCCGATATTTAAAATATTAAATGCAATCACATGCCCTTTACCAATTTCGCCAAGAACATTTTCTTTTGGTACTAATGCATCTTCTAAAATTAATGTACGAGTTGATGAACATTTAATACCCATTTTCTTTTCTTCAGGGCTTGTCGATACACCTGGATATTCTTTTTCTACGATAAATGCAGAAAAGTGCTCGCCATCAACTTTTGCATATACGATAAACACATCCGCAAAGGCTGAGTTTGTAATCCATTGTTTTTCTCCGTTTAACACATAGTGCGTACCTTCTGCATTTAAACGTGCAGTTGTTTTTGCACCTAATGCATCAGACCCAGATCCTGGCTCAGTTAATGCATATGCAGCTAACTTTTCACCAGTTGCAAGTAGTGGTAAATATTTTTTCTTCTGATCTTCGTTACCAAATAATACGATTGGTAATGATCCGATACCGACATGAGCACCATGTGTAATAGCAAACCCACCAGCGCGCGCAAATTTCTCAGCAATTAAAGCTGAACTCACTTTATCAAGACCAATTCCGCCGTACTCTTCTGGTACATCAGCCCCTAATAATCCTAGTTCACCAGCTTCTTTCAATAGACGAACAGAACGATCAAACTCATGTTGCTCTAAATATTCAAGCTCTGGCAAAACCTCATTTACGATAAAGTCTTCTGTTGTTTTTGCTATCATTTTATGCTCATCTGTATAATCTTCTGGTGTAAATACTTGATCAATTGTAATCTCATCAATTAAAAAGCTACCGCCCTTTACTGCATTCCCCACTGTTTTTTCCATGAAAAATTCCTCCTTCATATTTTCATAAGCTGTATCTCTCATGTAACGAGAGATACTAGCTCTTCCTTTATTTTTTCGAACCGTTACATCGCTTCCACATTTTATAGAAGTTCAAACACTCCCGCAGCTCCCATTCCCCCGCCGATGCACATCGTTACGATACCGAATTGCTCATTGCGTCGTTTCATCTCATGAATAAGAGATAATGTTAATTTCGCTCCTGTACAACCGAGTGGATGTCCAAGTGCAATTGCACCGCCATTTACGTTTACTTTTTCCTCATCTAATCCAAGCTCACGAATGACTTGAATCGATTGAGAAGCAAAAGCTTCGTTTAGTTCAAATAAACCAATATCAGATAGCTCTAATCCCGCTAATTTTAAAGCTTTTGGAATCGCCGCAATTGGACCGATTCCCATTACTTCTGGCGGCACACCGGCTACTGCAAAAGAGCGGAATTTCGCCATTGGCTTCATGCCATCGCTCACTGCTTTTTCACGATCCATTAGTAGTACAGATGCTGCACCATCGCTCATTTGCGATGAATTACCAGCCGTTACGGAACCACGAACGTTGAAAGCCGGACGTAATTTCCCAAGTACCTCTAGCGTTGTATCTGCTCTTACTCCTTCATCTTGTGAAAACGTAATAGTTTCTTCTTCCAATTTGTTATTTTCGTTAACAATGCGCAACGTTACTTCTACAGGCACTGTTTCATCCGTAAATTTCCCTTCAGCTAATGCCTTTGCAGCACGTTGATGACTTCTAACTGCAAATGCATCTTGCTCCTCGCGAGAAATTCCGTATTTCATCGCAACTTGCTCTGCTGTATGTCCCATTCCCATATAATATTCTGGTGCTACTTCAACAAGTCGGCTATTAGGACGAACAACATGCCCCATCATCGGAACTAAACTCATCGATTCAGCTCCGCCAGATAATACCGCCTCAGAGTGTCCTAGCATAATGCGCTCTGCACCGTAAGCGATACTTTGCAAGCCTGAAGAGCAGTAGCGGTTAATTGTAATAGCTGGAACATCATAAGAAAGGCCTGCTAATCCACCGATATTCCGTGCCATATTTAAGCCTTGTTCAGCTTCTGGCATCGCACATCCAAAAATTAAATCATCAATCGGTCCTTCATAATTCGCACGTTTTAACGTTTCTTTTACGACTAACGCTCCTAAATCATCTGGACGAACTGTTTTTAATGAACCTTTTTTTGCTTTTCCAACCGGAGTTCTTGCTCCTGCAACAATGACAGCTTCTCTCATGAACGATATCTCCCCTCGTTATTAGTTACGTAATGGCTTTCCTTTTACAAGCATGTGCTGCATTCTTGCTTGTGATTTCATCTCACTTATTAAACTCATAAACGCTTCACGCTCTATATCTAATAAATATTGCTCATCAACTTCTGTTCCATAAGGTACCTTTCCACCCGCAATGACGTATGCAAGCTTTTTCGCAATATGGAGATCGTATTCTGAAATATAACCAGATAAATGCATTGCCTCTGCACCTAGTACAAGCGTTGCATATCCTGTTTCACCAACAACGGGAACCTTTTTACGAATTGGCGGTTTATACCCCGCTTCATATAGTGCAAGAGCTTTTTGTTTTGCATCATATAATAAGTGATCGCCATTCACACTAATGCCGTCTTTATCCCCTAAGAAATTATGAGAAATTGCTTCTTGTCCAGATGTCGAAACTTTCGCCATTGCTATTGTTTCAAACACTTTATTTGCAACCTTTTGCAAATCAAACTCTACGCCTTTTGCCATTTTATTTAAATATTTTATATATAACTCTTTATTGCCGCCTCCACCAGGGATAAGACCTACACCAACTTCCACTAATCCCATATATGTTTCACTAGAAGCTTGAATACTAGCTGTCGGCAAGCAAACTTCTGTACCGCCGCCAAGCGTCATGCCGTATGGAGCTGCGACTACCGGCTTAGAACAGTATTTAATTTTCATCATCGCATCTTGGAAGCTTTTTACAACCCACTCAATTTCAAAGTAGTTATCATCTTGTGCTTCCATTAAAATCATCGCTAAATTTGCACCAACGCAGAAGTTTTTCGACTGGTTTCCAATCACAAGCCCTTTATAATTTTTCTCTACTTCATCAACAGCGTAGTTAATCATTTGCGTAATATCCATACCGATTGCATTACTCTTTGAATGGAACTCTAGGCAAAGAATACCGTCACCTAAATCAATTAAACTCGCTCCGCTATTTTTCTTAATAACACCATGTTTCTCTTTTAATTGTTTCAGAGAAATTGCTTTTTTATTTCGCTCAATTCGCTTGTATTCTCCATTATCGTAATAATAACTTTCACCGCTATCATGCTTATAGAAAGTAGCAAAACCATTCTGTAGCATTTCTTTCACCCATGCTGGAACGACCTTACCGTTTTCCTCCATCTTTTGAACAGATTTTTCTACTCCTATTGCATCCCAAATTTCAAATGGACCTTGCTCCCAACCGAAGCCCCATTTCATCGCTTGGTCAATTGCTACAATATCATCAGCGATTTCCTTATAAAGTTTCGCAGAATATAAAAGAGTTGGTGTGATAATATTCCATAATAACTCTCCTGCACGATCTTTTGTATATACAAGCGCTTTCAATTTATTTGCTAATCCTTTTTCTTGTTTGCTTAATTCTACAGATGCAGCTTTTAATTTTTTACGCTCTTCATATTCCATCGTTTTAGGATTTAATTCTAAAATCTCTTTTCCTTTCTTTAAGAAGAACCCTTGCCCCGTTTTGCTTCCAAGCCATTTTCTATCGAGCATTTCATGCATGAAAGTAGGCACCTTAAAGACATCTCTTTCTTCTTCCTGCACATTTTCATATACATTATTTGCAACATGAACAAACGTATCTAATCCGACAACATCTAATGTACGGAATGTTGCACTCTTTGGTCGCCCAATTAATGGTCCTGTTACAGAATCCACTTCACCAACGCTATATCCGCGTTCCATCATTTCACGAAGTGTTACAAGTAACCCGTACGTTCCGATGCGATTTCCGATAAAATTCGGTGTATCTTTTGCAATAACAACACCTTTTCCAAGAACATCTTCGCCAAATTGTTTCATGAAGTTCAACACTTGTGGGTCTGTATCGTTTGTCGGTATAATCTCTAGAAGTTTTAAATATCGTGGTGGGTTAAAGAAGTGCGTTCCTAAGAAGTGTTTTTTGAAGTCGTCTGAACGACCTTCTGCCATTTTTTCAACGGAAATGCCGGATGTATTCGAACTTACAATCGTACCAAGTTTACGAACTGCATCTACTTTTTCAAATAGTTGTTTTTTTATATCTAAATTTTCAACAACAACTTCAATAATCCAGTCTACTTCAGCAAGGCGTTCAAGATCATCCTCTAAATTCCCTGTTGTAATCAGTGCCAAGTTATCCTTCACAGCAAGAGGAGCTGGTTTTTGTTTCACTAATTTTTGCAGCGCTCCATTACTAAATCGATTTCTTACACTTTTATGCTCTAGTGTAAGTCCCTTTGCTTCCTCTTCTTTTGTCAGTGCCCGTGGCACAATATCAAGCAATAATGTTGGTATACCGATATTGGCTAAATGTGCCGCAATCCCTGAGCCCATTACGCCAGAACCGAGAACAGCAGCCTTTTTAATTTGGAACATCCATTTCTCCCCCTATTCTTGAATGAATGCTCATTCAATTTTTCGACATACGTCGCAATCAATGAGTGAGCCTCTACTAATAAATATATGATACCGCTTGAATTTTCGCAATATATTTAATGATAAAATTTTCTGAAATAAATATTTTTCTTTTATTCGGTTATTCTACAAATGCATAGTTTCTGTAATAGAATATGACAAAACAGGAGGAATATATATGGCAAAGTTAAAGAAAGATCCTTCAAAAGCTGGCGTAAGCGCAGCAAGCGTAACAGGAAATGCTGGTCCTACTGATCGCGGTATTGAAAAGGGACGCCAAGGTAACAATCAGCAATATAAAAAACATAACATGGGTGAAAAATAACGCTATATTTTTGGGCAGAAAACGTGGCATAATGAATATTGGCTACTTTTTCTGCCCAATTTATTTGTAACAAAAGAGGGAAAAATAATGAAACGAACAATAATCATGATTGTAATGATTTCCACACTATTTATCGGCATGATTTTCTTTTCTTATGCACAGAGACAAAAAAATATAAGAGCTGATCAACCTCCTATTACAGGAAAGTACGGCATTACAATCGACGCAGACACTGGTGAAATTCTATATGGAAAACGAGAAGATGAACGTTCTTATCCCGCTAGTATCGCAAAAATAATGACAACTATTCTGTTATTAGAGAATGTAAAAAAAGATGAAGAGATTACAATTACAGAAAATGCAATTAAAACGGAAAGTCAAAGTAAGAAGATTAAGCTTCACGCTGGTGAAAAGTTAAAACGCGATGAAGCATTAAAACTTATGCTTATCATTAGTGCAGATCCTGTTTCTGAATCTATTGCTGAACATATTGCAGGGTCAAAAGAAGAGTTCGTTAAAATGATGAATACAAGAGCGAAAGAACTCGGAACAAAGCATGCAACTTTTAAAAATGCAAGCGGTGCTGATGCACTTGGTAATAAAGTATCACCTTACGATATTGCCATCCTTACAAAAGAAGCATTGAAATATCCAATTGTTTTAAAATATATGAATACAACGCGTACAACACTACATACTTCAGAACGTACTGTGAAACTAGCGAACTATGGCCGAGAAGAATTGTATGATGATCCATATGCAATTGGAAGTAAAAGTGGCTTGTCTGCTTTAGGGAAATATACGGTCGTAACTGTTGATGAAAAAGAGGGAAAACGTGTTATTACCGTTGTTCTTTCTTCTACTCGTCATGAACTATATCCCGACACAAAAAAGATGGCGCATTATGCACTGAAACAATTAAAATAACCCAGGAGATTTTTTCTCCCTGGGTTATTTTTTCATAATTCCTTTTAAAACGAACGCAACATTTGCTGGGCGCTCTGCGAGACGGCGCATAAAGTAACCATACCAGTCATTTCCATACGGTACATAAACGCGCATTTTGTATCCTTCTTTCACAAGCTCCAGTTGACGTTCTGTTCGAATTCCATATAGCATTTGAAATTCAAATTGATCACGTGAAATATTATGTTCTTTCACAAGGTTCTTTGTATATTCAATAATTGCGTCATCATGCGAAGCAATTGCAGTATAATTTCCATTTAATAAGTGCATTTTAATAATTTTTTTATAGTTTTCGTCTACATCTTTCTTTTCTGGGAATGCAACTTCTGGTGATTCCTTATAAGCCCCTTTTACAAGACGTAAGTTCGGACTATATGCATTTAAGTCTTCAATGTCTTTTTCTGTACGATATAAATATGCTTGAATTACAGTACCGATATTATCATACTCAGATTTTAATCGCTTAAAGATTTCAATTGTTTTCCCGCAACGCGAATAGTCTTCCATATCAATCGTAACAAATACACCATTTTCTTTTGCTGCCTCTAAAATCCGACGCATATTGTTCATTACGAGATCATCCGAGATATCTAATCCCATGGAAGTCATTTTTAAAGAAAGCTGGGAATCAAGCTTTTCACGCCCAATTGCGCGAATTGCTTCAATGGATTGATTTGCCATTTCATTCGCTTCTGCCTCATTATCAACGAATTCACCTAAATAGTCGATTGTTACGCAAAGCCCTTGTTTGTTTAACTTTTTAATAGTAGCTGCTGCTAAATCGATTGTCTCTCCCGCGACAAAGCGACCTGCTCCAAAGCGTAAGCCATACTTTTTAGCAAGTTTTGTTAGCGCTTTATTTTTTGATAAGAAAAGAAACGAATTTCGCATTAATTGTTCCATGTAATTCACCCCTATGACTGTACTTTGTCTGTTTTTTACCCCTCTTCTAAATTATATCATTGTTTGAAATTATTTGATACAAATAATTATTTAGATAATTACTATAATACTATAAAATCATTAAAAACCCTATATTTTCGCTTTTAAATATCCCCCAAAATTTTTCGACATTTAAAAAAAACTAGGAAAATAGGTAGATTGACAGGAGTTTATTGCGTTGAAAAATACGAATATCATATAGGTTATCCGTTATCGTTACATAACAATTTCACCTGCATTTTCTCCTCCACCCCAAAACCTTTATAAAGTGAAACTTTAATCAGTGTGTCGAGGTCTCCATCCCCACTGATTATGAGCCCTCACCAATCAGGCTGCCCTAAAATAGCGGGATAAAAGATGGGTCAAGGGAAGTTGTTTGTGAATAAGTCCAAAATATAGGATTTTACTCAAATACTGCAAAAAAAATGGCTCCGATACAATATCGAAACCACCTTTTAGATGCTTACTTATTTTCAATCATTTTATTAAACTGTCCATTTTAGAATGTACAGTTCAAAAGGCCTATATATGTATTACGATTGCTTCTTTCAAAACATTTACAGCTTAAAGCTTTCTTCAACTTCTTTTTTCACAATTTTTGAAACTCTAATGCTGTTTCATTCATCAAACCAAAAAGCTATATACTAGAAATATCTTTATGATTCAAAAAGATAGTATACTCCATAGAAATATGACCCTGTGGAAAATAATAGCATACATAATCCTATATTTTATTCGTTTCAGAGTCCATCTGTTTTCTTACATAAATCATGAATGAATATTTTCCCAATCAACAGAACCTATCGGAAATAGTACTCAATCTGAAGTTTGTTCCCTCTTAAAATAGCTTTTTTACAAAAAAATAAATGATAGATAGTAGGAAACAGGTGCCTATTGTGCCAAAAGCTGCAATTGAAATTTTACCTGCTAATGTTTCATTCGGATCTAATACATTGGGTAAAACTGTACCCAAAATTGCAATACAAGCTAATATAACCATAATATATTTTAAATTTTTGGCTTTCTTATTCATACCATTTATCCCCTTTATTCCTTAATAGTACATGCTACTTTTCTCTCAGCTCCTAATCCATCCCCCTCTAATATCCTCTATTTCAGTTTGAACGACTGTAAAACTATCATTAGGTCCATAAGTTTATTCCCTATTTTCTTTATCTTTTATATCAAATTTATCATAAATATGAGAACTTACAAATAATTCCAATCCAAATGTAAGAAGTCATTTAAATATTTAGATATAGTTATTTCCCAACACCCTGTAATAACAACCACCCTATGAGTTTTTATTACTTTTGACTATGATGTTCTTCATTTACCTTCTTAATATCAGCAATTCATGTTACCATCTCTTCTTTTGCCTCTGGATACGTTTCATTCCAATCTTCACTAAATCCGGCATGGTTTTAGCAATGTATGAGTACAGTGCCCATTTTTTCACTTGTTCTTTTCTTTCTTCGTCCTACTCTTTCCTATATAGAAAAAAGTAGCGAAATCCGCTACTTTTTTCTATAATTTTGATTGAACAGAGTTTAATTTCTTCTCCATCGTACTTTCTTTATCACGACGGTCGTCAATACGAATTGTTGTTGCAACACGCTGTGCACCTTTCGTATATGGCACTTCATGCATTTGTTGAATGACTTCTAAAATGACAGGAAGATCTCCTTCAATTACTGTATTCATTGGTGTCAATTGATACTTCACGCGATCTGCATGTTTCGCTAATACTTTCTGTACTTCTGCTACGTATTCACTTACACTTGGATTTCCTGTGCCAACTGGAATGATGGATACATCAACAATTGCCATGATCATTTTCCTCCTAATAAAATATATATTTACATTTTTTTATTGTACCGAAATATATATTTGTTTACTAATCTTTCGCTTATTCTTCTACTTTAAACTGTGCTACTAATTTTTCTAGGCCTTTCATTTCCTCGCCTAGCATTCGCATCGTATCGGATACTTTCTCTAAGTGAGCCACTTGCGATTCAGTAGATGCATTTACCTCCTCAGAAACTGCGGCACTTTCTTGACTTGTCCCTGCAATTGTTTGCATCACTTCTGTAATTTCTTCTTGCTCATCTCCTATATTTTTTACCTCCCTAACGATTTTTTCAACCGAAGTAATAATCGTATCTACTACAGACATAATGATACGAAACTCTGTTTCTGCTTCTTCTGTAACCTTATTTTGTATATCTGCAATGTCTTTCAATTTACTTACAACGTCTACAACACGCGCAACTTCTAACTGTACATCTCTTATCATCATAGCGATTTCCTCTGTTGCTCCTTTTGATTGTTCCGCTAACTTTCTCACCTCTTCTGCGACTACTGCAAATCCTTTTCCTTGTTCGCCTGCTCTCGCCGCTTCAATCGATGCATTTAAAGCAAGTAAATTTGTTTGATCCGAAATTTCTTTAATGATTTCTACTACATTTTGAATAGATTGTACTCTCTGCTCTAGTTTACAGGAGGCTTCTTCTGTACCATCTACAATAGATGATGATTGTCCTCTTGTGTGAACTAAATGATGCATCGTATCAAGACCTTGTTTAGATGCTTGTTCTGCCTTATTTGTTACTTCCTTAATCGCTTCTACTGATTCAATCATTTGTTCCACTGAATCAGTCATATTTCCAAGTTGAGTGGAAACTTCCTCTACACCATTTGCAAGCGTTGATGCCCCGCCCGTTACATCTTCCATCGCCCCGGAAACCTCTTTACTTGCAGCAACAGTTTCATTCGTTAAATAATGAAGATGACGGGTAGATTGTTGAACGGTCTGTATATTATGTTTAATGCTACTTACCATTTCATTCATCTGGTCAACCATATGATTAAAATGAGTGGTAAGCGTTCCTACCTCATCTTTACTCATCACTTCCATTTTCAATGTTAAATCACCTTCAGCTACTCGTTGAACATGCTTTGTTAATAACTGCAAAGGTCTTGCTAATTTTCTTGCAAATAAAAAAGATACAGTAATCGCAACCAATAAACTCATACATGTCATCCCAATTACTGTATTACGTGTTTCAGATAATACACGATCAATTGTTTCTTTAGGATAGACGATTCCTATTTTCCATTTCATCTTATCAAATAATTGGCTATAGGCTACTATCTCATTTCCTTCTAATTTAGATTCAGCAAATTTCGTTGTATCTTTTTTCAAACTTTGGATAAGCGGCTCTTTTGAAACATCTTTCCCTACTTTTTCTGGATATACAAGCGCAATGTTTTTATCGTTAATGATGAACATTTCCCCAGCATAATTATATTGAATATTATGTAGTAGTTTTTGAATCGTTCCTAGCGATATATCCATCGCTACAACCCCTAATACAGAACCATCCTCACCAACAATCGCTTTTGAAACACCAATACTTAATTTACCTGTTGTAGCCTCATATAAGGGCTGCCCCCAATGAACTGATTTCGTATCTGCCTCAGCATTTTTGTACCACGGTCTAGAAGTTGGATCATATCCCTCTGGTAATGCTCCTCCCCCAGCGAGATTTGCACTTAGCGTTCTCTTATCTTTCGTCCCAATATATAAATCTAAAATATCTGGATGATTCTTTTTGAAGTGTAAAAATTCTTTTAAAATAGCATCCTCATTTTCTGGAGTTAGACCACTTTGCAATGCTTCTTGTACTAAGCTATTTGTTCCATAATGCCCTATATCTTCTTCAATCCCTTGTATAAATGTATGAAGTTGCTCAGTGACAAGATCCATTGTATTTTGAGAATATTGATTGAGTGTATCTTGCGCTCCCTCCTGCTGCAATTGATATACAGTTGTCCCTAAAATTGCAAACAGCAGCGTAATAAGCACTGAAAACACGACTGAAATTTTCAAACGTAAACTTCTCCACATTCCTTTGAAACATCCCCTTCTCGATGAAATTTAATTATGTCAATCGATATATTAAGTATAATAGATAATAAAAAAAGCTCAATCTATATAATTTCAAAAATTTATACTTATTTGTATATATTTCACTATACTCTCTAGAAGAGATCCTTCATGAGTACTTGTCTAAATACAAATCGTTCTTTATTCTTAATATAGAATCTAATTTGTTCGGGAGGCATTATGTTACAAAAATTTGGTTTCTCACAATATGAAAGTCAAGCTTATGAAGTCTTAGTCTCAAGCAATGAACCATTAGATGCAACAACAATTGTCAAACATTCCGGTGTTCCAAAAGCAAAGATATATGAAATATTAGCTCGCCTAATCGATAAAGGAATGGTAATGGATTCCGTTTCAGAAAAGAGAAAGCTATATACAGCATTGCCACTCAAGCTCGCGATTGAAAAATTAACAGCAGAATTCCAAACGAATATTAAAGAGCTTGAAACAAATATTTCCAAAAAATCATTTACAGATGACCGTGTTTGGAGCTTAAAAATGCGATCTTCTATTCAAGCACAAAGTAAACAGATGATGAAAGATGCTAAAAAATCTATCCGTATTTCTGCTTGGAATGATACATTCTTAGAATATCTTCCATTACTGGAGTAGAAGGCGAAACAAGGTGTTGATATTGAAGGCCTTATAGTAGGAAAATCTGAAACAGAACTAAAGAACATTCATTTTCTCATCCCAACAGACGAGCCAAATGCATTAGAGCGTTATTTACTCCTTATCATTGATGATTATGAAATTTTATTTGCTGGTGTTGAACAAGAATCTTGGCAAGCAATGAAAACAATGTCTCAGCCATTTGTAAAATTTTTTACTGAATTTTTCTATCATGATGTGGCACTTGCTAAAATTACCCAAAAGCATCATGAACTCTTTAGGAATGATGAGGAAATTCGAAGCATTTTAATGAAATTGAGGTATTAAATATATAAAAGGAATGCTTGTATACATAATAAAGCATTCCTTTTTTCGTAATAAGAAGGTGAAAATATCCTGATCCATATCTTTTTAAGTAATAGATAATACGTTTTATCTATCGAGAAATAGCACAGGATGCCTTTGCTATTTCTCATTCTGCCTCTTTATTTCATTTAATAACTCAATAATCCTTTCATTTTGCTCAACTTGCTTCTCCGAATTATGATAAAGAAAACGAATCCATCTAAATACAAATATAGTGATAAACAACGGTACTGCCATGAATAAAAAACCAATCATTGAATCATTCATATTTTATCACCTCAATAATTAATCTCTTCTATAACACCGTAGTAAAACCTCTATTTCTTCCAAAATTAAAAGGAATCTAATCACACGATAGATTCCTTTTTAGCCACATGAGTAGATTGTTCTCTCGTAATTGAGAAGATCGCACATAGCAATGCTAAGATGATAAATCCACCGCCGACCCAAGCATTATACATAACAGATGACTTTTCAATAACAATGCCACCTACTGTTGAACCGAGCGCAATCGCTAAAATATATACTCGAAAATTCAACTTTCTCCCCACTCCGTAAAGTTACTACAATAATAGCAACCAAAAGAGCAAGCAAGAGGAGATTCCTTATCTTCTAGGAGGAAATGTTTCACAAATAAAGAAGCAAGCGATTCCTTCACCTGCTTCTTTAAGGTTATCTTTCTTTTTTCTTATTTAAATACCAATATACAGGAAGTCCTGTCACAACGATTCCAATTGATAAAAAACAACTTATAGGATCATTCATAATCGCACTGCCAATTACAAATAATGACCCGAAAATGGCAACAATCGGTACAATTGGAAATAACGGTACAGTATAAGCACGTTCTTTTCCTTCATTACGTTTTCGTAAAATAAACACTCCAACAAATGTCATTACATAAAAAATATAAATAGTAAATACGGAAATCTCCGATAATTTGTTTGGATCACTTATAATCATTAAAATAATCCCTAAAATAATTTCAAACGTAATTGCATTAACTGGTGTGTTAAACTTTTCATTTTCTTTCGCGATAAATTTCGAAAACGGAAGCTGTCCACGCTCAGCCATGGACATTGGAATACGAGGGAATGTTAAAATCTTTCCGTTCAAACATCCAAAAATGGAGACAATAATACCGATACTAATAATTTTCCCGCCATATTCTCCTAACAACATCTCAGCAGCTGTTGCAGTCGCATTCTCACCAAGATTTACAATTTGCATAGCTGGCAATACTTTTAATAAAGCTAAATTAATTAATACATAAGCAAATGTTACAATTAATATCCCTAATGTCATCGCCTTTGGTAATAACTTTGTTGGATTCTTCATTTCACCGCCAATAGAAGCAAGCAAGATCCAACCATCATAAGCAAATAAAGTTGCTAAAATCGCCATACCAATACTTTGATTTTCCGATAATGGCACAACTACATTAAAAATATCACTATTCCCTTTCCAAAAACCTAACAAAACAATTAATACGACGGGAATCAGTTTCCCAACTGTTGTAATTGTTTGAACAATGCCTCCATACTTTGTTCCAACACTATTTACAGCGCCAAGGAATACAACTGTACCAATTGCAATTGGTAAATTCCACGATGTATCTAAATAAAAGAAGTTAATAAGTAAAGAACTAAAGTACAAACCTAACGTTCCAATGATAGCTGGTCCATATATAACTGTTTGCATCCATCCCGATAAATACCCTAAGAAACTCCCATAAATTTCTTCTAAATATGTATATAATCCACCATTTTTCGGAATTTGCGCTCCAATTTCAGCTACTGTTAAACCACTAGCTAATGTTAATAAGCCTCCAATGATCCAAGCAGCAATCGCCATATTAGAACTACCAGAATAATCTAATACACTCCCTGGCTTCATAAATACACCAGAACCAATAATTGTTCCGACAACGATGGATAATGCCACCGTTAATCCAATTTTGTTCTTCTCATCATGATGCATATTATGTATCCTCCTTCCAATTCTAGTGTGATGCAAAATGAAATAAAAAACACTCCTCCCTCAAAAAGGGACGAGTGTTTTATTCGTGGTTCCACCCTTGTTTGATTAGCAAAGCGCTACACTTTACCAATTTCTCAAGTTTCCATAACGATTTTCATCGGCAAGCAATTACTCACGGATTCACTGCTGCAGCTCAGAGGTGGTAATTCATTCTTTCGTATTAGGAAGCTTACAGCCTAAGGCTTCCCTCTCTGAGAATCGTAAAAAATAAATCATATCCTCATCATCACTTCTTGATGTCGAATTTTGTAGTTACTGTTCATTATATTAGATTTTTCAAAAAAATCAATAATATCGCTGATATAATATATAAAAATATCTCTTCTTATAGTATAACAAAAGCTATCCTATTTTTCGAATCTCCGTATTACTACACAGTAAATATCTTGATTATAGAGTATCTTAACTATCTTTATCCGACCTAGAGATTCAGCAATATAATATAAAAACGCCGCTCTCAATCAGAGCAGCGTTTTTCTCTAGCCATTTTGTAGTTGTCCTTGTTCATGTTCCATGAATTTTCTTAATATAATTGTTTGCATCATTGTGAAGGTATTCCCAGTAACCCAATACAACACAAGTCCTGATGGTGCAGCAAATCCCATAAATAAAATCATTGCCGGCATCATAAACTGCTGAATTTTGAGCATTTGAACTTGATCTTTAGACGTCTGCATCACCTTCATTTGAAGAAATGTCGTGAATGCTGCAAGAATCGGTAATATATAGTACGGATCTGCATGTCCTAAATTGACCCATAAAAACGAAGAGGTACGAATCTCTTCTGTGCGGCTAATTGCATAATATAGTGCCGAAAAAATTGGCATTTGTATAAGGATTGGCAAGCAGCCAGCTAGTGGATTCCAACCACCTGACTTCATGAGTTTTGCCATTTCTTTTTGATACTCTTTTTGTTTTTCAATATCTTTGCTTACATCGCCATATTTGTCCTTCAACCTTTGAAGCTCAGGTTGCATTTGCTTCATTTTCATTTGACTGCGATATTGCGAAATAGCTAATGGGATCATTGCAGAGCGAACTAAAAGCGTAATAAGAATAATCGCAACCCCAAAACTCCCGCCAGCTATATGATCATGGGCAAATTGAAGCAAAAATGAGATGGGATAAACAAAGTAGTGATCCCAAATTCCAGTACTATTTGCATCAATAGGACTTGCATGACTGCAACCAGATAAAACAAAAACAAGTAACAATGATAAATAAATGAGCACAGCTCGGTATGATTTTAACATGTTCATTCCTCCAATGTTTCGTAATGAATTAGCGAAACATTGGTGTATACGGACCAGCTTCATCACTCTCATCGCTTGATTCTTGTCTACGAACAGAATGAACCATTCCGTATTTATAAAAAATAGAAAAAAGCAGCCAATGATCTATACTCTCCTCACATGTATCAACAAATGTAAAAGCTTTTTGTCTACTACTCGATGCTTGTTGACGTACAAAATGAGAAATATTAGTAAGGAAAAAAACTTCTAATAAACATAATGCTGTCGTTACAACAGATATATATAAAGCAATATCTTGCAATAAAAAGTCCATCGCTTCACATCCTTAGTAATCTCATTTTAGCATACCTCACCAATATCCTCTATTTTCTTATAATTTTAAAGCAATTTCTGTATATTTCCTCGCAGAAACTGTCCAAACCATCGTCGTATCCGCTTCCTTTAGTATATTCACACATGTAATTGAATAAGTTATTTTTTAGAAATTTATAAAATTTTTGCATTATACTAAAACGGTTGCCAGTTTCTGAAAAAAGCTTTATTCTCTTCTTGTAATCAAAAATGAATATGGAGATGAAACATACTATGGGTCAATTAGGAGACGCCGATTACGTTCCCGATACCGCCTTTTTATCCTTCCCAGCGGCTAAAACGTTTCACTTAGAATTTATCATACAATTGATTGTTATTTTTGTAGCTTCTATCTTGTATGCAATTTCGATGAATATGTTTTTTATCCCGCACAATATGATTAGTGGTGGATTCGCTGGAGTAGGGATGATTATTGGTTATTTAATGCACTACAATATTGGTGCACTTATCTTTCTACTCAATGTTCCACTTCTTATTTTAAGTCATTTTTACTTAGGTAAGAAAACAACCTTTTTAACAGCTTATTTCGTAGCAATATCGTCAATCGCTATGAACATTATCCCAGTGCATCAAGTATCAGAAGATATTTTGCTTTCTTCTGTATTTGGCGGAGTCCTCTGCGGAGCTGCAACGGGAATTATTTTCCGATTCGCTTCTTCAACAGGAGGATTTGATATTGTCGGGTTGATTGTAGCAAAATATAAAGATATCTCAATTGGAGCTATCATTTTCGTATTCAACCTTGTTCTACTTGTTGTTGCTGGCTTTATTTTCGGTTGGGATATTACCTTGTATACGTTAATTAGCCGTTTTGTTGTCAGCAAAGTAATTGATGCTGTGCATACGAAACATATCAAATTAACAATTATGACAATTACAGAAAAAGGCGAAGAAATCAAAAGCGCACTACTACATCATGGCATCCGTGGTGTAACAATGGTAGACGCTGTCGGCGGCTATACCAACCATAAGAAAAAAATTATTTACACTGTCGTAACTCGCTATGAGTTAGGAGAAATCAAACGCATTATTCGTCACGTAGACAATCATGCATTTATGAATATTACTGAAACTGTCGAAATCGTTGGCCGTTTCAAGCGCATATAAGAAAACGCAAGGAACTCACTTTCCTTGCGTTTTTATTTTGTCTTCACTTATTATAAAATCAGATAATTCTATCATTATAAACAAAAATATGTTATAATACAGTGAACAAGATTTACAAAAAGAATGTATAGACTTGGGAGTTTCTCTTACTTTTATAAGCAAAACGAAACGAGAAGTCGGGTATATTTTAAATGCAAATTTGCACATCTTATCGAATCATCTTAGTTATTCTTCATTATTCTTTTTAGAAAAGAACTTCTTTCCATTATACCTACCTTGTTGACTTCCAAATCATCTTAGTACATAAGGAGATGAATATATGAATCAATATATAAGATATACAATAGCTGTTTTGTTTGCGATGATTGGCGCTGCCATTTGCTTTTGGACAAACGTTCAGCTTGGGGAACATATCATTTTTAACGGAATAGAATCGCTTGTAAGCGCTTCAATATTAGGCGGATATATTTACTTCCTCTTCAATCCAGAAGAAAACGCCCAAAAAACAATGCTACTAACAATGATCGGAATTGTAGGGGGCTGTATCTCCTACTCCATGACAAACTATGCACTACCACTTCAATTAAGCTCTGCTTTCTTCCATGGTCTTTGGACTTGGTTTATCGCATTTTGCTTAGCAGATGTGTTTAACCTATTACAAGACCCTGAAGGAATCGAAAGCAATTCTTAAGCTGGAAGAATCCTCTTCCAGCTTTTTATTTTTTCTCCCTCAAAAAAATATATCGGCGCAACTTGAAATATATCGGCGATTCTTCACCATTTATCGGCGCAAATCGAATTTTATCGGCGCTTCGACATAGAATATCGATTTACCAACAAATTACGACAAGTGAAACGCCCTATATCACTTACTTAAAAATTCGAAACCAAACATGTGCCCCACCATATACATCGTCATTTTCCGCATATATTTCTCCGCCATGTTTCTCTACAATCATCTTTGCAATATATAATCCAAGTCCAGAATGATCCTTACTGCTTGATCTTGATTTATCCTCCTGATAAAAACGCTGGAAAATTTTTTGTACATTCCTTGCTTGAAAACCAGGCCCAGAATCATATATATGAAATTCAAGTACATCGTGCTGTATACTTACTTTTAATACTATCTTTCCTTCTTCTGGTGTAAACCGAACTGCATTCATTACAAGATTATCCATCACTTGACTGATTCTCTCTCGATCAAATTCAAAGATCTTTATATCTTTCGCTTGTTCAAATATAACTTCCCATTCTACCTCTTTCTTCCTAACAATATACTCATACTCTTCTATCTTTTTATGAAAGAAGCTCTCTACATCTACTTCACTTAAAAATAGTTGAAATGAAAAACTTTCCAGCTCATTGACCGTATTGAACTCTCCAATAAGTTTTGCCATTCGATTCGTATTTCGCTCAATTGTTTGTAAGTAACGCTGTAGTAGCTCTTCATTTTTCCAAAGGCCACTTTGCAAGCCTTCTATATGCCCACTAATAATAGTTAATGGTGTTTTTAAATCATGGGAAATCGCTCTAATATATTCTCTTCTTTCTTCTTCTAACTCCCATTGGTGTGATAAACTATTCGCTAATGCAGCGCGCATGTTTTCAAATGAATGAACTAATTCACCAATTTCATTTTTTGCATTATATTCTAAATGAAAATCTAAATCATGCTTTTGAATTCTTTTGGAAGCCTCCGATAATTCAATGAGTGGTTTCCTAATTCTTTTCCCCATTCGGCTTGAAACAACATAAGACAAAATCGTAATGTACATAAACGGAGAACTTAAAAATAAAAGCACTATTATTCCATTGGTCAGAGAAGTTGGCGAACTAACTAAACGATAATGTAACCCAACCGCTCCTTGCAAATTCCCTTTTTTATCGACTACCGGAATATAATTTGTAATAATATCATTTTCTTCCTGAATATTTGTATTTATTACTTTTAAAATTGGATTTTGCTCTGTTATAATCTCTTTTGTATATGTCCCGTAAAGAAATTCCCCTTTCTTATTTACAACTTGATATTGAATTCCCTCCAAAGGAATTAACTTTTCTAGCTGCTTCCTCTCGTTTTCATTTAATAAAAGATCTTCTTTTTTCTTAATATATTTTTCAATAGTAGGTATTTGATTTTGATAGTGATTAGCTGGCAACACTTTCTCTGAATCGCCAGTCATTAACCAATACCAACCACCTATTGCTGTTAAAATAGTAAGTAGTAAACTTCCAATTAAAATGATTAAGAAACCTACCACCAATTGTTGTTTAATACGCAGCTGCTCAATCATCTTTGGACACTCCATTTATACCCAATTCCCCAGACTGTTTGGATATATGTATACTCCTTATCATACATGCTAATCTTTGTCCGAATTTTTTTCATATGTTCAACAACAGTAGATACATCACTTTCACTATCATAGCCCCAAATTTTTTCAAATAGCTGTTCTTTCGTTAATACTTGCCCTGCATGAAGTGCTAGTATTTTTACAATTTCAAACTCTTTCTTCGTAAAATGGATGAGTTGTTCTCCGCTCCTCACCTCATAGCTTTGTAAATCAATGAAAATATTCCCATATTTCAAGACTTGTTTATTTTCTTCCCTATTGATTGTACGACGTAAATTAGCAATAATCCTTGCCTTCAGCTCTTTCAAACTAAACGGTTTACTAATATAATCATCTCCACCAATCATTAATCCCTCAATTCGCGATTGCTCTCTACTATCAGCACTTACGAACAAAATGGGACACCCTTGACTTTTTCTAATCTTTTCACATACCTCAAATCCGTTCATATCAGGAAGCATTACATCCAGTAAAACTAAACTTACATCATCATCTAATTGACGTAGCGCTTCCTGTCCATTTAAAGCCGTTCGCACATGGTATCCTTCCATGGCAAGACTATCTGCCAAAAATGTTAAAATATCTTCCTCATCATCAACAACTAAAATGGTCGCTGCCACGGTCATTCTCCCCTTTACTCATACAAATCTTTTGCCCGCCATGTTATAACACTAGATAACATACAAACTACGAAAATTGTACCATTCAAAAGATAGAATGTGGAATCTCCATTACTTAAAGTACGAATCGCTTCTTGGCCTGCTAATATAAAATACGAAAATATATGGTGAACATATAGCACTCCAAACAGGATTCCAATTGTTCCAAAATAAGAAAGAACTACATTTGGCATCCATAAACTAATGAAGCTTGCCAATAGTAAAAGGGTCGCAGTAATAAAAAGAAAGATTCCATAATATTTCAATGTATATAAAAAAGATTCCATAGCGTTATATTTTATATCTTGATGTAAAAACGTCGTATACTCAGCTGAGGGGATATACAATCTCCCATATACATATCCAGTAATAAAAGTAAGAAGTAAAAATATCGAAGCAACTATAAACTGCGTTAGCCATTTCCCACAAAGTAATTTCACTCTCTCAATCGGCCTTATACAAACGAGACGATAAGCACCTGAAGAACGCTCACCATTAAAACTATCCACAAATAAAATTGGAAATATTAATAAAGCTAATATAGGATATATTTCTTTTGCTAGTACAACTGAAAAATTCAACTGGCTTAACGGTGTTCCTACACCATTCCGACTATAAATTGCTAATTCTCCATACTCAAGAAAAATTGCATCGCCTATAAGAAACAATATAAAAATAAATAACATAACCTTTGTCTTTTTCCGAGAAAAAATCCGTTCAAATTCACTTATCATTAATTGTTTCATTCTACTCACCTCACACAAAATGATCTTTCTTCCTTAATATAAAAAACGTAATCAAATTTGAAATAACCATATAAATCGCTAATACAAAGGAGCATAAAGAAATAAAGTCCACATTTTCTGTAAGTGCTAAAGCAATTCCTCTTGCCTGCAAATATATAACTGATGAAGATTGTACATATAGTATTTGATTATCCGATACAAAATTTTGTACGACTTCTGGAACAATCAAAGAAAGGAGAATAAATCCCATTCCAAACGCGATAGCACTTGTTGTAGACTTACTCAGTACTGTTATCGCCATAAAAATACTACTGACGCAAACTGTTATGATGTACGCTATGATGTAATACTTCAGTGTATATAAAAAAACTTCTGTTCCACTATTAGTTGGCTGCTCATAATAAAAAAGGAAGACATTCGGATTAAATTCAAAACATACATACCCAATTACATAACTACAAATGAAATATACGAGGAAAAACAAAGCCATCATTATAAGCATTACAACCATTTTTCCAAATAAAATTTGCCGATACGTATAAGTACGCTGCAATACAATTCTCATTTGTCCACTGTAATATTCATGAGAAATCATAAGAGCCATCGTCACGAGCAAAATCAGATTAAATATACTCACAATCATTTCTGCAAGGCCCATATAAGGGAATGTATTTGCATATGTATAATCTGCAGCTGTTTTTGTGATCGATCGATTGTGCTCCATGGAATACTTCACAGCCCCCCATAACATCAATGGTATCATCGCAAAACAAAGCCATGTCACCTTCTTCGCCCAAAGCCTTTCCCATTCAGACTGCACTAACCTCATCATGAACTCATCATCTCCACAAAAATATCCTCAAGCTCTTTCTGATTACCTTTTAAATCTTCCGTTGTCCCTCGCCATATCAGTGCCCCTTCTCGAATCATGACCCATGAATTACACATAATCTCAAGTTCACGAATGAAATGACTCGAAATAAAGAATGTAATTCCTTTCTTACGCTGTAAATCAAGAATAATTTTTCGAAGTTGCTGAATCCCAACTGGATCTAGTCCATTAGAAGGCTCATCTAAAATAATAAAATCTGGATCTCCCAATAGTGCTTGGGCAATTCCTAACCGTTGTTTCATTCCAAGTGAATACGTACTAACCTTATCATCAGCACGATTTTCTAAACCGACGATTTGTAACACTTGCTGAATCTTTTTCTCCAAGTGCTCTCCCCCAGCATTCAGCGTAATCCTGCCTAAATTCCGCAAATTTTTTCTTCCTGACATATAAGGAAAGAAAATAGGTGCTTCAACAATTGCACCGACATATCGAAGAGCTTCCTTACGATTTTTTTGTACACTCACACCATTGATTAACACTTCACCTTCATTTGGTCGAATCAATCCCATAATGGCCCGAATCAATGTCGTCTTCCCAGATCCATTCGGTCCAACAAATCCACAAATTTCATTTTTATAAACTGAAAAAGACAGATGGCTTAACAACGTTCTTCCTTTCACTCTCTTCGTCACATCTCTCACTTCTAAAACAGGTTCTTTCATCTCAATCCCCTCCTTACTTCTAGAATAGAAAATAAAAATAAACAATTTATAAACAAATAAAAAAGAAGATGCTTCTACGGCAACTTCTTTTTCCCCTTCCCCAAAATATATCGGCGCAACTTGAAATATATCGGCGATTCTTCACCATTTATCGGCGCAAATCGAATTTTATCGGCGCTTCGACATAGAATATCGATTTACCAACAAATTACGACAAGCGGGCAACTAACCGTCTGCTAGCATAAAGATCTCCTAATGATAAAACAATCGATGGTGCATCATCACCTCGTTCAATTAAGCTGATTGTCTGCCGCGATGAGCCAATTGTTTTCCCGAAATTCTCTTACTCGATTTTGAAGCTTCATACCCAAACCTCTTTTTCAATTATTTAGTTAAAATTAGAAATCCTCCCCTTTCTTTTATCGATGATTGACAAGACTCTCTATATAATTAAGTGAGAACGATAAAGTGCAACTTTAATTAGTAAAGGCTTCCTTCATCCCATACTGATTATGAGCTCCCACCTATCTTCCTCACTTTCCTAAAATAGCGGAATAAAATAAAAAAGCAATGCTCCCACATAAAATGTACCCTATAGGATAGACACTTAAAAAAAAGGTCTATTCTATAGGGTATTTCTTGTATAATGAGAGAAAAATGAGAATCGGAGACATTTCAAAATGACGAAAAAACTATTTACA
>NZ_JAKUFV010000034.1:0-20272 GCF_022663595.1 Bacillus cereus group sp. BfR-BA-01360
GTTGCACTATATATTTGTCGTTCCATCTCGACAGTAATCTCTGTTTTAGCCATCCTCAATCCACCTTTTTTTGTACAAAATTCAAATTGTACTACAATAACGCTTTGTTTTTTTTACGAATATTCTACAATCAAGTGTGTCATACTTACTTGCCCTGCTCTAACATACATATAATCGCCAGACCAACTCGGAAGAATAACAGGTGTATACTTAAACTTATCTATCTCTCCTGATTCAAAAAACCACTTCCAAAAATCATCAGATAAAGAAGGTACCTTCTCGTAAAGTTCTCTTACAGAAATAAGTTCCCCGTACCCTTTATATTTTTCTGCATACACCCTATCTATTTTCGAAAGTATTTCAATATACCTATTCACGATACCACCTCGTTTTTATACAAAATTCAAAATTGGTCTTACTTCGCAATCCCTTGCTTCTGTCCAAAAGCCGTTGCTCTCTTATTAATTCGCCCTAAAATCCGACTAACTTGAACCTGTGATTTCCCTATACGTTTTCCGATATTTTCTTGTCTTGTTCCTTTAGAATGCATGTCCCACACAACCAATTCGCTATGCTGCAATGTATCGAAAAAAGAATGAAGAATCACTTTGTTTTCCACTGTACTTTCTACATCTACACTTTCATCTTCAAGTTGTTTTTCTAAAGTAATTTTCTCCCCCTTCACCGTTGTCATCCGGATAGAAAACTTTATCTATAGAGAATGTCCCTGGTTGATAATCTTGTGCAGCTTCAACAAGTTTAGGATCAATATCCAAAGTTTCGCTGATATGGTCCACCGATTCTTCCGACAACTTATTTTTCAAGATTTTCCCCTTCGCATAATATACAGTTCGTTCGATTTTCAACTTCTGTGTCTTCCAAATCTCATTACCAATTTCACCAATTATTTTCGGTACAGCAAACGTAAGGAATTTAAATCCCATTTCAGGCTTGAATTGTTCTCTTGCTTTAATTAGCGCAATCATGCCACATTGCACCAAATCCTCAAATTCAAGACCTGTATCGTCTTTTATCGCTTGTAATCTGTGACCATATTTTTTATGAATGAAATGAAAAACGAACTTTTCGTATTTTTGAATAAATTCTTCATCCGACAGGGCCTTTACATCAATTAACTCAGTCATTTCCCTTCCCCTTTCTGATTTTCCACATGTTTGTTGGTCCTTCCCATAACCCTTGCTTTTTCCATCTTTGTTTCAATTTATTTACATAATTAGGACTTCTATCGTACATAATGCCAATTGTTCTATCTGCAATCCCCTGTAAATTTAATTCCCGAACGCGTTCGGGTGTAAGTCCAGTAGGGGTTCTCATTTGTCTTCCCCGTTTTTTAGGAGTTGGATCAAGATATCTACCCAACCGACGCAATTCTTGACCAGTTGGGCAATTTCTACAAACACTAATACTAAAACAAGCATCATCTGACCGATTGTAATAACAACGTCTACATTTCTGCTCTATAATATCGCCAATCTCGTATGTTAGTTTGGTACGTTCCTCTTTTGTTAGTTTCATATCAACACCTACAAGACTGCTTTGAGCGCCATGCCTAATGCTTGTGATCTACCTTGTAGTTCAAGACGGTGTTCACGTTCTTCACTGGCTATTTTTTCAGCTAATCGAAGATTATCGTTCATTCTGCGCAACTGGTACTCTAACTCGAATTTCTTTTCATTCAGAGCATTAAATTCGTTTTTTAACACGTTGTAATCTTCCTCAGAGTCTCGTAATTGCTGTTTCATACGTTCAAAGCTATCTTCTGCTTCTAGGCGTGCCTTTGTTTCTGCAATAAGATCTTGCGCTAACTTTTCTTTTAAATCCTTTAATTCGCTATATCGCTTTGATATTTCGTTTAATTCTTTAGCTAGTGCATCTTTTTTGTCTATGATTGTAGCCATTGTTTCTTGCCAGCTGCTATCTAATGTCTCTGTCTTGCTTATATGAGAAGAAGCCACAGATTTTAATTGTGACGGTTCAGATTTCGTTTTTTCAACGTTTTGACGCTTTGGTAATGTTTTTGTATCACGAAGTTTCTTAGACGCTCCTACACGCTTTTTAGACGCGCTATTCGCTTCACGCCTTCTCGAAATGTGATAGTATAAATTCCCTTCCGTAACTCCAAGATGTTCAGCGATTCTTCCCCATGTCCATTTCTTTTCGTCCGCAGCACGTAATTTCTCAGCCGTTGCACAAATTTGATCCCAGTTTTTTTGTTCAGCCATACTACTCGTTCTCCCTTCGATTAGGCTACCGCCTAATTTTTCGAGTGTTTTCCCTATTTCACAATTTTGACGACAATACCCATTACGCTTGTCTTGACTAAGCTTTTTAGGAACCTTCTCACACCCTTTACATTGACTATCTTGTATATCTAGAATCCTAAGTCGTATCTGACGCTTCTCCGCTCTATTCAACCCATCACCCCATGTATGAGATTGAAAGGAAAGTAGTACAACGAATTCGCTATACTACCAACCTGTTTTATTAGTCTTCTAACTCTTCATCGAAAGGCTTGTCCTCATCTGTTACTTCGTATTCCTCCGATTCTTGTTGCTCTTGATCCTGAACCGGTTCTTCTGAATTTGGTTCTTCCACTGGCTTCTCCTCTGCCTTTGGTTGTTGCGGAGCTTCTGGCTGATTTTCTTTCCATTCGTGCCATTTCAATGCTAATGGAGCCACACGCTTACGATATTCATCGATAACTTCAATAATTTGGCCAGATGACATATCCAACTCATTTGCAAGTTTCAAGTAAGATTCACCTTCAAGGCGTCGTTTCACGATTTCAGGTAATTTCTTCGGCATTCCATCAAAGCTTGGTGCTAAACCACTGATAATAAATTCATCGACAATTTCACGATCCGCTTGTTCTTTTTCTTCACGCGTTGGAATCTTTTCTTCTGGAATATCAAAGTCTGCTTCTAGCTGTTCATACTCTGGTTTCACTTCTTTTACGATGCCTTTATCATCTACTTCATACTGCGTAACAGGTTCGTTTGTTTTTGTATTGATAGTGACGTTAAAGCTAACTTGCATGGATTCTAATGCAATAAGAACTTTTGTATCGATTAAGTCTGATAAAGCATCTAATTTACCTTTTAACGATGAATCCGTTACTTCTAACACAATTTCTTTTTTGCCATCTGGTTTAAGGTTTACTTTTTTTAACGTTGGTTTGAATTCGATATATGCCATTATGATCCGCTCCCTTTATTTAGCCTTTTTTAGTTTTTTTCTCTTCACGCTTTAATCTGTCGTACTCATCCAAAGTGATAAAACCACCATATTTTTTCACATGTTTTAGCAAAATGAGCTGTAAATGTGGGTATTTGTATTCGAATAATTTTCGCTTAACCTTAAAAGTTTCTGTACATAGACCTTTTATATCGATGACTTCTACATCACCATTTGGCAAATAAACCATGAAGTCTGCTATATATGTAATTGCTAGAAACTTTTTGCCATTCTTCGTGAATGCTGGTTGCAAGTTAAAGCATGGTTGTAATTCAAAATTTAAAACCTCACCTGCAGCTTGGCGAACTTTTAACCCCTCGTAGTAATCAGCCTCAGCTTTGCTATCAAAAACATGACCATCTAGCTCAACTTTTTTATTTCCGTACTTACTCATCGCGAATCCCTGTACTTCCAAAACCATTGATTCCTCGCTCACTATCAGGTAGTTTGTCTACTTCCACAAAAAGAGCTGTTTGCACTGGCGCTATTACGCCCTGTGCAATACGGTCTCCTTTTAATATTTGATACGCTGTACTTTCATAAAATTCCGGCTCACCATGAATATCGTTGCATCCGTAATCTTCGTTACCTTTAGGAGAGGTATTTTCAATAATCACGCCAACCTCTCCTCTAAAACCACTATCCACCGTTCCAAGAATTACCCTTAACTTTGTTCTTCTTGAAATCCCACTCCTTGGCCTTACTTGAAGCTCGTAACCTGGCGGAATTTCAAAAGCTAATCCTATAGGAATGACTTTTGTTTCTCCTGGCTTAATAATTACGTCCTCCGCTGCCATTAGATCAAACCCAGCATCTCCAAACCTCGCATATCGCGGGAGGTCCACATCTTTCAACCTTTTAATTTTCACTCGCAGGTTCATCGTTTTTCCCCTTTCGCTTCGCTGATCAATAAAGTAATTTCATACGCGCCATGTTCCATCGCTTTCATGTAGCACACTCCTTTTGTAAAATTATTGTAAAAATAGTTATCGCTCGAACCACCTAACTATTTACCGCGTTATAATGTAAGTGAGTCTATCATCCATGCAAAATACCCTATGACTTGCTAGGAGCAATCCTAGCCTTTTTATGTGCCCCTACATCACTTCTGTGTAAGTACCTTTTCGATAATCTCGAACTACATTGCCATCCTCATCAAAGTAAGCAATCTCCCAATATGGATGACAATTGTGCTTCTCTATTTCTCCATCGAACAAAACGAACAAATTAGTTTTCCAGTTTCCGACGATCGTACCCCACATGCCAGCTACGTTTACTCGCATACCCATGTAAGCAAAATGCAACTTTCGAAACTTCTGCATTTTCTTGAAGCTTTCTTCCTTGCTGAACAGTTGTGTTATATCGAAAATTCCAAGGTTCTCACACTTCACAAACTCCATAAATGTACTCATTGGCATTAAAGTGAATTTTGTTTTATACGTTTGCCAATACTTAAAGCGAGCTTGTCCTTCATTCTCAGCAATGATAAATTCCTCACATGGCCAATGTTCTAAAATGGTTCGTAATTTGAACTTGTATAACAAGCTCATTGCGCTCTCCCCCTTTAATTTGCAATTAACTTCCGAAATAGTTCTTCATTACGCGTATCTAGTGCAAAATCGATGAGTTGCTTTTTAAGAAGTCTCTCGATGTCATCATGATCTTCTCCGTCTAGGTAGGTTTCTAATGTGCATTCATCGTCTTCAACTACTTCCATGTATAATTCATTACTGTATTTCCCTTTGAAATTTAGCTGAATGTAGATTGGGTCCCTATTGGAATTAAAATGCATAAATGTATCTAATCCTTCGGTAAGAGTGTCATTCGGTTTATAGCATGCAAATTCTCTACCTTCCGAGAATGTCGCTGAAATCTCTATCCCATATGGATACTTTTTAGCATTCTCAACAAAATGAATCCTTTCTACAAACTTTCCATACTTATTGAATGTATATAAAACTCGATATCCTTCATCTTCTCTTGATAACACGTTATCTAAAATGAATTTCATAAACTCCCGCTTTTTCTCAAATGACACGTTGCTCATACTTCACACCTCCAAATTTCATTTCAGCTTCCTTCAAACGTGTTTGAAAATCTTCCCACTCTTGTGCGCGTTTCTTTTGTTCCATCACACCCACTTCACAAGTACATGATTCAAACAACCAAGCCCCTGGGAACGGAGAACTAAATACTTTACCAGTGCCATTGCATGAGCACATATCATTCACTCCTTCTCGCGATAATCTTCGCCTTCAACAGCGATTAAATAATGTTTACTCATTCCAAACAATCGACTTTTTGCTGCATAACCAATCTTTTCAGGTAATGTTTCATCATCTTCATTAGAGCTGTATAAAATCGGCAAATTATGGCGATACCTATAATCAATAATTTGATAGTAGAGATTCTCTTTTGCCTCTGACCACTTAGATTTCCCTAAATCATCCCATATGAGAATCTCTACTTTTTTTGCATGGTCCAACAAACGATTAAACTCTTTCTTTTCATCGTTCATCATCTTTGCTGCAATGAGATCGTCCATAAAGGTTCCATCCGAAATGAGCAACACACTATATCCTTGCTTCATAAGATACTTTGCTGCAGCTACTTGAAGATGTGTTTTGCCAAGACCAAAACTGTTATGATCCCTTTTCGCCTCTGCTCGCTTAGCTGGTTCTAATTGTTTAATTCGTAACTCACCAAATGTAGCTATGAAACCCAAGCTATTCTGTTTTGTTTCTCTAATCTCTTTAAAGTTCTTCAAATACTTTGCCATTGTGTTATACAGAAGCTTTTGTTCTTCTGTTTCTCTCATATAAGAATCAAAACGAGCGTCTGCAAATTCTTCTGGAATCATCGCATTTTTCAAACGACGTTCTAACACTCGTTGCGCTTTACAATCGCAATCCTTTTGCATAGAAACTCTCATACCAAATTCATTTACTTCCTCATAGAAGATAACTTCCGTATCTTGACACTTCGAACATTTATACTCGTTTAATGAAGCTCGGCATGTTCCGCTTTCTATTTGCATTTTCCTCTTCATAATTTCTGCTCGCTGCATAACCTCTGCCAGTGCGCTTCCGATGTGCTGCATTTCCTACACCACCTCTTCGGTTTTTATAATCTTCATCGAGTTTGATAACATCTGCCAGTGTTTTAACGTTGTTCTTTTGCCAATCGAATAATATACCGCTAATGTACTTCCAACGTTTTGCATTCTGATCTATCGCTCTATCGACTGCTTCCATTATGATTTGGCTACCTAATACGTCACAAAATTCACCAAGGTCTTGCATTGCTGTTTCACTTAAAGGGATGTTGTTCTGTAAAAGGTAGTTATAACTTTTTTGAAATTCTTCATCTATTAATGGATGCTTATCTGCATCATCAATATGTGTAGTAATATCTGTAGTAATATCTGTTAAAGAAGTTTCGGTTTCAGCAAATGGATTTTGTGATTTCGAAATTTCGTTTTTTCGATTTCGCAAAAAGGAAATGAACATTTCGGAAAAACGCCTTTTATCTAACTTATAGTGAACAGTCGGACTACCATTCGCCTTCTTTACAAAGGTCTGAAGCAACCCCATTTCTTCAAGTTTCTTTCTCGACTTACGGACTGCATATTTGCTAATTCTTATTTCTTCGTGCCACTCTTTATCAGATTTATAAAAGTATCCATCTGGCCTTGTAGTACGATCTGACCAATAAATGAGTTGAGATAAGAACAATCCGATTTCCAAGTCTTCAACAAAATCAACAAATGCTGTATTAATTACAATCTTGTTGGCCTGTCCACTAAACGTGGCAATGATGTCAAATACTTCATGTTGAAAATTCATTCCCCTTACCCCCTCGTGCAAATCGCGATGTAAAACTCATTTTCCTTGACAACTTTCTGTATACGATAACCTGGATAACCAATTTGTATATACCTTGCAATCAACTGTTTCAACTCATCTTTTGATTGTGCTCTCTCCCATAACTTGCAGGAGAGAAGCACCTTGGATTTGTTATTCATTCTTCAATCACGAATTCTTCTTGGCTTGTCCCTTCTGTTGGTGTTTCTTCCACCTCAACTGAATCAGCTTCAATAAATTGCGGTTCTTCTGTAATATCTTTTCGGACTACTTCGTCATGCTGTGCTTGCGATTGAACTTCGATACTAATTGGCAAGTATTTGAACATGTAACGAACTACTGTTTTCTTTGCCATTTCTTCATAATCGGACTTCCAAGGGCTATAATTTGAATTTGCAGAAGCTGAACGTTTACGACGCTTTTCAATTTCACTCTTTGGCATAAACTCCATCTGATGACCACCATCTTTGAAATGAGCAACTGCATATGCTCCGATAAATTCGCCACGATCGCCAAATGATGGTTTATGTTTTAACTGTGGATTTAATCCTAATTCATATTCAAATTCATCATTTTCGTACACTGCATGAGCATAGATGCTTTGAATGTGCCCCGAACGTCTTGCTAAATCAATCATCCCTTTGTAACCAATGATAAAAGTCGCTTCACCTTTATAAGGCAAGATGTAGCAGTGTCCGAGTAATCCTGGTTCTAACCCCAACTGCACTGCTTGCATGACAGCTCCCATAAGCGATGGTACATTGCATTCAAGCAATTTAGGGTTTGTACGAATAGTTGTTAAAGCAATGCGACTCATACGATCCATGTCCATATGTTTTGGTAATACTTCCGCGAAACGTGGAGCCATTTTCTTCATGTACGCTTCCACTGTCTGTTCAGGTGATAAAGGTGCATTCACTTTACGGTTTGCTAATTGATTTTTGATTTTTTCGTTTGTAGCCATTAGTTTTTATCCCCTTTCGTTAACACTGTTAATTTCATTCCATCATTGCCTTCAAAGTTCTCTATGTGCAAAGAACGTCGTCTTCCGGATATATCCACCAATACTAGACACTCAGCTTCCACCCTATTCACAAGATAAAATTCATTCCACTTATCTCCATCGACATCATGTCCTTCAACAAAAACTGCTTTACCAAATAACTCTTTATTAAAAACTGTTGCTTGAATAAGAAACTTCATCAATTATTCCTCCCTTATTTAACTGAGAAGCGACGAGAAGTCGTTTCTTTTGTATACTTTTGAAATAACTCAGGATGTTCTTTTGCAAATCTCTTGCTATCAAATCGTTTGTAGCTATAAGTTTTCCAGTAGATTGTATAGTTCTCAGTTCTACCAGCTTCATTTTTGCCGAGTTTCGCTTTAAGTTTGTTCTCATATTCTGCTTTCTGTTCTTGCAAGCTTTTAATTTCTTTATCAATTTGATTGCGAGCCTCAATCAGAATTTCTTCATCTCTTCCTAAGCTAACAAAGCTGTCTTCGACTGATTTTGGATACAGGTGTTTAAGTAGCTCGGTGGATGCCTCTGTTCCATCAAACATCGGTGGTTCATTCTTCTCAACATGATTGAGCCAGAAGTCTTTTTCAATATCGATGATGTATTGAATGATTTCTTCATCTCGCTCGATCTTTTTGTACACGAATTTGTTTCCACCAATGAGTACCGCAATCCACCATGCTTCGTATCCAGTTACAGCCATATAATGTTGGCATTGAAGAAGATAAGCGTCTGGAACTTCCTCATCTTTCCATTCTTTTTTAAAATATTCCGACGCTGTTTTGCATTCAAGACCAATTTGTTCACCAACAATAAGCCTGTCCACGTTAGCAAGCATCCACGGATATTCAGGATGTTGTAAGATTGCGTTCCTACGTTGCACCTTTAAATTCGTACGTTTGGAGAACTCTTTTGCCACTACTTCTTCCAAAACATTTCCGAAGTACGCTGCTTCACTTTGTTCATCTTCTTTTTTTATTACTTGTGTTTTTTCAAGGAATACTTGAACTGCTGATTTCCATTTATTCAAACCTACGATAGCCGAAACATCTGAACCGCCAATACCTTGTGTTCGTGCTTGCAACCACTGTTTATGGTCCATATTGAGTGTATTTATTAAAACTTTCGCTTGCATGTTTTATTCACTCACTTTCTGTGGTATACTAACTTCAACTTATCTTTTAACGAGGAAGCCCATACCCGTGGGTTTCCTTTTTTATTCTCCAGCGGTTTTCTTTTCAAAACCAAGCTGCGTAATCATGTAATCCATGATGTTTTCACGCAAAACCACTTCACCATCTGGAGCTACTAAGAATTCATCCCCCGGCAAAATTTCACTGCCCATTGCATCCTCAATTGGATGGTCAATCATGTTTTCTTGTGGATCTGGTATGCCATAGCCGTTTCGCATAACCATTGGGTTTTCAATCATTTGCATTCCCCTTTCTAATACTCAGCTTATTAAATATGCATAAGTTCATATAATCTATATATAGAATTTGTATAGATTACGTGTTAAACTTTTCTTACATTGAAAGATAGTCACTCAATTACTTACATTTTCTTACTACCTTTCTTTAAAGCTCTGAACCCATTCTAGAGCTTTTTTATTTAGCCAAAGTTATATAATGAGCTCTCTCAACAACACTTGCGTCAATCCCTTGGCTTTTCAAACGATTAATAATTCCTAAGATGTTTTCACGCTCTTCGTCGCGCTTCTCTTTCGCTCGAAATAATTCTGCAAGTTCCCTTCTAGCCAAGCGTGCCTCTTTAATCCAAATACAAAGCATTAATGGATCGTGCTTCTTTACTGCTTCAATTTGCTTTTGTTCGCAATAATGCAAAAACTCATCTAATATTTGTTTTCTTTTCATGTCTTTTGGTAGAACTGGTGCTGTTATCACGATTTCACTCCTCTTCTTTTCGTTCAATAGTTCGTAAGTGACGCTTGATTTTATTACGAAATACCTCACTTACTTTCAGTGCTTTGATCGCAAGCCAAGTGTCAAATATTTGTTCATCCACCACAAACTCTTTAAAAATGTTTGTATAACCAAACAAATTAATAATTGTAGAATGATCGTTCGTTGCAAGTGTTGCTTCATAAAATGTGTCACGCTCATCACAGGGTTCCTCAATCACTTCCAAAACTTCAAATCCTGCTTCTAAATGTTTTTGAACTGCCTCTTGCAAAACTTTTGGCGCTTCTTCCAATTTGATTAACTTCATATCACTTTCCCCTTTCGTAATTTTTTATTTTCTTCTTCAAGTCGCTCGTTCTCGTTGATAAGCTGTTCAATGAATGTTCCTGCGACTGCTATTCCCCCAAAAACAACTATGATGACTAATCCAGTGATGAAAACACTAAACGTACTTTCAGCCAATGCTGGATCCATGTGATACCTCCTTTTGTTTATCGACCCATTCAAGAAAATCTTCTGCCTTAACGCGTTTACTTTTACCGATTGTGATTGTTGGGAAATCCTTTCGTTTCATCAGTGCATACGCCGACGAACGAGAAATATTTAAAAACTTTTGTACATCTTCTGCCTTTAGCGCAAATGGTAATTCTTTGATTTGATACATAGTTAACACTCCTTTTTTACATTGCTTTATTTTGCTGTTCTTCTTTTAAACGACTGATGATATAAGATTGGCCAACTGGCGTTACATATGTAGTAGTCCATGTGAATGCTTCACCATTAGGTTTTCTTTTTACCCCTTGTGCGACTTCAAAATATCCCTTTTCAACCGCCTTTTGTGTCGGCTCAGTAGAACGTTTGAACATTAAACCCCACTCGCGTAACTTTTCAAATAGACGTTTCTGTCCAATTTTGATACCATGTTTCATTGCCATCTTTGCAACTTCACTAACTTTCAGTGATTGATCTGACTGCATACAAGCTTCTGCAAATGTTACTAGTGGTTGTTGCTGCAATACTTTTCGTTCAGCTTCAAGGCGTTTTGCTTTTTCTTCTTTTAAGTTAGTAAGTAGACCAATCATGAAGTCTGGATCAGTTACTGCTTGTTCCAAGACTTGATCTGTCATGTATGCTCCATGTTTTCTGATAGAAGGAAGTACTTCGCTTGTTACCCACTTTTTAAATGCTTTCGCTTCTTTTTTTCTGGAGCGTAAAATCGCTGAATATAATCCCGATTCATTGATAATAATTGCCCCTCTTTTAAAACCCTCTAATGGAAGGTTTAACTTCTCATCTTCATCTAAGTGCTGTGTTAATGAGTAAGCATCTTTAAACTCTAAAATTGCAGCGACATCTTTTGCTACAAACCAAACATCTTCGCCTTGTTTAACCGTTCGAACTTGTCCGAACTCTTCATTATTGAAAACTTGTAATTGATTCATTTCCTTTCCTCCTAGCCGATAAGTTTTATATCCTCCTAGAACGGTATATGGCCATATTGTTCATTTGTTAATACCGTAATGACATAATCTAAATCTAGTTTTTTACACTTATCCATTTCTTGTTCGGACATACGTTTTAACGTATTTACAGCTATTTCTATTTGTTTTTTTAGTATTCGATTTTCATAAGACTCTTCCATGTAATCACCTCATGTGATATACTGATTGCAAATTTTTCTATTTTGTTTTGACTCCTGCTGCAACAGGGGTCTTTTCTTTTTCGTTAAGATAATTATTTAAATCTTCCGTTAATTCTTTCTCTAATTTGAGTACCTCTAACTTCTTACTTAGATATAAATGCTCTTTCGCAAAAAATTTGAAACCCTGTCGATCGTTGTTTAACATCGCTTTCCATTGATTATTAACAGCTTGATTCATTTTCTCAACGAGCAACATTTCTTCTGTTTTAGCCAATCTTCTCACCCTTTTTGATAATCTTGTCCAAGATGTACATTCTTACCTTAATGCGGCATTTATCCTCATTGTTTGCAAATTGAAGCATACGAAGTAATCTAGTATAATCAGCAAATGTTGCATTCTGATAGTTGATATTTAAGTACATCACTTTTCCTCAACCTCCTTTCTTTTCCGTATCTCCTCGCATTTTCTAGCAAAGAACTCTGGACAGTTTCTTTGGAACCAAAGCGACATTTCACGCTTCGTTCTTTCTGGAATTTGCGGTGGTTTGACTACGATCTCCTTCATATTCTTCCTCCTTCAAATCGTTTGTTGCTTATACTTGAAATTCCACATCCACCTTGACTGTAATATCAACTGGTATTTCTTTCGTAACGCGAATAGACGCTGGATGTACCCCTTTTTCGATTAGTTGAGATACGATTTCTTTCACTTCTTCTTGTGTTTCGCATTCGTAAACAGACGTTGCGAATGTAGTTTTATTGATTACTAGATAATTTTGTTCTTGCATGTTGTTGCCTCCCATTTTTCTTCTCCTTCTAAACCATCGGTCTCCAGCCTTCGATAAACTTCATAGCTTCCTCGAAATCTTTCTTTAAAATGTCTCGATAACTATTCACATCGAATGCATCTTTTAAATTTTTACCTAACAAACCAAATAACTTACGTGTAGTGTTATGAACTTCTTTATCAATATGACCGTTGTTCCATAAGAAATAGATACGTCTTCCTTTTGCCTTTTCAAGCACTCGTTGTTGACCGTAATCGATGGTTAATTGTTCCTCGATAACTTGCTCTAAGTTTGTCACGCGTTTATTTAAATTACTTGTTCCTGCTGCAATAAGCTCAATTTGTTTGAACGGGTCAGTAGGGATTTGTTGTTCTCTCATATTGAAATATCCGTCTACAAATTGATCGTATAACTCCCACGCTGTATCATCTTCGAGGATTTTTAATAGTTTTGCGTATCCTCGTTCGGATAAGAGGTATATGTTATTCGATTTAGAAACCATCATTTTGCTTAAAATATTGTGGTCCGTTAAACCGACCTCAAATATCGTTCCCTTTAAATCAACAATATCGATACCATCTTTAAATCGTGAACGGTTTTCGTTAATTCGTAGATTGATATGTTTGACTTCTTTCTCGTGAATTTCAGCAATTTCTTTCACTAACATTGCTTTTTTACCTTCACCAAAACCACCCTCGATTCCAGTGAATTCATATCCTGCGACATGTTGTTTACCTAAAATATGTAGTTCATTCGCTACTGTTAATTGATCTGTCATTGTGCAATTTCCTCACTTTCTAAAATTCGATTAATTTTTTCTTTCACTTTCTTGCCGTCTCGCTTACCTAACAGAATATCTGATAGATACGGACCTGAGATGTTTAGCATTTTGGCTAATTCCGCTTGTTTCATGCCATTTACAAATAGCCACATTTTCACTTTTTTACCGAATGTTTTATCCATGTTGATAACTCCTTCTATTTTTTTAGCTAATTTTTTAGCTTTCTATTGACTTCAACTAACTTATTGAATAAAATAAAGGCATAGCTAAATAAACCTACATTAATAGCCTTTTAACGTTGGGGAACGTGGCATATCGGCTTTGATTTGTAGTGTTTCGAAAGCTAAATAACTAGCTTATGTACAAAGTATATTATTCAATACGTTAGTTGTCAACACCTTTTAACTAACTTATTGAATAAATATTTTCGTGCGGGCTTGGAAGGTTGATTTATATGGGAATTACAGAAATTATTAAGCAACTTTGTCAAAACAAAGGTATATCTGTATCTAAATTAGAAGAAGAATTAGGTTTTGGACAAAACACTATCTATCAATGGAAAAAAAGAACTCCTTCTGTTGAACGTGTACAAAAAGTAGCTGACTACTTCGATGTTTCAACTGATTACTTATTAGGAAGAACAAAAAAGAAATACTGGGAACTTACTGAAAAAGATGAAAAAGATATCCAAAAGAAATTAGAGGAATTAATAGAAGATATGGGAAATGCCGATGCTCTTGCATTCTCTAAAGGATCCGAGCCGATGTCTGAGGAAACAAAACAATTATTAATCATCTCATTAGAAAATGCTCTAAGATTAGGAAAACAAATGGCTAAAAAGAAATTTACACCTAAAAAATATAGAGATGAAGAATGATTGGAGCGGATCTTATGGTTTCGAAACAGCAAATTGACTTAAAAATAGACGAACTACTTAGACGATACAACACCAGAGATCCATTTCTTATCGCTGAAGAAAAAGGGATTGTTGTTATTACCGAAAATTTAGGGGATATTTTTGGATACTATCACAAAGTATCTCGCATCCCTATCATACATATTAACGAACGACTTTCGTATCAAAATCAAGTTTTTACTTGTTTTCATGAATTAGGACACGCTATCTTCCATCCAGATGAGAATACACCCAAGCTGTCTTTGGTGTCTCTTTGTTCTGAAATTCGTATAGAGGCTGAAGCGAATTATTTTGCAACAAAATTTCTTATCGATGGAAGTCATCATGATTATTACATTCAAACAAAACAAGAACTATTACAGTATTATGGAATACCTAAAGAAATGGAGCGTTTTATTTAAGGAGGAATAAACTATGGCTGTAGGAATTTATATTCGTGTAAGTACACAAGAACAAGCTTCTGAAGGACATTCTATTGAATCGCAGAAAAAAAAGCTCGCTTCTTATTGTGAAATACAAGGGTGGGATGACTATCGTTTTTATATAGAAGAAGGTATTTCTGGTAAGAATACCAATCGCCCTAAACTTAAGTTGTTGATGGAACATATCGAAAAAGGCAAAATAAATATATTGTTGGTGTATCGTTTGGATAGATTGACTCGTTCTGTTATTGATCTACATAAATTGCTGAATTTCTTGCAAGAACACGGATGTGCTTTTAAATCAGCGACTGAAACGTACGATACAACAACAGCGAATGGTCGTATGTCGATGGGTATTGTATCTTTATTGGCACAGTGGGAAACCGAGAATATGTCGGAACGTATCAAATTAAATTTAGAACATAAAGTATTGGTTGAAGGTGAACGTGTTGGCGCTATTCCTTATGGGTTCGATTTGTCAGATGATGAAAAACTCGTTAAAAACGAAAAATCAACCATTTTATTAGATATGGTTGAAAGAGTAGAAAATGGTTGGTCTGTAAATCGAATTGTTAACTACCTTAATTTAACAAACAACGACAGAAATTGGAGTCCAAATGGCGTTCTACGACTATTAAGAAATCCGGTACTCTATGGTGCGACAAGATGGAACGATAAAATCGCTGAAAATACACATGAAGGTATCATTAGCAAAGAACGTTTTAATCGATTACAACAGATACTATCGGATAGGTCTATACACCATCGAAGAGATGTAAAAGGCACCTATATATTTCAAGGTGTATTGCGTTGCCCTGTATGCGATCAGACCTTATCAGTTAACCGCTTTATTAAAAAACGAAAAGATGGAACAGAGTATTATGGGGCCCTGTATAGATGCCAACCTTGTGCGAAGCAAAATAAATATAACTTCGCTATTGGTGAAGCTCGATTTCTTAAAGCGCTAAATGAATATATGTCAACTGTGGAATTTCAGACTGAGGAAGATGAAGTTAGTTCTGAAAAAAACGAACGTGAAATACTGGAAAGTCAACTGCAACAAATCGCACGAAAACGAGAAAAGTATCAAAAAGCTTGGGCATCAGATTTAATGAGTGACGATGAATTTGAAAAATTAATGGTTGAAACTCGTGAAACTTATAATGAATGCAAACAGCAATTAGAGAATTGCAAAGATCCTGTAAAAATAGATACAAAATATTTAAAAGAAATTGTGTTTATGTTCCACCAAACCTTTAATAGTTTAGAATCAGAAAAACAGAAAGAATTCATATCGAAGTTCATACGAACTATTCGTTATACTACTGAGGAACAACAACCGACCAGACCAGACAAAAGCAAGACTGGAAAAGGGAAGCAAAAAGTTATTATTACTGAGGTCGAGTTCTATTGATATCGGTTGTATTTGTAGAACTTGACCAGTTGGTCCTGTAAATATAAGCAATCCATGTGAGTGATGTAAAAAAGAGAGCAGTTTCTTCGCTGAACTCGGGAATAAAGAGAGATGTGATAATGGTTGGATAGACGCTTGCAAATGCAAACGAATAACGAGGCTTTCCAAATATACTGTAGGAAGTGTGGATAATCGTAAATGTACTTCTTGACCATCAATTTGTAAATAAAGTGAGCCATTTTGTGGTTTACGCCTTTCTCCAATATCCATAGAAGCTAAAAATTTGAAATGTGAAATGAGTCTCTCTCCAAACTGCTTTTCAATATAATGTTTCGTCATTAAGTCCTGTCCAATGCGCAATTGAATCATTACATTCTCCCGATTGGGTACAATGTGTAAATCAGATGCCTGTACTGCACAAGCTTCTTTCATAATCTTATTGGCAAAATGTTCAATATCATTCATTAGACTCCCTCCTCACTATGTATATATCACGCATAAATCAAAAAGAAAAATAACGAAATTCTTATTTTCTCTGTACTAAAAAGCTAAAATATATTTGTGAAATTATGAACAATTTCTGAATTGTTGACTAAATTTACCTATAAGCAATATTATCTGTATTATAATGTTAATATCTTGGATAAAGTTAAAAAGGTGGAGATCCTAATGGAACAAGCTTTAAAAATTACAGGTGTATTATCTGATCCAACTCGTTATTATATTTATAAATATATTTCACAAAAGCATAGTTATGTAACGGTACAAGAAATTGCCGAGGAGTTTAATATTCATCCGAACGTAGCACGTCTGCATTTATCAAAATTAGAAGATGTAAATATGTTGAAATCAGAAACAAAAAAAACAGGAAAAGGCGGAAGACCAAGTCGACTATATATATTATCTGAAGATGTCATTCAGCTTCAGTTTCCATTTCGAGACTATCAATTATTAGCAAACATTTCCTTAAATGCTCTCCTTAGCCTTGGTGAACCTGGAAAGAAAGCGCTATACGAAACCGGTAAACAGTTAGGTAAAGAAATTATGGAACAACATATGCAGCGTTTGAATGTTCATGAAGCTTCTTTAACATTGGAACATAAAGTACAAATTGCAAAAGAAGCATTATCAACAGCTGGCTTGTCTCCTTCGTTTGAATTAAGTACAGATGGCACAAAAGTTTTCTATAATGTGTATAACTGTCCGTTTAAAGAAGTTGCGGTTCGTCATCCAAATGAAGTTTGTAATATGCATGGGGATATGATGAAAGGAGTTTTTGAAGTTCTATTTCCTCATATGGAATTACAGCGCCATGATAATTTGCTAGATGGCTGTAAATCTTGTAACTACACAGTGAATCTTTAATATTACGTTAAACTAAATGTGTCAAAAAGAAGTCAATTTTATGTGGCTTCTTTTCTTTTTTTCGCAAATATTTACAATAGTAAGAAAAATAAATTATAATAAGAAGGGGATTACTTTTTTTAGAAAAGGAGGGAGATTGCATGGAGCGCATGTTTCGCGTTCTTGGCTTTTGGACTGGAATTTTCTCAGTAATGTTTTACTTAGGGGATATGTACGCTACAGCACTACTATTTTTAGGACAAACAGGATTTTTTGTACTTTTAAGTTATTTAAAGTTGACAGAGCGTATGTATATATACGTATTCGGAGCATATTTAACAGTCTTCTTCATCGGATTTACATACTATACAACATTTTTATTTATTCCTGGAACTGGACATTAGAAAGATGGCAACTTGCCATCTTTTTTTATTTTCCACAATCACCTAGTTGACTTATAGGATTTCTTGAAATATATTTATATAACAGATGGAATGAAGGGGGAATCAACTTGAATACACTGCTAATCGGAATTAATATTGCCGTCATGCTCATCTTAGTTGGCGTATTATACTATATGCAACGTAAGCATGTATCTTTTAATAAACGTGTATTTACTGCTTTAGGAGTCGGAATTACATTTGGTCTTATTTTACAATTCATTTACGATCCTACTTCTAAAGTTATCATTGAATCAAACAACTGGTTTAGTTTAATTGGTAGCGGTTATGTGAAATTGCTACAAATGATTGTTATGCCACTTATTTTAGTTTCTATTATTTCAGCATTTACGAAATTAAAGTTAACAAACAACCTTGGTAAAATTAGTGGACTGATTATCGGTATTTTAATCCTTACAACGGGAATTGCAGCCGCTGTCGGTATTGCCGCAAGCGCGGGATTCGACGTACAGGCAACGGGTTTACAACAAGGGGATGCAGAAACTGCTCGTTTAAAAGCGGTAGAAGAGAAATTCACTTCTATCGAACAAACACCAGTTCCACAAAAATTGTTGGAACTACTGCCTACAAATCCGTTTCTTGATTTAACAGGCGCACGTCCAACTTCAACAATTTCTGTTGTCATCTTTGCTGCTTTCATCGGCATTGCTTATCTTGGCGTAAAACGTAAATATCCAGAGCAAGCAGATGTATTCAAAAAAATGCTTGATGCTGTATATGCAATCGTTATGCGCATCGTAACATTAATTTTACGCCTTACACCATACGGCGTGTTAGCTCTTATGACAAAAACAGTGGCAGGTAGCGATGTAAATGCGATTTTAAAACTTGGTAATTTTGTTTTAGCATCTTATGTAGCTCTTATTGTCATGTTTATCATTCATTTATTATTAATTGGACTCTCTGGTTTAAATCCAATTCAATACGTAAAAAAGGTATTTCCAGTATTAACGTTCGCATTCACTTCTCGCTCTAGCGCTGGTGCAATGCCATTAAATATTGAAGCACAAAAAGAAAAACTTGGTGTCTCAGAAGGAATTGCAAACTTTGCTGCTTCATTTGGGGTATCAATCGGTCAAAACGGTTGTGCTGGTATTTACCCAGCAATGCTTGCTATGATGGTCGCTCCAACTGTTGGAATTGATCCATTACAGCCGCAATTTATTTTAACATTAATCGCTGTTGTTGCAATTAGCTCATTCGGCGTTGCTGGCGTAGGGGGCGGAGCAACATTTGCAGCATTAATCGTACTGTCTACAATGAACTTACCAATCAGTATTGTCGCTCTTGTTATCTCTGTGGAACCATTAATTGATATGGGCCGCACAGCTCTGAACGTGAGCGGATCTATGACAGCAGGCCTTATTTCTAGTAAATGGCTTGGTGAGTTAGATCATCATACTTATGACCAAACTGAACAGACAGAAGAAGTTGCTTCATAATAAAAAGACTCTAACATGATAAAACATGTTAGAGTCTTTTTATTCTTTTCCTTTCCAATATCATCTATCACCAAAAAGGAAACCACTCCTTTCACCATGACACACGTTTTCATCACCTATTGTCCGTTCTTCTACAAATAGCCATTTTTCTCACACCATGCATGAAATTGTCTTACATCTATCCCCACTAAAATAATATCCTTTAACTCTACATCAATAGCATGATGAGCAATGACAATCCTGAATGTTTGACCTGACTATTTTCTACTTTCTTCACAATTCCTATTTTATTTCGATACGATCCATCTTTTATATATATTTTTTATCCTACAATATCAAAATTCAAGACTCTCACCTCTTTTATTGCAAATCGAATAGAAGGTTTCCTTTCATCACGTTATTTCTGTATATATGTGATAAAACAAAAAAAGAGTCCTTCCTTTATTACAATTATTTTTTCTTTATTTCATTTTGGTAAATTATACGTAAAAATATAGAATCACATACTTGAAAACGCTTACTTAAAATATTTACATGGTATAATAAAAAAGTAGAACTTCGTAAAGAGGGAGACAAATGGATATAAAAATTATCACAAAAGTAATCGAAGCATTAAAATCTTATGGATTTCAAGATGTAACATACTGCGAAGAAACAAAACAATTTTTATTTCATAATCAAACTGATATTATGAACGGCTATGCAGAAATCACATATAGTAGTCAATTTGAAAAATTCAACGTGCAAATTCACCCGATTGAAACACATCATCAAGCGGAATTACAAGAAGTTGAAAAACACATTCAATCTTGCATACGTAAAGTAGAATATTTAAATGCTCTTCTGACAGGACAAAAAAAATTAAATAAAAAAGTTATGATGATGTAAAAAGAACGTGATAATTATCACGTTCTTTTTCAGAGTGTTGAAAAACAACTCTGTCAATACGATTTTTTAAAAAAACCTTTAAAAATGTCTCCTTTTCTAGAATAATAAAAAGAAAG
>NZ_JAKUFV010000035.1:0-19676 GCF_022663595.1 Bacillus cereus group sp. BfR-BA-01360
CAAAAAGTAACAATCCAAGCTTTGTTGACAGCCATCATACAAAACTTGATAAAGTGGACCAAGCTACTCTCACTAAAAGAAGTTGGCCTATGTTTAACTTATCAAATTTCAGATGAAATAGAAAGTGAAACTGTCACATTTTAGGTGACAGTTTCCTTGACAAGATCTTTTTTCAACAACGTGAAACAATTTATTCATAAATTGTTTGGTTTAGCTTCATAAGCTAAAAATGTAGAGGAAATTGCTACTCTATATTTCTAACTAACATTTTTGCACCAGAACCAGATTTTGTACAGTTTTTTAACTAATTTATTAATAAATGCGAAATCTAAAATAGAATTAGATTAGGAATGTGTAAAAAATTGTATAGATTTATAGGATAAAAAGAGTTTTTCTTGTGATTTTTAGAGTCCATAATTTTTATTGATGGTATAATCAAAATTATGGAGGGATATTATGTTAATTTTTTATGTAATCCTATTTTTTCTTATATTTGGTATTTCATTTTTTTTATTTATTATATCTGGTTCATCAAAAATTAAGGCTAAAAACCTATCACGAATAATGGTCTGTTTAGGAATAAACCTACTTATAAGTCCAATATCTTTTCTTATAGGTGGGATAGCAGATTATGCAGGTGTTGTAGCTAATTATGGAGCTTATTTTGCAGGTGAGTCGACAATAGAACCTCCTCTAGTTAGTCGTACACTTTATTTTTTGGGGGGATTCTTCTTTATTCAAGTAATACCGCTTGTTATGCTACTTGTGGCTTTTTTGAGGTTTATTCAGAAGAGGAAAAAAGGATAAAGAGAATTTCAAAATAATTTTCATTAACTAGAATTATTTTAATAAGAAAGTCCTCCAGTTAAACAATTTGGAGGACTTTTAATAGTTTTTAAAATATATTTAATTTCAATAAAAGGATATAACATTTCGATTAGTAATACTTTTATTTTAATGTTACTTGTTCGAAGCGAGCTGCATCATGGAAATATTTAAGTGGTAATTCAATAATATCTTGCGTAAGGCTATAAACATGCAATGTTCCTATTTTAGTTCCGAAAGCACTTATTAAATCTTCTTTAATACGGTGATTAATTATAAGGCTATCATATTTATTTTTCTTATGATTTTCAATTTTTTTCATTACTTTCTTTTGAAATTCACTAGGAAATGCAGGATTTTCGATAGAATTAAAACCTGGTGCATTAAATGTTACTGCGAGTAATGCAGATCCAGGTAAGGCCCCATCAATCATCTCACTTTGTACCCATTGTGCTAAGTATCCACCAAGTGAATGACCTGTAAGATACATATTTCTCATATTTTGATAATCAGTACGTACTAATTGTCCAACATAAGCAGAAGCGTCCTCAGCTTGTAATTTATCAAGATTTAGTAATATTTGTTGATAATCTTGTAGTATCCAGTCTTGCCATTGTTGTGAACCTCTAAATGCAACTGTATAATCATATCTATCTTCTACAGTTGTTTTTCCTTTGATAACTAGTTTTCTATATACATATGCATCAAGCTCAGTTCTTTCATTTTTATATTTTTGGTATAATTTCCAATCTCCTAAAGCGGTTGTTTCACCGATTTCTTTTTCTTCATTATACGTAGATCTTGCCATTTCAAGAAGTTGCATTGTAATAGATAATTTGCTACCATCTTTTTCTATTTTAGAAATACCATTATCTCGACCTGACTTAATATCTTTATCAATTGCGATAGAACCATTCCCGCTGCCAATTGTGTATTCTTTAATTTGATCAAAGGCCCAGTTTTTTGGTAATGGGAATCCTAAGTTTCCACTAAAACCAGTAGACATACCAGAGACAAAACTGTATGTTGCGTATTTTTTGTCTGATACTTGAATACATACGTTTCGTGAACCATACACTCCAATATTGTAATAACCACCTCCTAATTTTTTCATTTGTTCGTTAATTGCTTGGAAGTGCGGTAAAATTTTGTCTTTAATATCGTCACCTGTTGCATCAAAATCTACCGCAAAGTAGATAGTTGTACCTTTTGGAAATCCATGATATAAAGCGGCTTTATAAGCTGCAATTGCATCTTCTTCACCTTTTTTAGCATTAAAATAATCTTTGTCTCCACCATTTGTTTGGTAGATAGGGAAAATACTAAGGCCGGCTGCGAAAATGTTATCTATTTCTCCGTCTTGAATTTTTTTATTTCTAGCATCTTTTCCTTTAGCGTTTGTTAAATAACGTCCTACAGTTTCATAACCAGCTGCGACTAATGTTTTTGCTCGTTCAGGAGTAACTTCCGTACTACAATCACAAGCTTTACCTTGACGTTCTGGATCGCCTGTACTTACTAATAGAGAAGCCCATGTTTGAAAATCTGAAACGCCAGTCGCTTTCAATAAAGCGAAGTTTTGGAATTGCTTTAATTGTGTAGTCATAAATGCTGAAAAATTCCCATCAAACGGTACATCGTAACCATTGAAAATAAGGGCCGCTTGAAATAGATACACAAAAGCACCTGTTGAACCTTCTTTTAATACGACTAGTTTGATTTTTTCTTGTGTTGTTGGACCAAAGTACCCATTAGCTGTACCATCTTTTAGTCCTTCTTCATATTGAATCGCAAACATTAAAGCTTTTTGTACATCACGTGAATAATGACCATCACAAGGCATATAGAAAAAGTCAGTGCGATTGATATATTTGTTGTTTAACCATTGTTGGATACTTCTAATTTTTTCACTTCCGTTATTAACTAATACATACGCATCCATTGTTAATAGTGCTTTGAATAATTTAGGAGTTACTACGCCATCAGCTGATGTAGATCCTAAATTTTTTTGCATAGTAGCAATAGCAGCTTGTGTACCAGATCCATATGTTCCTGTAATGCCACCAGGTCCATAACCTTTGCAATATAAAGCGGCTTGAATAATTTTTACGATATTTGCATTTGTATTAGATGTTGTACTAATTGGACATTTTTTTGTAATTTCTGCTAATGTACCAGGTCCAAAGGTTGTAGATGTTGCTGTAATTCCAAGTTCTAATTGTAATGCTTGTGTTAAGGCACCCATTGTAGACCAACCTGTTTTTCCGGTTACTTCAATTTCTTTATAACCAGCTCTACCTTTATAGGTTCTGTTGACCCATTCTTGTGCTTCTTTTACCATTTGATCCATTTTTATGACCCCTTTTTTAATTATTTTTTAAAAGCTTAATTTAATAATGGGGTTAAAAATAAATATTCATATTTTAAATGAAATTTAATTAAATTAGGCTCTTACTCTATTAAGTGAAAGAAAGTGAGAATAAATAAAAAAAACAAAACAAAAAAATATATGCAACTGATCTGGTAAACTTGAACATCATAATAATATACCCGGTTCTGGTGCAAAAAATCTATAAAACTTGGACATACTGATACTATTACTCTAAAAAGGTGTGTGATTGGTATGGAAAAGAAAAATTTGTTCAAAAGGAAGCATAATCTATTTTTTCCTGTTCATAAATTAATAACAACTGTTAGGATGGAGTTGAAGTTTATGAAGAAAGTACTGTTTTTGGGGGATCCAGGAATTGATGATTCGTTAGCGATTATGTATGGGTTGTTGCATCCTGATATTGATATTGTTGGTATTGTGACAGGATATGGGAATGTATCGCAAGAACAAGCGACAAGTAATGCGGCCTACTTATTACAATTAGCTGGGCGGGAAGATATTCCGGTTATTAAAGGAGCAATGATGCCACTGTCAGGAGAATTTACAACGTACTATCCAGAAATTCATGGTGCAGAAGGAATGGGGCCCATTCGTCCACCAAAAAGCATTTCACCGAATGTAAAACCTTTTTGTGAATTTTTTTCTATTTTGGAAAAGTACAAAGGAGAAATTATTATTGTTGATGCTGGGAGATCAACAACATTAGCAACAGCTTTTATTTTAGAAAAAACACTTATGCAATATGTGAAAGAGTACTATATAATGGGCGGAGCCTTCTTAATACCAGGGAATGTTACGCCAGTTGCTGAGGCAAATTTTTATGGAGACGCAATTGCTTCGCAACTTGTTATGCAAAATGCAAAAAACGTAACATTAATACCGCTTAATGTTACCTCGGAAGCGATTATAACGCCAGAGACAGTAAAATATCTTGCAAAGCATTCAAAAACTGCTTTTCATACATTAATTGAACCGATTTTTACGTATTATTATAAGGCATATAAAAAGTTAAATCCGAAAATAACTGGAAGTCCGGTTCATGATGTTGTAACCATGATGGCGACGGCTAATCCCTCTTTTTTAGACTATGTATACCGCCGCGTTGCGGTGGATACAGATGGAATTGCAAAGGGGGAAAGTATTGCGGACTTTCGACCACAGCCTGATGCGAAAGCGCTAAAAAATTGGATGAGAATTGGCTGGTCGTTGCACTATAAAAAATTTCTTAAGGATTTCGTTAGAATTATGACATAGACATAATAGCGACATACAAGTTAAAATAATAGAGACGACTTATTGATTAGTCGTCTCTATTATTTTGACTATGAATATATAAAATCGAGAAAAGACATACAAGTAGGAGAGGAATTTCACTTGAAGAAAGTTATAGTTTGTGCAGGAATTGTAGCTATGTTGATGTTGTTAGTATCAGGTAACTTTCTAGCGAAAAAAGTTTGGAGCTCCAATAATGATGATGCACAGTATATCGCTTCATTTGTTGAAGAACATAAAGATGAAAAAAACAGCGCTTTACTCATAAAGCGAAATGATAAAGTTGTGTACTCTGTAAATCCAGATGTTGTTTTACCAGTGGCAAGTACAATGAAATTAATTGTTGCTCTTGAATTTACAAAACAAGTAACAGAAGGGAAAATTGATCCAAATAGCTACGTCTCCATCCATGATGTGAACCGTTATTATGTACCAAATACAGATGGTGGTGCCCAGGAACGATGGCAAAAATATTTACAAAGAAAAGGAAAAATAGATGAAAATGCTGTTTCTTTAGAAGAAGTAGCAAGAGGGATGATGAAATTTAGCTCCAATGCGAATGCGGAATACTTGATGGAAAAGCTCGGATTGGACAATGTGAATCAAAATTTGAAAAACCTAGCACTTCCATCGCATGAACCGTTATTTCCAATTGTTTCATCCTTGTATATTCCAGGATATCTGCATAAAGAGTTACACGTTCCTAAATATCAAATCGAGAAAAAGTTAAAAGAAATGTCTCAAGAGCAGTATCGTCAATATGCAATGGTGATTCATGAGCGTTTGAAAAACAAGGGTGCGATGCTACAAAAAGAAATTCCGTTATATTTAGAAGAACGATATGATAAGATATGGTCCGATCGTTTGCCAGCTGCTTCAGCAAATGACTATATGATTTTGTTACAAAAGGTAAATCATAAGGCAGGGTTTGCAAAGGCTGAGGCAAAAGAATGGGCTAGTCTTGTAGAAACAGATATGAGTACGAAAAAGTATCGTAAAATATTCAGACATGCTGGACAAAAAAATGGTTATACACCATGGACATTAGCAAAAGCTGTTTATGCTACAGATAAGTTTGGGAACTGTACGGAAATTGTGTTTTTAGCAAATCATTTAAATGAAGATGATAGTGCTGAATTGCGTAAGCATTTACGAAATTTACATTTTCAAATTTTACAAAATGAGAAATATAATGCGACTGTTATTAAATAAACCGGGTGCAATATGCACCTGGTTTATTTTTGTACAAGCACCTTTTTATATTTATTGGGTATGATGGATAGTAATAGTTCTTAACGAGGGGGGAGAGAATGAAGCAAATGAAAGAAGAATTTATAGAGGAAGAAGGCAGTGATTTCCCTGGAAAGACCTATATGAATTGTGTGTTGAAACATGTGTTTGAGTTTCAAAGAGAGCATTTGTTATATGATATGTTTATGGTTCACAGAGCTCATATCATTATGTTAATAGAAGAAAAAATAATAAGTTTACAAGAGGGAAAAGAGATTTTAACAGCAGTCGAGAAAGTCGCACAAATTCCGAAAGACGAGCTGCATTATAATTCGAAATATGAAGATCTTTTCTTTTTGATTGAACATTTCATCATAAAAGAAGCAAATGACAATACGATTAGTAATATGCATATTGGCAGAAGCCGGAATGATATGGGAGTGACAATGTATCGGCTGAGTTTGCGTCGTTATCTATTACGTTTTATGGAACATTTTATGTTATTACAGGAAAGTATATTACAAGTTGCTCATAATCATATCGATACAATTATGCCTGCTTACACACATACACAACCAGCTCAACCAACAACATTTGGTCATTACATGGTAGCTGTTTATGATGTAATGGGGCGAGACTTGGAGAGAATTTGGAAAACATATCATTTCTTGAATAATTCACCAATGGGAGCTGCGGCTCTTTCTACAACGAGTTTTCTGATTAATAGGAAAAGAGTAGCTGAATTACTTGGTTTTTCAAGTGTTATTGAAAACTCTTATGATGCAGTTGCAGGTGCTGATTATTTGTTAGAAGTGAGTTCTTTACTCATGGTGACAATGACGAATATGGGGAGATGGATACATGATTTTTTACTGCTTGCAACGAAAGAATATAATGGTATCACGGTTGCGAATCCATATGTGCAAATTAGTAGCATCATGCCGCAAAAACGTAATCCGGTATCGATTGAACACGCTCGTGCCCTCACTAGTAGTGCGATAGGAGAAGCTTTTACTGTCTTTCAAATGATCCACAATACTCCGTTTGGTGATATTGTAGATACAGAGGATGATTTACAACCGTATTTATATGAGGGAATGGAAAAAGCAATTCGTGTATTTTGTACGATGAATGCAGTAGTTCGAACAATGAAAGTAGAAGAGAAAGTTTTAAAAGACCGATCATTTCAGCACGCTATTACCATTACGGATTTGGCAGACACATTAACAAAGAAATATCATATTCCTTTTCGTCTTGCTCATCATGCTGCAAGTGAAGTTGCAAAAATGTCTTTGAAACAAAGCAAAGAATTGCATGAATTAGAGCTAGGAGAAATAAACGTATACTTACAAAAGCAATTTAAAATAAAGCTTTCAAAGGAAGAATGGGAAAATAGTATATTGCCAGAAATGTTTGTAAAGAAACGAATTGTATATGGAGGACCAAGTCACCAAGAGATGGAGCGGATGATTTTAAAAAGAAGAGCAGCATTTGAGCAAGCAGAGAAGAATTTTGAAAGAGAAAAACAGCGCATTTCTAAAGTAGAAAAAGAAACAATGCAACTTGTTACAGGCATGATCAGATTGTAAAATGATATTTTTATATATAGACTTAACAATAAATTAAGGCATTGAATATGAACGAATCATGGAATCGATATGACTATTTTTAGAATTGATTAAGTGAGAATAGTAAGAACTACACGAAGATAGCCTGCTAAGAAACGGATGATTATATTGGTGTTCTGAAACGAAGCAAGTGAAGGAACTCAAATCGCAAACAAAAAAGCTCGTTTATAAGCGAGCTTTTTTGTTATGAACGTGTTATTCATCAATACGAATAACGCCGCCTTGTTTGAAGTTTTCAGTTTCTAATAGATTGACAACCGCCTTAGCAGCATATTCAGGTGAAAGTAATTTTCCTTCTTCTTTTAAGGTGATAAAGCGATCTAAATTTGTAAAATCTTCTTTCTTTGTTTGACGAATTTGTTTTTGCATATTTGTATCAACGACACCAGGTGCAAAGGCGATGATTTTGACGGGAAATTCTTTTTCAGCTTCTTCTGTAGCAACGCACTGTGTAAACATATTGATACCGGCTTTTGTCGTACAATAAGCTCCCCAACCAAAATAAGGATTTTTCCCAGCGCCTGAAGAAATGTTAATCACACGTTTATCAACTTTCCAATTTTTTGTATGCTTCATAAAAGTAGAAGTAAGAATCATAGGAGCAATTAAATTAATTTGCACATTGGCGATTAATTGTTCACTTTCCGATTTTTCAATTGGTTTCATCGGTGCAAGTATACCGGCGTTATTAATCAAATGAATGGATGAAACGTCTTCCAATTCAATAGAGGACAAGATTGCTGCAAAATCTGCTTCTAATTGGTGGACATTTTGAAGATCCATCGGATGAAATGATAAAGAACTTCTTGTTTGATTTGCTATTTCAACAAGTTGTTCATTTGGTCTTCTTGAAATACAAATGAGATTTGTATGTTCCTTTAATAATTGTGTAGCAATGGCTTCACCTAAACCTTGTGAAGTACCTGTTATGATTACGTAGCGCATTTTGTATGGAACTCCTCTCTTATGTATAGAATTTTAGGGACAATGTACATTCTATAGTTTGTCTTCATTTTATAGTATAGAGCATTTTTTATCATCGAGGAAAGGAGAGGATACAGTGCCTTTTATCAATCGTTTTACAACAACAGTTTCTGGTGCAGTTACATTTACAGGGAATACACTTGGTTTAAGTCCACTCTCGCCAGCGCCTAACAATAATTTTGGTACGATAGATGTATTTACAACAGTCGATACAACTTTACAGGTTCCTGGTTTTCCGGCAGGAACAACAGATGATTGGAGAGAAAATTCTTCGAGTGCAATTTTAAACATTCCAATTGGTAGTAATATTTTATATGCAGAACTTATTTGGGCAGGGACATATAGAACCGATACTGAAGATGTTTCCGCATTTTTAGATGATGACATTATCTTTGTGACACCTTTTGAGGAAGTGTTGATTACTCCTGATCCAGTAACGGCTCAGCAAGGTTCAGTAGGAAAGCAATTTTATTATGTTCGCTCAGCAGATGTAACCGAATTTGTTACCGAGGGAGGAACATATACTGCGGGAAGTGTTCCGGCAGCAAGGGTATCCGTTGATGCGACGGTTAGCCGTTCAGTGGGATGGACACTTCAAGTCGTCTATCAAAATAGTACTTTACCACTTCGTAATCTCTCTGTTTATACCGGGCAAGAAATTATTGAAGCTGTATCTCCACCAGTCGATGCTACTATTTCAGGGTTTGCAACGCCTGCAACAGGAACTGTTACAGGAAGGGTGCTTGTTACTGCGCAAGAAGGGGATCCTAATATTATTGGAGACCAGCTACGCTTTGGGCCAGATGTTAATAGTACAGTTACATTGTCGGGGCGAAGAAATCCAGCTAATAATTTTTTTCAATCCCAAATTTGTAATGATAGAGGAGAGTTGGATAGAACCGGTACTTTTGGTGATTTAAATCAGCCGTTAGGAAGAGCGGTAGAAATGAGAAGACAAGGATGGGACATTACAAATGTAGATGCATCCGCATCTTTAGTGAATAATCAAACATCGGCAGTGGTTCGTTTTGTTACGAATGGAGATGGATATGCTACTGCTGGTTTTGGTGTTCAAATAGATGCAACAGGTCCTATTATTAATCCAATTAAATCTGTTGATAAAACAAGTGCTAGAGTAGGAGATCTTCTCACATATACGATTACAGTTTTAAATACCGGTACGGGAGATGCAGAAAATGTTATATTGCAAGATGATATACCGAGTGGAACAACATTTGTTCCTGGTAGTGTAACGGTCGGAGGTATAACACAACCAAATGCTAATCCATCGACTGGTATTCAGCTAGGAGAAATACCAGTTGATGGTACGTCGCGAATTGTGACATTTCAAGTAAGAATTACTAATTTTCCAGATTCGAATACGATTTTGAATCATGCGATGGTATCTTATCAATTTCAACCTTTTGTAGGAAGTCCGTTTATTACAAGTACAGCTTCTTCCAATATAGTAGAGACCACGCAAGGGAATTTTGTTGATTTACAGTTACAAAAGTTTGTCGATATACCAATAGCAACAATCAATGACGTATTAACATATACAGTAAATATTACGAATAACGGAAATGTAGTTGCAAACAATGTAATCTTTGTTGATAGTATACCGAGCGGAACGACATTTGTTGAAAATAGTGTAACGATAAATGGGGTAGCACAGCCAGGAGCTAGTCCTGCTAATAGTGTTAATCTTGGAAGTATCAATCCCTTACAAACGATTGTTGTTGGCTTTCAAGTGAGAGTAACATCCACACCTTTTACAAATCCAATTCCCAATCGAGCGAGTGTAATTTTTAATTTTATCGAAACACCTGGTCAGGAACCTATTTCAGAGCAGGCCACAAGTAACACAGTGTTCACGACAATTATGATAGGTGATATAAGAGCGAGAAAAACGGTAGATAAAAGTTTTGCAACAATTAACGATATTCTTACGTATACAGTTACAATTGAAAATATAGGAAATACGACAGCAACCAATATAATGTTTCAAGACTCAATCCCATCTGGAACAATTTTTATCCAAAATAGTGTAACGATCGATGGAATTTCACAGCCAGGAGTACATCCAGAGATCGGTTTTACGATTGCTAATATTTCTGCTGGAGGGAGTAGGAGAATTACTTTTCAAGTCCAAATTGCATCATCTCCATCCGGTGATACGGTCGTAAATACAGGGAATGTAACGGCTCGTTTTATCATTGACCCGAATCGACCGCCAATTACAATTAATAGACAAACGAATACAGTAATAACACAAATTAATGTTGGAGAATTAAATGTAGTGAAAGAAGTAAACACACAGCAAGCGGGAGTAGGAAATACATTAACATACACGATTACGGTTCAAAATACAGGTAATATTCCATTAACAAATGTGTTCTTTCAAGATACGGTGTCTACAGCGGTTTCGTTTATTGAAAACTCTGTCACGATAAATGGAGTCGCACAAAGTGGACTTAATCCAACTGGTGGATTTCCTCTTCCCGACATTCCAGCAGGTCAATCAGTTGTGATTACATTTCAAGTATTCATTGAACAAAATCCCGAAAATGAAGAGGTTTTAAATCAAGCAAATGTAACGGCTCGTTTTCAAGTTATTCCCAATGAACCACCTGTTACAATTTCAGGTGTGAGTAATATTGTGAATACGACAGTGCAGACAGGAAACTTTGAAGTGATAAAGTCTGTGAATACAGATGTAGCAACAGTAGGAGATATTTTAACGTATACGATTGAAGTGATAAATGCTGGCAGTGTGCCGGCGATGAATGTATTCTTTCAAGATTCGATCCCGCAAGGGACGCTATTTATTGAAAATAGTGTATTTGTTGATGATGTATTACAAGAAGGTGCCGATCCAGAAACAGGAATTTCATTAAGTGATTTCCTAGCTGGGGAGAGTGTGGTCATTACATTTGAAGTGTTAATTGTCGAATCACCATTAGGAAATAATGTTATAAATGAGGCAAATGTTACAGGAGACTTTCTTGTAAATCCAACAGAGCCACCTATTACAGTAACTACACCGAGTAATACAGTTGTGACAGCTATAAATTCAGCGGAATTGAGTGTTAGAAAAAGCGTCAATACAAATGAGTCCGGGGTAGGGGATATATTAACATATACGGTTCGTATCCAAAATAATGGTACCGTATTAGCGACGAATGTTTCTTTTCTTGATCCGATTCCAGCTGAAACAACATTTATACCAAATAGTGTCGTAATCAATGAGGTGCCGCAGCCAGGGCTAGATCCAACCATTGGTTTTTCACTTGAAAGTATTTCTCCGGGATCGATGGTAACGGTAACATTCCAAGTGACTGTTACAAGTGTACCTGTTAGTAAAGTTATACCAAATAACGCAAATGTTACAGCGGACTTTCAAGTCAGTCCTTTGCAACCGCCCATTACAATCGTGACGATTAGTAATATCGTTGTGACGCGGGTAAATATTGGTGCAATTCACGTGATAAAGAGTGTAAATACAAGTGAAGCTGGGATAGGAGATACGTTAACATATACAGTTCTTATCCAAAATACAGGAAATGTTCCAGCAACAAACATTATGTTTCAAGATTTGATTCCAGATGGAGCGCTGTTTGTTGCAAATAGCGTTACAATCAATGGAGTGTTGCAGCCGGGACTAGATCCAGCTGTAGGTTTTGCATTGCCCGATATTCCAGTAAGAGAAACAGCAACTGTTACGTTTCAAGTGACTGTAATGAGTATTCCAAGTGGTAGAAATATAACGAATCAATCAAATGTTACGGCGAGCTTTCTTATCAATCCAGATCAACCTCCTATTACGACGACTACGGATAGTAACTTTGTTGTGACGCAAATCAATTTAGCTCAGCTAGATATACAAAAATCTGCATCAGTCCAACAAGCAGCACTTGGAGAAACGTACACTTATACCGTTGTTATACGAAATAATGGTACAGTTCCAGCGACAAATATTTCTTTCGTCGATACAATTGCTCCAGAGACGACATTTGTTGCAAATAGTATCACGATCAATGGAGATTTGCAACCTGGATTCGATCCGAGTATTGGTTTTCCACTTCCTGATATTGCAGCAGAAACATCATTAACGATAACGTTCCAAGTTACAGTTGCCGCACCGTCTACACGTGGGGGCGTTTTAAATACAGCGACTGCTACAGCAACGTTCGTATTAAACCCTTCACAGCTACCGGTTTCCACAACAAGTTCTAGTAATACAACAGTAGTGGATATACCTTTACCTTCTCCCGGGGAAGTAATAGCTACTAAAACAGTGAATATGGATGCTAGGACAGTTGGTGATGTATTAACGTATACAATACTCATTACAAATGTAGGAATTACGCCTGTTACCGATGTGTTATTTCAAGATACCATTCCAGAGGGAACAACATTTGTTCCAGGTAGTGTGACAATCGGTGAAAGCGCACAACCGAATCTAAATCCAGAACAAGGATTTCTAGTTATTTCAGCGTTAGAATCTAGTGAAAGTATTTCTGTTACATTCCAAGTTACGATTACATCAGTCCCAAGCGAGGAGGTTGTATTAAATGAAGCTGATGTAACATTTACTTCGCAACCAAATCCGATGGAACCGCCAATTACGCAAACGATATCAACGAATTTAGTTGCAACATTTATGAATATAGCTGATATTTTTGTATTAAAGGTAGTAGATAAAGAGGCTGCAACTGTTGGGGATATATTAACGTATAATGTGCTCATTTTTAATATTGGAACAGTACCGGCAACGAATGTGCAATTTCTGGACTCTAGTTCGAGTGGGGTAGAATTTGTTACGGGAAGTGTAGTTATAAATGATACCCCAGAACCTGGGTTAAATCCATTTACAGGATTTCCACTTCCAGACATCCCAGTAGCTGATGTGATGCTCGTCACATATCAAGAGAGAGTTACAAGTATACCGGAAGGAAGTACAATTGTTAACGTTGTAGATATTACTGCTTCATTTGACGTAAGTGCAACGAATCCACCTATTACAGAAACCGTCTCTAGTAATGCAACCGTAACAGAAATAAATGAAGCCGGTTTAAATGTTATAAAAGATGTGGGTCAATCAATCATTGCTGAAGGGAACACCATCACATATACAACGGTCGTGCAAAATATCGGTACAGTTCCAGCTATGAATATTCAATATCGTGATATATTACCTTCTTCTTTACGTTTTATTCCAAATAGTGTACAGATAAATGGGGTAGGGCAACTAGGGTTAGACCCAAATAATGGATTTTCGCTTCCGAATATAGACTCAGGCGAAGGAATAGAAGTTACATTTCAAGTAATGGTTGTAGAGGTTCCAGAAAGTGGAACGATTGCAAATACTGCAAATGTAACAGGAGAGTTTGTTTTAGTGCCAGGGGAACCACCAATCACAGTGAATCAGCCCAGTAATACGGTTCTTATAATGGGGAATAGAGGAAGTTTCCAAGTTGCAAAACAAGTGAATGAAGCAGTAGCTCTTGTAGGTGATGTATTAACGTATACAGTGCAAATTATAAATACGGGGACAGTTCTTGCTACCGATGTTCAGTTTATTGATACCATTTCTGCTGAGGCCCCATTCATTCCGGGTAGTGTAACAATTAATGGAGTGCAGCAGGTAGATCTAAATCCTATTAGTGGATTTTCTGTTGGAGATATTCCTGATGGAGAAACAGTGGAAATTACGTTTCAAGTAGTCGTTGCAGCTGCTCCAGAAACAGAGAGCATTACAAATGAAGCGAACGTAACGGGAAGCTTTACTTTAGTTCCAGGAGAGCCACCAGTAGTGGTCGAACAACCAAGTAATATGACAATTACAGAAATAAATATTGGTCAATTTAATGTAATAAAAACAGTAAATAAAGAAGCAACGCGATTAGGAGATACGTTAACATATACAGTGCAAGTAATAAATATAGGGACAGTTCCTGCTACCGACGTCCAGTTTATTGATGTACCATCAGCTGGATTGGTATTTATTCCAAATAGCGTACAGATCAATGGTAATTTGGCACCAGGATTGAATCCATTTGAAGGTTTTTTAGTACCGAATCTCGATGTAGGAGAAAGTGTTTTCATAACATTTGATGTTACTATAAATACAATACCATCGTCTAATAGTATAACGAATATTGCGCATATAACAGGTAATTTTGAACTTGTCCCAGAAGAACTTCCAATAGAGATAACAAATACAAGTAATACAACAATAACACCAGTAAATCGTGGCAGTTTAGATTTATTTAAGGAAGTAAATTATGTAAACGTTGGGATAGGAGATGTTGTCACATATCGTGTTCGAGTATTGAACACAGGAACGGTAGATGCAACGAATGTTCAATTTATAGATCGACTATCTCAAGGTGCAACTTTTGTTCCAAATAGTGTCACGATAAATGGTGTATTACAATCAGATCTGAACCCGATAACAGGGTTTGTCATACCGAATATCCCAGTAGGTGAAACGGCCCTTGTAACATATCAGGCTGAAATTACTAGTTTTCCTGATGGGGGAACAATTGAAAATGTTGCTAATGTATCGGCAGAGTATGTTTTAGTTCCAGGAGAGTCACCTATTATAGTAGAAGATACAAGTAATACAGTAGTCATCACAGTAAATACAGCAATATTGTTTATTGTAAAAGGGGCAAACTTTGAAGTGGCGACGATAGGCGATGTAATTACGTATGCAATTGCCGTTATAAACGATGGAACAGTACCGATCGAAAATGTAATTTTAATAGATCGTATTGATTCAAATACGTTATTTATAAATGGAACTGTAACAGTAAATGATGAGCCGTTACTATTTGCAAATCCAAATATCGGTATTCCGTTAGGGAATTTACAGCCAAATGATGCAGCAATTATTAATTTTCAAGTCGTTGTCATAGGAGGACAAACAAATCCAATCATTACAAATGCTGCTACTGTAAATGGACTTGCAACTATAAGTCCAGGTCAACCGCCCGTAGCCGTTGAAGAAGATAGCAATACAGTAGTTATTCCTTTTATTACGCCAAATGTTTCTACAAATGTTGTAAAAATGGCGGATTTGCAAACAGCAACAATAGGAGATGTCGTCACATATACGACAGTCATTACGAATACTGGAGATATAGCGATACAAAATATTCATTTTCAAGATCTCGTTAGTAATCGTGTTCGATTTATTCCAGGAAGTGTAACAGTAGATAGGGAAGTCTTGCCTAATGTAACTCCAGTATCAGGATTTAGTGTTGGGAGCTTGAATCCTGGTGAACAGAGAATCATTGCATTCCAAGTTGCAATAGAAGGGCCGCCACAAGGTTCTAATCATTATATTAACCAAGCGAACATTCGTTATGAATATCAAGTTGGTGACATTCTTCCACCAGTAACAGAAATAATAGAAAGTAATGTGGTAGATATTTTATTTGAACCTACAATAGCACAAATTTGTGAAACAAACAGACATTGTTTTAAGAACATTTCATTTAGTTGTTTTCCGTGTAATAAGAAATATATGGATAAATAAGAAGTGCGGTCTCCTAAAGCGAGGAGACCTTATTTTATATAAATTATAATCATTTTCCTTTAAAAGAATTATTACATATGAACATGAAATCTTATAAAATCGCTCAATACGTTGTTCAACGTGAAGTTTGACAATATAAAATAAAAAAATCTTTACTTTTATACGATCGGTATGATAGTATAAGTTTAAACCATTTTACTTTTAATAATATAGGGATTTAAATGAGCTGTAACTTCAAAGGAGGAAAGCAATGTTAAATCTCCTTTGTGGTTACAGTTTTTTACTGTCTTCGTTATTTTTGTAAAGTGGTTGAAAATCAATATGTACATATAGGTACATTGTAGGAGGATTTTTTCATGCAAAACGGTAAAGTAAAATGGTTTAACGCAGAAAAAGGTTTCGGATTCATCGAAGTTGAAGGCGGAGAAGACGTATTCGTTCATTTCTCAGCAATCCAAGGCGAAGGATTCAAAACATTAGAAGAAGGTCAAGAAGTTACTTTCGAAGTTGAACAAGGTAACCGCGGACCACAAGCTACTAACGTAGTTAAGAAGTAATTGAACTAAAAAGAGAAGGGATTCCCCTTCTCTTTTTTTGCATTTGTTAGCTTATTTTCTCATTTATAACAGAGAAAAGTACGATACTTTAATTGCGAGCTACAAGTTGAGAAATCTGTTTTTTTAGAATATGCAAAATGTATGTAATATCTCTTAGTTGTAACAATATGTACAACATAAAAAAGAACCTGTATACGGAAACAGGTCTATCGAAAAATATGTCTATCTCATTATCTATATTTTAACAATTATTAGGAAGAAACTCTAGGCTTGCATATTGAGAAAATTTTTTAGGAAGCTTTGTTTTCATTTAATGTATTTCCATATTGTACAGCTTTATTTGCGTTCACTCTTCCGTTTTTCCAATAGGTTCCTGTTCCTGGTACTTTATCAGCTGTAGTTTCCATGATTTGGCGAATTTGTACATTCGTATATCCTTGATTTGCTAGTAATCCTGCAACACCTGCTACATGAGGTGTTGCCATAGATGTACCGCTTAATGAGCGATAAGTACTGCCTTTATAGGTAGAATAAATACTTGACCCAGGTGCCGCTACATCTACCCAACTTCCATAATTGGAGAAATAAGATTTTTGATCATTTTGATCCGTAGATGCTACTGCAATTACTTCAGAGTAATAAGCGGGATAATTTGGTCTTGTGTTTCCATCATTTCCTGCTGCAGCAACAATGACAGCACCTTTGTTCCAAGCATATTGTACAGCTTGTTGTAAGGCAGTTCCTCCATTAGTAGCCCCTAGACTTAAGCTAATCACTTTTGCACCAGCATCAGCAGATTCTCTAATGCCTTTTGCCACAGCATCAAGAGTACCACTTCCTTGATTATCTAGTACGCGTACCGCATATAGGGAGGACTGAGGAGCAACACCTGCAATGCCAATATTATTATTTGTAATCGCACCTGCAATACCGGCGCAATGTGTACCATGCCCATTTCCATCATCCGACTGACTATCATTATCAACGTAATCGTAACCGTATATAACTTTGGATGATAAATCAGGATGGTTCCCTTGTACACCAGTATCAATAATTGCTATTTTTACACCAGGGTCACTTCTTTGTGCATCCCATGCTTGAGGTGCTTGAATTTTTAATAATCCATATTGATTATTAAAGTAGGGATCATTAGGAGTCCAAAACGCATAGAAATAATAATTTGGTTCAGCATATTCCACATTAGGGTTATTTTGGTACATTTTTATTTTATCTTTGACAGTGCCTTTAGTGAATTTGACAACTTCAAAGCCCAATACATCATCTTTTGACACCACTTCCGCTCCGACTGACTTATGGAATTCTTGGGATTTAGAAAGGGAAGTATTATCTTTAAATTTTACAATAATCTGGTTTGGGACGTATTCGTTAGATGAAGGTGCTGCATTGGATGAAGAAGGATGAAAAAAGAAGCAACCAAAGACTAGAGATACAGTAAGCAGTAAAAATTTAATTTTCCTTTTCAATAGCTGTTTCCTCCTTGTTGATTTCTCTTTTCAACTATATAGTCCGGTCCTGCGATTTATGATTAATTATTTATTTTTTTTGAAAGTTCTTTCTAACGGTTCTAGCTATCGCTATAGAGTGAATATGCTAAAACGATAAAACTAAGTAATTTATACAAAATATTCCTTATTGGAGCTGTATGAAATTTTAAGTTGATGGGCATGCGTTAGGACTCCAATTAGTTAAAAGAGAGCTTAGTTTCTCTCTTTTTTTATTTAATTCGACAAAATATGACAAAATTTAAATTGATTGTTTGCTATGATGGGCTTGGAAATCTTACATTTTACATAATTGGAGGAACTGAAATGTACAAGAAATTAGGTACGATTATTCTAACTGGAGCACTTGCTTTTGGTCTAGCTGCATGTGGATCTAATGAACAGACTAGCAATGGAGTAGAAACAAAAGAAAAAGAGCAACCAAAACAAGAAGCAAAAAAAGATAATTTAAAAGAAGGGAAAACTGAATCAGCTAAAGGGAATCGTTCTAATCCTATAGCATTTAATGAAACTGCAACAATAGACGATATTATTTTAAATACTGACGGCGGAGAATTTAAGAAGTTCAAAGCGAAAGTTGAAGTTTCTATTTTAGAGGTTGTACGTGGGGAACAAGCTTTTGAAATTCTAAAAAAAGAAAATGAATTCAACGAACCTGCTCCTGAGGGAAAAGAATGGGTATTAGTTAAAGTAAAAGGAAAGGTAGCAGATGCTGAAACACAAGACTTTGACTATTTACTATCTGATATGAACTTTAAATTAGTATCAAAAGAAGGACAAGTATATAATCACGAACTATCTGCTGTAACTCCTAATGAATTGCACCAAAAGTTATACAAAGGTGCTGAAGGAGAAGGTTATATTTCGCAAGTTGTAAATGTCGGTGATGATTTCATGATTCAATTTGAAACAAATGAAGGAAAAAAAGTATTCTTTAAATCTAAATAATTATATAAGGAGTTAACTATGAAACGAACAACTGAATTTGTATTAGGACTGATTGGTGGTATTTTTGGCGTATTAGGGGCTGTCCTAGCTTTGATGATAGGCGGATTAGGAGCTGCATTTGAAGCTGATGGGGCTAATTCTATTATTGGTTCAGGTTGGGCTGCAGTAGGCTTATCTATCCTAGGAATTGTTGGAGCTGTAGTGGTTAAAAATAAAGCTAAAGCTGGCGGCATCATGATGACAATTGCTGCAATAGGTGGATTTATTTGCATTTTTGTATTTTATATCTTACCAGGTATATTATTATTAATCGGCGGGTTAATGGGGATTTTCCGTAAGGATAAGGCTTCGGTATCTGCATAAAATAGAGGCTGGGACAAAACCCATCTCTAAACTAAAAAGCCGGTGAAATTTTACAATCAGTAAAATTTCACCGGCTTTAAATTTTTTTCATAAAAATAAGGACCATTTCTGATAAAGTGACACTTTAATCAGTGGGGAGTTCTTCATCCTCCACTGATTATGAGCCCTCACCAATCGGGCTGTTACGGGCAGTTAATCTCCGACCTATCTTCCTTGCTTCTCTCTGCATCTTGATATGGAAACATAATTGCTATTTTAAACACTTTAGAAGTCATTTTTTATACAAGAGTTTTATTCAACCCCGCTCGGATCGTAAGAATATTGCTGCTTATTCTCAATCCGCTCAATCACATCTTGCAATTCATCTGGCTTTAGAAACTCAATCGGAGAGAAGCCTTTCTCAAACGT
>NZ_JAKUFV010000036.1:0-18074 GCF_022663595.1 Bacillus cereus group sp. BfR-BA-01360
GAGATATTAACGCAGGACAAAATCTTAAAAATGAAGCAATAAGACTTCTAACCGTAGGGACTACGGGGATATCCTAATCAATAACTAACCGTTAGGTTGGTGTTCTTAGGAATCTCCCACTTCAAACAGACCGTAAGGTCGTTAAGTGGTGAGTAGTTCAATATTAAGTCATAACAGTACGTTCCTAAAGTACTTTACATACACTTTAGGAGAGTATTTTTTTCAGCGTCTCTAAATTTACTTTTTACAATATACATGATAAGAATTTTATCTTCTAACAGATAAAAAATTAAGAAAAATATGATGAAATGTAAAATATGAGTTTATGTAAGATTTACGATAAAATGACCGGAGGAATCATGATGAAAATAAATGATATAGTAGCGGAAACAGATTTCCCAAATACCATTGAAACGATCACAAATGATTTAAGGAAATTAGGGATACAGAAAGGAATGACAGTGATTGTACATTCTTCGCTTAGTTCAATAGGATGGGTGTGCGGTGGAGCAGTTGCGGTGGTGGAAGCATTAATGAACGTAATTACGGAAGAGGGAACGATTGTAATGCCAACGCAAACATCTGATTTGTCGGATCCAAAAAATTGGGCTCGACCACCAGTTCCAAAAAACTGGTGGTCCATAATTCGTGAGAATGTGCCTGCCTTTCATCCGGATATTACTCCAACAAGAGCGATGGGGAAAATTGTAGAGTGTTTTCGTACATACCCAAATGTAAAGCGAAGTAGTCATCCGTTAAATAGTTTCGCTGCTTGGGGGAAACATGCAGAATGGATTACAGCGGACCATTCACTGTCATTTAGTTTCGGTGAAGCATCTCCATTAAAGAAAATATATGATTTAGATGGATATGTATTATTAATAGGAGTTGGCTATGATTCGAATACATCTATTCATTTATCAGAAATACGTGCTGGGGCGTGTGAATTTATAAAAGAAGGAGCGCCTATTATTGAAAATGGGGTTAGCGTCTGGAAAGAGTTTGATGAAATAGACTATGACCCTGAACCATTTGTTAAGATTGGGACAGAATTTGAACAAACAAATGCTGTTCAAATTGGAAAGATTGGAAATGCAACGTGCAGAGTCATGAAGCAGAGAGAGATTATCGATTATAGTACAGCGTGGCTTCGCTCGAAAAATAAGTAAGGGATGATTCAAATGAAGGGGAAAAAGATAATAATTACAAGCGGTGGTTGTCTGGAAAAATGGGATCAAGTGCGCGGACATACAAATTTAGCAAAAGGAACAATCGGAAGGCTACTTGCAGAAGAAGCGATGGAAAAAGGAGCACATGTTATATATTTACATGGCTATTTTGCTGAAAAACCGGTCGCAACAAATGTACAATTAGAATTACATCCTTTTGAAGGAATTATCGATTTACAGAATAAAATGAAAAGCATTATGACCCATGACAAAATTGACGCTGTTATTATGGCTGCGGCTGGATCGGATTGGATTGTTGAAAAAATTTGTGATCAAGAAGGAAATGTACTTAGCATGAACGGAAAGATTTCTAGTGATATAGCGCCAGTCATTCATTTTCAAAAAGCACCTAAAATATTAAAACAAATTAAACAATGGGATCCAGAAACGCTTTTAGTTGGATTTAAACTTGAAAGCGATATCAGTGAAGAGGAATTAATTCAGCGTGCCAGCATGAGAATGAAAGACGCAAAGGCCAATATAATGATTGCCAACTCATCGCATTCGTTACATTCACGCGGAGCTTATCATTATGTAATTGGAGAAGATGGCTATGTCCAGCTATGTGAGGGAAAAGATGAGACTGCCAAAGAGATTATAAAACGTCTAGCCTACTTATGTTCCTCTAGAGAAAGAAGCTTTAGTAAATAATATAAATGGGGGTACGTATATGGAGCCATTATTAAAAGAAGCGATTCGCTTGCGAAAGGAAAGGGAATAAAAGGTGGGATGATATGAATCAAGCTATTGCACATAAGAGAAGTTTTGTTGATTTTCTATTTTACTCCTGTGAATAATTGGATATAATCCTCTCAAAACAAAGTTGACTTATCGGAAAGATTTGTATAATATATAGTTAATTCAATAATATATTGCTGATTGGAAAAACCAAAGGCATTTCATTCATTTATGAAATGCCTTTGGTTTTTTTGTTATATCATTTCTTAATTCATTCATTTTAAGGAGGGCGAATGTGTGACAGTTTCCATTCAAGGCGTTACGAAATCTTTTGTGAAATCCTCTGGAAGTGTTCGAGTGTTAGAGGATATTCAGTTACAAATAAATAAAGGAGATTTTGTAACTATAATTGGCCCAAGCGGGTGTGGAAAAAGTACTTTATTAAAGATTGTAGCAGGGTTAGATAATGATTTTATTGGTGAAGTCTTTATTGATGGAGAACAAGTGACAGCACCAAGTATGAAACAAGGATTTATTTTTCAAGAGCATCGTTTGTTTCCATGGCTTACAGTTGAAGAAAATATTGCAGCTGATTTATCACTTAGACAATTAGAGGTACAAAGACAAGTGAAGGAATGGATTGAAGTCGTTCGACTCAAAGGATTTGAAAAGTCTTATCCAAAAGAGATATCCGGTGGTATGTCACAACGAGTTGCCATTGCAAGAGCACTATTACGAAATCCCAATGTATTACTACTAGATGAACCATTTGGTGCGCTAGATGCATTCACGAGAACGCATCTACAAGATGTGTTACTAAATATTTGGAAGCAAAAGAAGACAACAATGATTTTAGTTACGCATGACATAGATGAAGCAATTTATCTTTCCAATCGGGTTGTCATTATGAGTCATAGACCTGGAACAATAAAGAAAGTGATCTCTAATCCATTACCATATCCACGGAGTAAGACTTCTTCATTATTCCAACAATTTCGAACGAAAGTTTTAAAAGAGTTTGAGTATGGAGAACTTACGACTAAAAGTGTGTAAGGAGGGAAGGCTGGTGCAGAATAAAAAGAATATATTGATTTATTTCACTTTAGGAATACTCCTTTTATTGACGGGGTGTCAAAGCAAGGCAGTAAGTGAAAAAAATGAGAAGGGAGATCTAACAATTCAAATTGGTATACAGCAAGGGTTAAGTCCACTATTACTCGCACAGAAAAAGGGATGGTTTGAAGAAGAGTTTGAAAAAGTTGGTGTAAAAGTAAAGTGGACGGAATTTCAAAGTGGTCCTCCTTATTTTGAAGCGATTGCTTCAAATCGTTTAGACTTTGGGGAAGTTGGAAACTCACCGGTTATCTCCGCACAAGCTGCGAATATTGAATTCACAGAAATTGCAAATACGAGCTATGCAAGAAAAGGTACAGGGATTCTTGTGAAAAAAGATAGCAAAATTACAAGTATAAAAGATTTAAAAGGGAAAAAAGTTGCCGTCGCAAAAGGAAGTAGCGCATTTAATTTATTATACCGTGCGTTAGAGAAAGAAGGATTAGATGCAAAAGATGTCGGTGTTATTCAGCTACAACCTGATGAAGCACAGCCAGCTTTTGAATCAGGATCGGTAGATGCATGGGCAATCTGGGATCCATTTATATCATTACATACATTAAAAAAAGGGGCAAAGGTGATTGTAGATGGTGATACATTAAACATCCCATCACCAGAATTTATTGTTGCAAGAACAAAGTTTGCGAAAGAACACCCAGAACTCGTTGTGACGTTTCTGAAAGTATATGAAAAAGCGCGAGTGTGGCAGGAGTCTCATTTTGAAGAGGCAGTCAATATTTATGCTTCCGCAAAGAAAATTGATCCTGAAATTGTAAAAGAAGTATTTCATCACGACAAACCTATTTTAGTACCAATTACGAAAGACATTATAAAAGAACAGCAAAAGACGGCTGATTTTCAATATAAACTGCATTCTATTAAAAAGAAAATTAAGCCTGCCGAAGTTGTAGATAATACGTATATTGAAAAAGCATTGAAATCGGAGTAAAGGGGTGTTAGAAAATGGAAGGCGCGAAAACGATAGTTGAGACAGCAGAAGTAAAACTAGCTCAAAAGCAAGAAATGGCTCATTCTCGTAAAAAGAATGTTTCTCTCTTGATACGAGCAATTATTATACCGACTATCGTATTGCTGATTTGGCAATTCGCAGGATTTTTGGAGCTTGTTTCTAAAACAGTTTTACCGACACCGTGGGATATTTTTCTAGCTTTTCAGAGCCTTGTTCAGACGGGGGAATTGTTTAATCATTTAAGTATTAGTGTGTTTCGAGCAGCTGTTGGCTTTTTCGTTGGCGGTAGTCTAGGGGTTGTTTTAGGAACAATTGTTGGTTTTTCAACAAGAAGCGAGCAATATTTAGATCCTTCGATACAAATGCTCAGAACTGTACCACATTTAGCTGTGGCACCATTATTTGTTTTATGGTTTGGGTTTGGCGAAACATCAAAAGTATTACTGATTGCCGATGGGGCTTTTTTTCCTTTATATGTGAATACGTTTTTAGGAATTCGTGGTGTAGACTCCAAGTTATTTGATGTTGCTAGAGTATTAGAATTTAGTAAAAGGAAGTTAATTACAAAGCTCATTATACCGGCTGCCTTACCAAATTTATTATTAGGTGCCAGATTATCTCTAGGTGTTGCATGGGTGAGCTTAGTGGTAGCGGAACTTATGGGCTCAACGGAAGGAATTGGCTATATGATTATGGATGCGAGACAATTTTCTAATACAGATATTGTTTTTGTAGGAATTATTATTTTTGCATTTGTAGGGAAATTTTCAGATTCACTCGTTCGTTTATTGGAAGTGAGATGTTTGAAATGGAGGGATAATTATAAAGGAGAGTCTGGAGTTTAAAGAGTCGAATCGGAAATGAATTAGAGTATATATAGTGAGATTTTTATAAGTCGCAAGTTAAAGGAGAACGTAAAACGAAAAAGGGGTGTATGAAGAAATGGAAATATTATGGTTTATTCCAGCTTATGGTGATGGCAGGTATTTAGGTACGACAAAAAGAGGGAGAGCTGCTGAATACGGATATTATAAGCAAGTTGCACAAGCAGCTGATTATTTAGGATATAGCGGTGTATTACTTCCTACGGGACAAGGATGTGAAGACCCTTGGGTGTTAGCTTCAGCACTTGCTGCTGAAACGGAAAAATTACGTTTTTTAGTTGCGGTAAGGCCAGGGATTATGTCACCAACAGTTGCAGCGAGAATGGCGTCAACATTTGATCGGATTTCAGATGGACGTCTTCTTATTAATGTTGTAGCGGGAGGAGATCCAGTTGAACTACAGGGAGATGGCCTATTTTTAGATCATGATGCAAGGTATGATGCTACAGATGAGTTTTTAAAGGTTTGGAAATCAGTTTTGCAAGGGGAACAAGTCTCTTTAGAAGGAGAATATATTCAAGTAAAAGATAGTAAAGTTGTGTTTCCACCTGTTCAATCTCCGCATCCGCCGATTTACTTTGGTGGATCATCAGATGCTGGAAAAGCTGTAGCAGCAGAACATTGTGATGTATATTTAACATGGGGAGAACAGCCAGCGCAGGTAGAACAAAAAATAAAAGAAGTAAAAAAATTGGCGGAAGCAAAAGGGCGTACAGTTCGCTTCGGTATCCGGTTACATGTCATCGTAAGAGAGACAGAAGAAGAAGCTTGGAAAGATGCGGAACGATGTATTCAATATGTAGACGATGCCACAATTGAACTCGCTCAAAAAACATTTGCACGTTATGAATCAGTTGGACAAAAGCGTATGACACGTTTAAATAAAGGAACGAGAGAGGCCTTGGAGATTAGCCCGAATTTATGGGCTGGTATTGGATTAATACGGGGAGGCGCTGGAACAGCTCTTGTTGGGGATCCACATACAGTGGCGAAGAGAATAAAAGAATATGAAGAACTAGGTATAGATACATTTATTTTATCTGGTTACCCACATTTAGAAGAAGCCTATCAAGTAGCTGAACTGCTATTTCCGCTTTTACCGGTATCCCAAAATGAGAAAGATAAAATTGTTGGAGAAATGATTGCGGATGCCTATGCATTAGAAAAGAAATAATTGAGTAATAAAAACAAACCGGCAAGCTGCTATCTTGCCGGTTTTCATCGTAAAAGACGAAAAAATATGATAAAATAAAAAGGTAACTTATGGTATGGTTGGGTGTTCAATTATCACTTCTCCACATAGAAGGGGGGTGATAATTTGTGAGCGAGATTACGTTACTACTGCAAGGTGGATTATTTCTCGTTGCATTGCTGACGTTCGTTGTCGTTTTAATTGACAAGCTCAAAAAATAACAACCCATCTATGCCAATAGAATATGGGTTGTTATATTCATAAGAAACAAATAGGATAAATGAACAATCCAATCTGTCAAGTTACGTTGACTAGTGTGTAGCCGCACACTAGTCTTTTTTATTTATATACAATTTTTATTGTTTTATGTGATTGTATTGTTCTTTTCATACTCATTATACCATAGTGCCTTTTTATCAAGAAAGGAGAGCGTATGTTCTAGTTTTGAATACTTATGATGAAATATGTGTAGATGGTCTTTTTTCCATAAATAAATGATTCATGTATTCTTTTAAACTTTCTATGTAGAATGATTGGTTTTGAACATCATTCACACCAATCATTGGAGAAGGGAGATGATACGCTTTTTGAGAAAGATGAACAACAACATCAAAAATATTAAATAGACGGACGAAGCAGAATAAACCGTCTGTATCACTTAATAAAATAAAGTAGTGATTGTCACTTTTTGTATTTAATGTATTCCATAACGAACTTTTACTTAAGTCGCGAACAATACTTTTTTCCTTTAATTCAAAGAAGTCCGCGTTGGATAGAATGGCGGAAATTTCAATTGCATCCGGGTCATAAAAATAGCCATCTATTGTTTGAACAGCGAAAGTGTAAGCCATTTTTAAAATGCTCATTTTATATTTTCGATTATCCAAAAGTAATTCACGTTGAATGGAGCTGGCCACTTTTGTAACGCGTTCTTCTTTCCAAATTTCATTATGTAGTGAAATATCGTGTTTTTTACATAGTTTCATAATAAGTGAGTTAGAATAATGAATTTCATCTTTTGTCTCGGTAACGTCTGTTTCCGCCGCAGCTAATTCTTGTCCATATTCTTTTATGTAAAGAGGAGAGTCAAGTTGTTGTTTCATTTGTTCAATTTTATATTGGCTAAGTTTATGTCTAATTAATGGGCGATCAACATGTATTGTAAGATGTTCATGGCAGGAATCACAAACTGAATTTGTGAAATAATATCCACATAATATCTCTGGAATGACGTGTTGTTCACTAAGTTCTTTCGTTTCTTTTCGGCAAATGATACATTGCGCCATATTTATCACCTTTATCTACAAATTTGTATGTAATCTAATTTCATTGTAGTGTATTTGATGGTATTTTGGAATATTGTAATTAAAAATATTATGTGAAATTCACACTTAGTTTGGTACAATAAGGAGAGGTGCTAGTTTAAAGGAGGCCATTTTTTTGAAATCGAAAGTGCACTTTTGGACATTGGAAGTGCTGATGGTTGTAGGAATTATATTTATTTGCACAAAAATATCGTTTTTATTTCAACCAATTGGCATATTTATTTCAACTTTATTTTTCCCAATCTTAATTGCTTTGTTTCTATATTTTATATTCAATCCTGTGTTAGTATTTTTAGAGAATCAAAAAGTTCCTAGAAATTTAGCAGTTTTACTGTTGTATGTTTTTATTATTACATTAACTGCAGTGGCAATTGGTGTAGTTGTTCCGACAGTTTCACAACAGCTAATGGAATTAGTGAAAAACTTACCAAATTACATTAAGGAGGGAAAAATATACATACAAGAACTATCTCATCATAGGCTATTTGAATGGCTGACTACACAAGATTACATTTCTATTGAAACAATTGAAAAAAATGCAGTGGAATATTTGAAAGATATACCAAATACGATTACGTCGAGTGCAACGGCTTTATTTGGTATCATTACAAATGTCGCGTTAGTTATATTTACTGTACCATTTATCCTGTTTTACATGTTCAAAGATGGACATGCTTTTCCTAGAAAGGCTGTTAGCTTTTTGCCAGAATCGTACCGTGAAGAAGGACTGCGTATTATAAAAGAAACAAATGAAACTTTATCTGCATATATACAAGGACAAGCACTTGTTTGTTTATTTGTAGGAGCATTTACATTTATCGGATATTTCATTATTGGATTGCCGTATGCATTCATTTTAGGAATCATAGCGGCATTCACAAACATTATTCCAAACTTAGGTCCATTTATTGGAGCTGCACCCGCTGTTATTGTTGGATTATTTGTATCGCCAATGCAAGCTGTCTGGGTAATCTTAGTTGTAACGATTGTTCAACAATTTGAAAGTAACATTATTTCACCGCGTATTATGAGTTCGAAGTTGAACATTCATCCTTTGACAGTTATCGTATTAATCTTAGGAGTAGGGAACTTTGCTGGAATTATTGGAATGATTTTAGCTGTGCCAGCTTATGCGGTTACAAAAACAGTTGTTTCTAATTTAGTAAGATTATTTAAGACGAAACGGAGTAGCCGAAAATAGAATAAAGTAAGGGTGATACACCTATAAGGAGGTGTATCTTTTTTTTTGATTAAAAACTATATTTATTATAAAATTTTTATATATTTAATCCCGACTCTTTAGGATAATAAGTTGGTAACTGCCTTCATTGGTGAAAAGGGGATTTTATTTTCTGGCTAAGTGGAATCCCTCTCTATAATCCAAATCATTTTTTCACAACGTGCTATGAACATCTTAACTCTCTCCTTTCTTTATTAACTTATATGATTTTTTATAAGAATCTGCAATAGGTACTTCGGCGATTACGAATTTCCTCAACAATTTTTTTATATTGTTGTTCTTGCTTCACTTCTACTTCAGATAAAGGTCTCTTTTGAATTGAAATCGTTAAAAAGAATACTTTAAATTTCATACTTGAATTCCTCCATCCTAAAAGAATTTATAAGCGACTACAGTAAAGGCTTTGGCGTATTTTTATGTCATTGACTGCCTTATGAATTTGTTGTTCATGCAACAATTCAGATTTTGAGAGCTTATTTTTTTGTATAATAATGGTCAAAAAGAATATTTTAAATTTCATTAGAGATTGCTCCTTTTCAATTTAATACATTTGAGTATAGTACAAACTTTTACGGTCGATTATTTCCTCCATCGTTTGTTTTAACTGCTGTTTTCGCAAAATCTCTTCTTCAGACAATGTTCTTTTCTGAAGGGTAATTGTAAAAAAGAAGATATGAAAGGTCATAGGTGAATGAATTCCTCCTTTCGAAAAGGAATTATAGATGATCACAATAAAGTGTTTGACGCTCTTTCATTTCATTCATAGCATTTTCAATCTGCTCATGATGAGCTAAATCAGCTTCAGAAGTCGTAGTTCTTTGAATCGTAATACTTAAAAACAATACGCGAAAAGTCATCAAATGTTGCTCCTTTCTTTAAAAAATAATGTAAGAGACTAAAAAATCGCACAAAAAAGCCACAGGAAGATATAGTACTCCTATGGCTGAGCGTGAAAAAGCCACAGGAAAGTATACGACCTCCTGTGGCGAATGTATGAGTTAAAAATAAAAGGCGATTTTTAATTCTCCATTAGGTTGGCCGAATAATTATGAAATTGGAAAACAGATGCAACAACATGTAATTGTAATCTTGACATTTCATTCGACCTCCTTTTAGAATATTTTTCCTACGCTAATAAGTATATACAATAAATGGATAAAAGTAAACAGAAAAAGTGAAAATTTTTAATTTTGATAAAAATGTATATATTTTGCGGTGGGGGATTCTAGAATACGATTTATATAGAAAAGGCATGGAAGAACTAACGCGTAAGGGCGAATTTCGAGAGGATTACATGCTATATATGGAATATATGCTGTTTTTTATCTGGATTTCTTATCTTGTAATAGTTTTATAAAAGGGAGAAAGAAACAAGTCGGTTAAGATTTCTTGCATTAGGACCAAGTAACAAATGTAGAAAGTGTTCATGAACAATAAAATTGTTTAAAAATAAGAACATAAAAGGGTTTAAGTTATATTTTTCTATATTATGTATAATAGGCGTATAGAATATTCGATTATCGCACGTTTCACAAACATGCAGTATGGAGGAGAAAATGAAAATAATAGAGCTACCCATTGAATTTAATAGGCAAAAAAATTACATTTATCCTAGCTTAATTATATTGAATAATGAACTAACTTTGGTCGATACAGGGTATACAAATTCCCTGTCTTTAATTGAAAACGAAATTTTAAAAAATGGATACGAAGTGAAGAATTTAAAGAATATAATCATTACTCACTATGATGATGATCATATAGGCTCCCTTTATGATTTCAAGGAAAAATATCCTTGGATTAACATTATAGCTAGTGAAAGGGAATCAAAATACATTAGTGGTGAAATAAAGTCAGAGAGATTAGTTCAAGCTGAGGAAATGCTTGAACATATGACAATTAAAGAAATCGAATTTGGTAAATGGTTTGTACAACAATTAAAGAATTTGAAGCATGTTTCAATTGATGAAAAGGTACATGATGGCGATATGATTCTAGATAACAAATGTAGAATAGTAGCAACGCCGGGGCATACTTCAGGGCATATTTCATTGTATTTTCCAAGTTTAAAAAGTGTAATTACAGGTGATGCAGCTGTTAATGAGGATGATGAATTAATCATTGCCAATCCACAATTCTGTTTAAACATTGAGAAAGCGCAACAGTCTTTGAGAAAGATTAAAAATCTTAAAGCTGAAACTTACTATTGTTATCATGGGGGGAAAGTCACTTTATAATTTAGGGCTAAACGTAGATATCAACTTGCGCCTATACTGTCTAACTGAACCTTTCGTTATTTTCACTTCTACAGTGCCTTATAACTAGCGATCTGGGTGTAACAACCTGCGTGAAATTCACCTATGAAATATGCTCTTCTAATCATTTTTGGATAATGGATTAACGTTTTGTTTTGTATTAGATATACATTTCACAACATCTAGAAAAATCAATTAAAAGACAGCTTTGATTTTTGATAGAAGTCTTCGCATCATTTTAGTGATTTATATACAGTCTCAAGAATCCAACATACTGAAACTACTCTTATAAGGGAGGGGGAGTATGTAAGTTTTTTGTGCGAACTCGAGGTTCTAGAGCTGTTCCGACCTAGTCTATTATAAAAAATAGTAGCACAAGCGATGATTGTGCTACTAATCTTAGTATATTTGTATTGATTTTTCGTATATATGTGTTACAATGGAAAAACGCTCATTGCTTATTTTTAAAAAACTCAATATATATCCAATATAATTATATCAAAAATGGCGAGTGATTGTCAAACTTTTTGTTGAAATTTATATTGTACAAGATGATGAGCAGAAGAATGGCTGATAAGGAGTGGCGATATGGAGAAAACAAAGCAAGAATGGAAGCAGGAGCAGCAGCGCGTGGATGAGGTAGTAAGCAAAGTTAGAACGCGTATAGATTCGTTAGAGCAGTATGTAAGTACAGTAACAAAAGATGTTGTTCAAATACGCAAACATTTTTGGGATGATGTAACAGTGAATGTTGATAATATAGAAGAAGCTGTAGAAACAGCGGCGAGTATAAAGCAACAAGCGGAGTTATTATCAGAACGAGAGCAAAGCCATCGTCATATATCGAGTCAACTAAAAGGATTACAACGATTACAGCAGTCGCCATATTTTGGACGGATTGATTTTATAGAAGATGGTGAAGACAAGAAAGAGTCTATATATTTAGGGATTCACTCATTTTATGATGAAAGTACAGAACAGTTCCTTGTTTATGATTGGCGGGCACCTATTTCTAGTTTGTATTATGATTATTCGTTAGGAAGAGCGAAGTATAGCGCACCTCATGAAACGATTTCTGGAGAGATGACTTTAAAACGTCAATATGTTATCCGTGGTGGTAAAATTCAGAATATGTTTGATACAGCAGTTACTATTGGGGATACGATGCTGCAAGAAGTACTTGGGAATCATGCGAATACACAAATGAAAAGTATTGTATCGACTATACAAAAGGAACAAAATCAAATCATTCGAAATGAAACAAGTCGCTTACTTATTGTGCAAGGTGCAGCTGGAAGTGGAAAAACATCAGCAGCATTACAGCGCATCGCATATTTGCTATATCGTTATCGGGATACATTACATGCGAATCAGATTGTTCTTTTTTCTCCAAATGCAATGTTCAATAGTTATATTTCTACTGTTTTGCCAGAGCTTGGGGAAGAGAATGTGAAACAAACGACGTTTCAAAAGTATTTAGAGGATCATATCGAAAGAGGGTTTGAAGTAGAAGATCCATTTACGCAAATGGAGTATGTATTAACAAAAATAGAAGATGACAATTACAAGGTTCGGTTAGAAGGGATAAAGTATAAAGCTAGTTTACAATTTATTACTGCAATGGATCGGTATATCACATTTTTAAAACAAGAAGGCATGCAATTTAAAGATATTCAGTTTAAAGGGAAAGTTATTATTTCGAAAGAGCAAATAAAAGAGAAGTTTTATGAATTTGACTCGGCAATACGTATTCCGAATCGAATCAAACTGATCTCCGAGTGGTTATTAAAAGAACTAAGGAAAAAAGAAAAAGTAGAAAGAAAAAAGCTGTGGGTAGAGGAAGAAATACAGTTATTAGACAAAGAAACATATTTAAAAGTTCATCAACAACTGCAGAAGGAAAAGGCATATTCTGACGGTACATTTAATGAATTTGAAAGAGAACAAAGTATGTTAGCGGATATGGTTGTGAAAGAACATTTTATACCGCTTCGAAGACGGGTAAAGAAATTACAATTTATTCATACGAAAGCGTTATACACACAACTATTTCAAGACCCTAACTATATAACTCAATTTTTAGATCGCGAAGAACTACCAGAGAACTGGTGGGCAATATGCAAACAAACAGTGGAGAAAGTGAAGCATTTTTATATGCCGTATGAAGATGCAACGCCGTACTTATACATGAAAGATCAAATACAAGAATTGCAAAGAAATACAGCTGTAAAACATATATTTATTGATGAAGCGCAGGATTATTCGACATTCCAATATGCATTTTTAAAACGTATATTTCCACATACAAAAATGACAATACTTGGTGATTTTAATCAAACTATTTATGAACAAGCGACAAATCATTTATTTTCACAATTAAATGATTTATATGGCGAAGAGCGCAGTGAAAAAATTGTGTTGAAACGCAGCTATCGATCTACAAAACAAATTATTGAATTTACCAAACAGTTTATTCCGCATAGCGAAGAAATTGAACTATTTGAACGAGATGGGCGCAAGCCGGTAATGATTGAAGTGAAAGAATGGGAGAAATATGATAAGCAAATTGCAGAGGGAATAGATGATTTAAAGAAGAGAGGGCACCGAACAATTGCGGTTATTTGTAAAACAGCAGAAGAAAGTAAAGTAGTCTATAATCGCTTTCAGCAACTTCAAAACGTTCATCTTATAAAGAAGGAAACGAGTTCGTTTGATAGTGGTATTCTAGTGATTCCATCCTATTTATCAAAAGGGATAGAATTCGATGCAGTTATCATTTATGATGCATCACAGTATAAACGAGAAAAGGAACGAAATTTATTTTACACGGTGTGTACACGTGCGATGCATGAATTAATGATTTACAATAAAGGAGAAATCAATCCGTTTTTACAATCTGTTTCACAAAAGAAATATGAGCTTGAAAGTTAAAAAAGCTGGCATAAGTCAGCTTTTTTTCGTTTGTACGCTAAGCAAAGCACCAATTGCACCGCTATAACCGTGATCTTGTAAGAAAATGGGTCGTTTATTTTGATACTTTGTGTAATGTTCAATAATGTTTTGTAGCTGTGTATTGTTAGATAAGGTAGAGCCGATATAAACGATATCATTTATGTTTTTTGCCTCAGCAAATTGAAGACTTAATGCGGTAACGACTTCGCCAACAAGACCTTGCAGGGTGGCAAGTAAATCTGAATGCGTATAGTTTAAATCTGTCATTGCTGCTTTCCCGAAATTACTAGCTGTTAAATGGTAATCAATAGGTGAGAGTGCGCCGCTATAAATATCTCCAACTGTTATATCAAGGGTATTTCTGTTCCCTTGTTTTGCATGATGGAGCACTTGATCAAAACTTTCTATATTTGTTAATAATTTTGCTAGTCCCATGATTGTGCCACCGCCAACGCCAGTTCCTCCTGCGCGAACATATTGTTTATCATGGATGTAGTGAATTGAAGTACCTGTGCCGATATTTGTTAAAACAAAATTGTTTAGGGAGAGAGTTTCTTTTTTAAAAAGAAACTGCACACCTTGGAGGGTAGCTTCAAATTCATTTGCATATATCGTTTCGTATTGATTCGCAAGTAATGTTTGTAATTGTTCACCTTTTCCACCTGTTATACATAACTTCGTAATTGTTTCGTTTTGATGAAGCCACTTTTTCATGTTTTCTTGCTCATAAGAATAAAATTTCTTAAAAGATATTGTCTTATTGCTTTCAAAGTAAGCAATTTTTGTTAATGTTCCTCCAGCATCAATACCGACAACACTTTCCATTTTTTTAACCCCTTCTTATGTATTTCAAATTATTATTGTTTCGCTTTGTAGATTAATAGTTTTTTAGTTGTAACAATCAATTGATCGTTTACAGTTGCTGTCCGAGCATAAAGCCTCGGCGATTTCGTATTACTTCATAATGTAATATAACCGTATCACTAAGGAATGCTTTTCCGTGAAACTGTACACCGTCTAATGATGAAAGAAAACCCAATCCATCAGAGTCACTTGTATCGATATTTGTAACCTTTTACAGATTGTCCTTCTTTTATATCTACAATATGATCAATCATTAAGAATGGATAGCGGTGGGGAAGCGTACCTTTCATAGTTAAACCTCCATGTAAAAGGGTCTCTCCTGCTATGAGAAAGCAGAAGAGTTGATATTAATTTTTAACAAGTGCATTTTCTTTTTTGGAAGAGAAAATCCCGCTATTTTTAATATTTTCAACGACTTGTTGTAGAACCTCTTGATCTTGGACGAGTGCGATGCGGACAAAGCCTTCACCATGTGGTCCAAAAGCATGACCAGGGGTTACAACAACATTTGCACGGTCCATTAACGCATATGCGAATTGTAAGGAGGTCCAGCCATCTGGTATTTCTGCCCATACAAACATGCTGCCAGCAGGTTTCTCAACGTTCCAGCCAAAAGAAGCAAAACCGTCAATTAAAGTATTGCGGCGCTCTTGATAGATAGTCCGGTTTTTCGAACAAAATTCCGCTCCTTGGCGCAAAGCAACCGCGGCAGCTTTTTGAATGGGTAAGAAAACACCGTAATCTGTATTGGATTTAAATTGAGTAAGGGCTCTCACAATTTCTTCATTGCCAATCATATATCCGATGCGACTTCCTGCTAAACTATAACTTTTGGATAGGGAATTGATTTCTACCCCTACTTCTTTAGCACCAGGAACAGATAAAAAACTAATTGGTTTTTGATTATCGTAATAAAATTCAGCGTAAGCAAAATCATGAACAACAATGATATGATGTTTTTTAGAAAATGCGATTACTTCTTTAAAGAAGTCTTCGTGTGCCATTGCTGGAACTGGATTTCCTGGGAAGTTTAATATCATCATTTTTGCCTTTTTAGCAATTTCTTCGGGAATCTCTTGTAGATTAGGTAAAAAGTCGTTTTCTTTCTTTAACGGCATGAAATATGGAGTAGCACCAGCCATTTGTATTCCTGTCTCATAAGCTGTATATCCAGGGTCAGGAACTAAAATAAGATCTCCAGGATTTGCAAAGACCATAGGTAAGTGCACTAAACCATCTTGAGATCCCATTAATAACAACACTTCACGATCAGGATCTAATGTGACATTGTGACTTGCATGATAATATTCCGTTACCGCTTGATGAAAGTCTTCAACTCCTGTCAAAGTATAACCGTAATTTTCTTTTTCATTTGCTGCATGTACCATAGCTTCTCTGACGAAATCGGCAGGGGGCATATCTGGATTTCCAATGCTTAAATCAATCATTTTATGACCTGCTGCGATCTTTTCTTTTTTATAAGCTGCTAATTCGCTAAATATGGAAGATTGAAATGCTTTCATTCTTGTTGCTAACGTATATGTCATTAAAACCCCTCCTAAAACTGTGTTCTCGTTTTAAAATTCCTACTATTTTATTATTCTGAAAACACGCGAATCTATTTTATCATTTTTTGAGGAAGATGAAAATGTTAGCATGAATAAATATATATAAAAGAAGATATTTTACGTATTTGCATATTGTTTTTTCTCTAACTTGGGAGGATTTGATATATTGCTTGCTAGAAGCGTTTATAATGGTTTTTTCACTTAGCGAGAGAAGAAGCGACAATGCCAAATGTAAAGAGAGCGAATGATACAAGTGCGATGTTTAATTTTGAGCAGCAGAGTCTATATTTTTTATTTCATAGTATAAATTCCATTCTTTATATAGAGAAAATGATATTTTATCTAGTATAAAAAGAGTTGTTGGTAATTGGAAAATAAATGGGGATGAACTTAAACTGAGGATAGGGGTGATGGAGTATGATCAAGCAGTTTTTTCAAAAAATATTTAAGCAGTTTCTACAAGAAAAGGAAGAGGAAATGGTAGTGAGATTATGTTTTTGGATTGTGTTTTATTACATGTTTACACCTAAATTTATAATGAATGCCGGCGGATCTTTGGTTAAGGTTAATCAATCACATGAAGAGTATACATATGAGAAAGTAGAAGACTTCTTAAGAGAGTATAACGGAGAAATAAAAGATGCATTTTGTATCAGAACTGATATGTACTATGTTACATTTGAGGAGAAAATTAAAGAGAAATGTCACGAATTGCTTTATGCTTATTATTTTCCTCGTTTCATTTATCGTCGTTCTTTATTATGTACAGAATTATTAAAAGAGATAGGGGTAAGTAAGGATATAGAATTTGCATCCTATAGAACGCTAATTTTAGAGCATTTTACAGAAATAAAACAGATTATTCATTTGTATGAAGAAACGGTATTAACGAAGTTATTTCAATTTTCATTCCCGTTAGTTGTTCAATCCTATTGTGAACCTATGAGCATGTATGTGCAAAAAGAAGAAAATATACTTTTCGTGCATTAAGTAAAGAAAAAGAACCCACCAAAAGGTAAGGCTCTTAACAGAGTAAATGCTACATGACTTCATTTAATCTTGTTTCATTTACAGCTTCAAAGGTATTAGAAGTATTTTGGATTGCGCTAGTTGCATCTTGTTCTTTTTCTTTGTGAGATTTTTTGAGGATTTTCAAAATAATCCACATCGGAACACCTTTCTCTTTTAACGTGCTCCATAAGTCTAATTCTGTAAACTTATGTTTAGCTTGTTGTGTTGTTTTTTCGAACAATCGAATATCAAATTTAACCCCGTCATCTTGCTTATTTTCTTTTTCTGAAATAGCGACATGCTGTTTCTCGTTTTGTGCAACATACAAAGGAGTAACCTTTGTATGTTGCGACATAGCATTTACATTCCATTCTATTTGCATTTTTGCACCTCCTTTAATAATTATACATTCGTATAAATAGATTTTGAATAAAAAATAAAACAAATTTCCTAATGATGAAGAGTGCGAAAGAAAAACTTATCATTCATAAATGATAGAAAGAAGATGAATCATGTTGAAAAGTATGTAACGAGTCAAATCTATGAAAAAGGAAGGTTACCATATATCATACAGCACGTGCAATCTCGTCAAAATATTCGTTTACTTGATATTACAATAGGTGGCGGACATGTTGCTAATGCACTAGCACTGGATTTAATAGGAAAGGTATAAAAGTTTATTACGAAATAGAGCTTTTTGTATATGACGAATTGTATTATTAAGTGCGACACCTAAAGAAAAAACAAAAAAGCCCACCTCGCTTCGTGTAAAATAGAAGTTACCACACAACCA
>NZ_JAKUFV010000037.1:0-15762 GCF_022663595.1 Bacillus cereus group sp. BfR-BA-01360
TCAAACTCTCCAATAAAGTTTGTCTAGCATCATAAATAAAAATTGACGTTTCACGTTGTTTGTTTCGTTCAGTTTTCAAAGAACTCGTTTGCCGCTTCATTTGCGACTTCCTTATGCTAACATTTTTATATTTCAATGTCAACTAAGTTTTTTTATTTCGTTTGTCGCGTTTTGCGTTATTGCTATCAGCGACTCGTATAATATTACACCTCTACTCACTAATAGTCAACATATTTTTCTAAAAAAATATAAAAAGACTTACTCTCTATAAGTAAGCCTTTTTCTTCATTCCCACTGATTATGAGCCCTCACCAATCAGGCTGTTACGGGCAGCCCTACTCCCACCTATCTTCTTGCTACTCTTTGAACCTTGAGGTGGGAGTCTTACTACCCGAGAACAGCGGGATAAAACACCTTCATTTACTTCTCTTCCATGATAGGTAATGAAACGATAAACTGAATCTCTCCATCTTCATAATGAGCTCGAATTTGACCTCCCTGGAGTTCTACAATACTTTTTGCAATCGCGAGACCAAGCCCAGATCCTTCTTTGACTCTACTTCGCGATTGATCTTTCTTATAAAAACGCTCGAATAAATTAGCCAATTCTTCTTTTGTAAATTCTTCACTATAATTTGCCACAATGATTTGGATATCACGTCTTTGTCTTTGAAGTGATACTTTAATCTCTCCATTATCTTTACTATACTTAATCGCATTCATTAATAAATTCTCAAACACACGAACCATCTTCTCCGAATCAATCGTAGCATACATACGTTCTTCAGGAAAATGTTTTATGAATGTCAGTCCTTCTTCTTCAGCCTGCGGGACTAACTCTTCTATTAATTGTTCTAGAAGTTCATTGATACATACTTCTTGCTTTTCTAATATGACCTTTTCATTCGTTAATTTCGTATACTCGAATAAATCTTCTATTAAATTCTTTAACTGCTCCGACTTCGTAAAAGCAATTCTTGTATATTCATCATGCTGTTCTTTATTTTCGTATTTAGAATCACGAAGCAATCGTAAATACCCCATAATAGAAGTAAGGGGTGTTCGTAAATCATGAGATACGTTTGTAATCAATTCATTTTTTTGCTTTTCTATCCGTCTTTCTTTTTCTATATTAGAAAACAATTCTTCTGCCATCTGATTCATATTCACAGCCAACAAACTTAACTCATCTTGTCCCTTCTCTGGAATTCTATGTTGTAGATTTCCTTTTGTAATTTCTTTTACCCCTTCGGCCATTGCCTCAATCTGCTTCATTTTTCTTTTTGTTAGATAAAAGAAAGAAAATAAAAAAAGAACAAATCCTATTAGAAACGGAAACGGGCCATCATTCTGTACTTCTCGAATATTCCCTTGTGGTATACCACTTGCAATCATATACATATTTTTCTCTTCAATTGTCAAAGGATAAAAAGTTGTAAACTCTTTACGTTCTCTTTCTATTTCATTATCTATTACATCTTTTTGATATTCATATTGAGAACGATTTATTTTGAAACTCATAATATTACGAATTGTACTATGAAGATTAATTTGTTCTTCTTGAGCACCTTTCGTCTTATATATAACTTTCCCGTTCTCATCAACAATTAGAACTTTTAACTCTCTTTGATATTCTGGACGTTCCAAAACTTCTTGGACGTTAACAGAAGCCCCTTCCCTTACAATAGCCGCTACAAGACTTTCAGCGGTTGTATCAATAAATCGCATACCAGATGAATAATCAATTACAGAATATTTATTTATTCCTTGAAAAAACGGAGATGATGCCCACACTCCCATGATTCCCAGCAAGCTACAGAGAGCAAACGTCGTTATCAGTTGTACACGCAAACTCTTTTGTACCCCACATATTCCTTTATATATTATTTTTTTTAAAATCCCACTTATCCAACCAATTGGTCTAAATATATTTTTAATTATCCTTCTCAACCTTATACCCCACTCCCCATACTGTTTTTATGTATCTCGGCTTTCTTGCATTTTCTTCAACCTTCTCGCGAATTTTTCGAATATGTACCATTACAGTATTGTCTGACTGAAAAGACCTTTCATTCCACACCTTTTCATAAATTTGTTCTGTACTAAATACCATCCCTGAATTGCGCACTAGTAACTCTAAAATTGAAAATTCCCTTGGTGTTAATTTCACCTCTCGATCCGCTACAACTACCTCATGTGTAGAAACATTTATTTTTATATCCCCAATCTCTATTTCATTTTCGTTTTCAATCATAAATCCGCTCATTTTCATATATCGACGAAGTTGTGATTTCACTCTTGCTACAAGTTCTAACGGATTAAATGGTTTTGTCACATAATCATCTGCACCTGTTGTTAATCCTAAAATTTTATCCATATCTTGTGTTTTAGCCGATAACATAATAATCGGCATTTCTTTTTGTTCTCTTACTTTCATGCACATATGAATCCCATCAATTTTTGGCATCATAATATCTAGTACAACTAAATGGACTTCATTGTTTTCTAATATCTCTAACCCTTCTGCTCCATCTCCTGCTTGCAGTATGTTATATCCTTCATTCTTTAAATAAATTGTAATTAAATCTCTAATTTCTTTTTCATCATCTACAACAAGTATTGTTTCTTGTCTCACAATATCTCCCCCAAAATTCTTAAACTCCCTACTTTCCATTATAAAAAAACTTCTAAAGAAAAACGGTGCGAAATCCTTAAGATTTTCTGAAGACGTAAAAAAAGGTCTAGACCCCCTCTTAGTCTAGACCTTTAAAAACCCCTCTACTTCCGAACATAGATGAAATATAGTACGAATAAAACTCCCATTACATACATAATTGGATGAACTTCTTTACGTCGTCCACTTACAACCATTGTAATTGGATAGAAGATGAATCCAATTGCAATTCCCGTTGCGATACTATACGTAAGTGGCATTGAAATAATTGTGAAAAATGCTGGTACAGCAATCTCGAACTTTTTCCACTCAATTTCCCCTAAAGATGAAACCATTAAAATCCCTACAATAATTAAAGCTGGCGCCGTTACAGCTGGCGTTATAACACTTAATAGCGGTGAAAAGAAAAGTGCCAGTAAGAAGAATCCTGCTGTTACAACTGCTGTAAATCCAGAACGTCCTCCCGCTGCTACCCCTGCAGACGACTCAATATAGGAAGTTGTTGTAGAAGTGCCTAGAATCGCACCAATTACAGTCGCAATCGCATCTGCAAATAATGCTTTCCCTGCACGTGGTAATTTATTACCCTTCATTAAACCCGCTTGATTGACAACCGCTACGAGTGTACCTGCTGTATCAAAGAAATCGATAAAGAAGAATGTTATAATAACAATCCCCATTTGAACAGTAAAAATATCTCCAAAGTGCGTTAACGCCATACCGAACGTCGGTTCTAAACTTGGAATTGCTCCTACTACAGCTTTTGGCGTATCAATTAATCCTGTTGCCATTCCAAGAATAGCTGTAAGAATCATCCCATAGAACACTGCACCATTTATCTTTTTAATCATTAAAATAATCGTAACAACTACTCCGAAAATCGCTAACAACGTTGCGCCCTTTGTTAAGTCTCCTAATCCAACAAGAACCGCATCATTTTTCACGATAATTCCGGCATTTTGAAAACCCAAAAAGGCGATAAATAAGCCAATACCTGCTGCTACCGCAAGTTTTAACTCTGCAGGAATTGCATTAATAATTTTTTCACGGATACCAAGAGCTGTAATAATAATGAAGATAATACCTGATACGAGTGTTCCCGCAATTGCTGTCTGCCATGGAACTCCCATTGTTAATACCGCTGTGTAAGCAAAGAAAGAAGTAATCCCTACACCTGGCGCTAATGCTATTGGATATTTTGCAAAAATCCCCATAATTAAAGAACCGATTGCTGCCGCTAATGCAGTGGCAACGAATACTGCTCCCGGATCCATTCCGGTTCCTGCCGGTAGTCCTTTAATGTTTCCAAGTGACAGTGTGGCAGGATTAACAAATAGTACGTAGGCCATAGATAAAAATGTTGTTAACCCTGCAATGAACTCAGTCTTATAATTTGTACCGAGCTCATCAAACTGAAAATAACGTTTCATCTTACGTTTCCTCCGTTGTATAATGACTCGTCGCACTTCATCCTAGCCCTCTTTTATCCTAAAAAATAAAAAAGGCTTCCATTGCCTATATACATGGAAGCGTTCTATAAATAAAGATAAATTCCCCTTATCTTTATAAAAACGCCTCGTAGTCAAGCCATTTACGGTAGCTAGGTAGAAACTTTCGGGCCATATCCCCGAGATTATACGACGGCTATAATATTCACTTTTTGTATCAATCATATAATCATATTAGCGTACAAAAAAATATATGTCAACTTAAAAACGAACAATTTTATAAGTTAAACTTTTTTTGTTCGTATAAAAAAGATCCATCTATATATAAGATGGACCTTCCTGCAAATAAATAGTTTTATTCCCACTCAATCGTTGCTGGTGGCTTAGAAGTAATATCATATACAACGCGGTTCACGTGTTTTACTTCGTTTACGATACGTACAGAGATTTTCTCTAATACGTCCCAAGGGATACGTGCCCAGTCAGCTGTCATACCGTCAATTGATGTTACGGCACGGATACCTACTGTATAATCGTAAGTACGCTCGTCACCCATAACACCTACGCTGCGCATACCAGGAAGCGCAGTGAAGTATTGCCAAATTTCACGGTCTAATCCTGCTTTTTGGATTTCCTCACGTAAAATCGCATCAGATTCACGAACAATTTCTAATTTTTCTTCTGTAATTTCACCTAATACACGAATACCAAGTCCAGGACCTGGGAATGGTTGACGCCATACAATTTCATCAGGAATTCCTAGTTCTGATCCTAATACACGTACTTCATCTTTAAATAACGTATTTAAAGGCTCGATTAATTTGAACTGCATATCTTCTGGAAGTCCACCTACGTTATGGTGAGATTTAATTGTTTGCGCAGTTGCTGTACCACTTTCAATAATGTCTGTGTACAGTGTACCTTGCGCTAAGAAGTCTATTCCTTCTAATTTAGCAGCTTCATCATCAAAAACATAAATGAATTCGTTACCGATAATTTTACGTTTTTGTTCAGGATCTTCTACACCTTTTAGCTTTTTCATGAAGCGTTCTCTAGCATCGATTTTAATAACATTCATATGGAAGCCTTCGCTAAATGTTTTCATAACACCTTCTGCTTCACCTTTACGAAGTAAACCGTGGTCAACAAAAATACATGTTAACTGATCACCGATTGCTTTATGAATTAATACAGCTACAACAGAAGAATCTACACCACCGCTAAGTGCACATAGTACTTTTTTATCACCAACTGTTTCACGAATTTTTTCTAATTCTACTTCAATAAAGTTCTCCATGTTCCAGCCTTCAGAACAACCGCATACGCCGAATACGAAGTTTTTAATTAAATCATTACCGTGCTCAGAGTGACGTACTTCTGGATGGAATTGTACACCGTATAACTGCTTTTCTTCATTGCTCATACCAGCAATTGGACAAGATTCGCTCGTTGCATCTACTACAAAGCCTTCTGGTAAACCTGTTACTAAGTCACCATGGCTCATCCATACAACTTGTTCTTCTGGCAGGTTTGTATATAATTTTGATTCATTCTCTACTTTCAGAACTGCTTTTCCGTACTCACGATGGTTTGCTCGCTCTACTTTTCCACCAAAGTGTTTTGTCATCAGCTGCATGCCGTAACAAATACCAAAAATAGGTAATCCTAGCTCAAAAATTTTCTCATCACAGTGGAATGCATTTTCGCCGTATACACTATTTGGTCCACCAGAGAAAATGATACCTTTTGGATTCATTGCTTTAATTTCTTCCGCAGTAATTGTGTGTGGATGAAGCTCACTGTACACACCGAACTCACGAATGCGACGTGCAATTAATTGGTTGTACTGACTTCCAAAGTCTAAAACGATAATCGTATCGTGCTGTTTTTTCAAAATAATCACCCCAACGTTAATTCTGTATATAAATATTTTCACCAAATTAGGCAAAAAGCATTACCAATATAATAAAAAAAGCCAGTCCCCCACCTCTCGTCTCATAAATAAAGAAAAGGCAGGAGTCTAGCTTTATAAAGATAGTATGTTGCTCTTTATAAACATAAGACGCACTGCCTTCATAGTCAGGTTGTTTACGGTAACCCGGTAGAGACTCTCAAACCATATTATTGAGGATATATGAAGGATTGTTTTATATTATCTTTCTAGATTCTAACAATGAAATATCAATACGGTCAAGAGAGAACACGACAAAATTCTACAGAAATTATATTTCGGTTACGATAAAACCTTTTTTACTATAATTTCGAGAAATTTGATAACAAAAAACACCCATCTCTCGAAAAGAGATGAGTGTTTTAGCGAATAATGAAATTACATCATTCCTGGCATGCCGCCCATTGCACCCATGTCTGGCATTGCCGGTTTATTTTCTTCTGGTTTGTCAGCTACTACTGCTTCTGTTGTTAAGAACATTGCTGCAACAGATGCTGCGTTTTGAAGTGCAGAACGAGTTACTTTTGCTGGGTCTACGATACCAGACTCAAGCATGTTTACCCATTCGCCTGTTGCTGCGTTGAAACCAACACCTACTTTTTCGCCTTTTAGACGTTCTACCACTACAGATCCTTCTAGACCAGCGTTGATTGCGATTTGGCGAACTGGCTCTTCTAATGCACGAAGTACAATGTTGATACCTGTTGCTTCGTCGCCTTCAGCTGCAATAGAAGCTACTTTAGCGTATACATTCATAAGTGAAGTACCGCCACCTGCAACAATACCTTCTTCTACTGCTGCACGAGTTGAGTTAAGTGCATCTTCAATGCGAAGTTTACGTTCTTTTAACTCAGTTTCAGTTGCTGCACCTACTTTAATTACTGCAACGCCACCTGCAAGTTTAGCAAGACGTTCTTGTAATTTTTCACGATCGAATTCAGAAGTTGTTTCTTCTAATTGCGCACGGATTTGACCGATGCGAGCTTCGATTTGTTCAGTGCTTCCTACACCTTCTACGATTGTTGTGTTTTCTTTCGTTACCACAACTTTACCAGCGCGTCCTAAAGACTCAATTGTAGCTGATTTTAAGTCGCGGCCTAGTTCTTCAGTGATTACTTCGCCATCCGTTAAGATTGCGATATCTTCTAACATTGCTTTACGACGGTCACCAAATCCTGGAGCTTTAACAGCTACTACATTGAATGTACCGCGAAGTTTGTTTACTACTAATGTAGCTAACGCTTCACCTTCTACATCTTCAGCGATAATAAGAAGTGGTTTACCTTGTTGTACCACTTGTTCTAACACTGGTAAGATCTCTTGAATGTTAGAAATCTTTTTGTCAGTAATTAAGATATATGGGTTATCAAGAACTGCTTCCATTTTGTCAGAATCAGTAATCATGTAAGGAGATGCATATCCACGATCAAATTGCATACCTTCTACTACATCTAATTCTGTTGTGAATCCTTTAGATTCTTCTAATGTAATAACGCCATCATTACCAACGCGTTCCATCGCTTCTGCAATTAATTGACCTACTTCTTCGTCAGCAGCAGAAATAGCCGCTACTTGTGCGATAGAAGATTTACCTTCAATTGGCTTAGAAATTGTTTTTAACTCTTCTACTGCTGTAGCAACAGCTTTTTCAATACCTTTGCGAAGACCCATTGGGTTTGCACCAGCTGTTACGTTTTTCAAACCTTCACGAATCATAGCTTGTGCTAATACAGTTGCAGTTGTTGTTCCGTCACCAGCTACATCATTTGTTTTGCTAGCAACTTCTGCTACTAATTTTGCACCCATGTTTTCAAAAGCATCTTCTAATTCAATTTCTTTTGCGATTGTTACACCGTCATTTGTAATAAGTGGTGAACCAAATTTTTTCTCAAGTACAACGTTGCGACCTTTTGGTCCAAGTGTTACTTTTACTGCGTTTGCAAGAGTGTCGACACCGCGAAGCATCGAACGACGTGCTTCTTCACTAAATTTAATATCTTTTGCCATAATATTGACCCCCTTGGATTTTTTAAATATATAATTAACCGATAACTGCTAAAATGTCACTTTCGCGTAAAATCAAGTAGTCTGTACCTTCATATTTCACTTCAGTACCTGCATATTTTGAGAAGATGATACGATCGCCTGCTGCTACCTCTAAAGCAACACGCTCACCATTTTCAAGCACTCGCCCAGTACCTACTGCAATAACTTTACCCTCTTGTGGTTTTTCTTTTGCAGTGTCTGGTAATACAATACCGCTTGCTGTTTTTTCTTCCGCTTGAACAAGTTCAATTACAACGCGATCACCTAATGGCTTTAGCATGAACAATAACCTCCTCATTTTTCTATGTAAATTCTTTTATTAGCACTCAAGTCTACCGAGTGCTAACACACTTATAATAATAAATAATCTCAATTTCTTTTGCAAGTAAAAAAATCATAATTTTTTCTCAAATCACGATATAAACTTTTCTACAAAGCATCATTTTTTATAGAACTCTATATATGAATCAACGTTTCTACCTATCGTATGTTACAATAGGAAAGATACCATAAGTTGTTTTCTCTATTCGAACACCTTTTTCCTGTCTCCTATTTTATTTTTAAATAAAATTTTTTCATAAAAGCAGTACTTACATAATATTCGACTGGCTGATTACATGTAATCCGGCCTGATCTCATAAGATAAAATTAGAAAGGATGGTTATCCCACTTGAAAAAACAATATTGGTGGATTGTCGTTACATACATTGTTATGCAGTTATCAGGAATCATTGGCTTGCCCCTTCTCGCAAAAACTGGTCTATACGATAATAGAGGATTTACAGGTGAAGAAAAAATTCAACTTCTAACCGGTCATTGGGCTATTATTAGCTTCTTTATCGCATTATGTATTGTATTGTTATTACTTAGAACCGATATTCGCGATAGACATTTGGATACAAAACGCTCGAATATCCCTGCGACAATTGGTTGGATTTTTATTGGCTTCTTTATGGCATTTTTTGCTCAAACAATTGCAGGTGTCATCGAGATGCATGTACTAGGTATTAAGCCTGGCTCTGAAAATACCGCACATTTAATGGAAATTGCAAGAACGACTCCATGGTTCCTTATTGTTATCTCAATAATAGGACCTATTTTAGAAGAAATTGTATTTAGAAAGATTTTATTTGGTACATTATATAAAAAGTTCAACTTCTTTATCGCAGCAATTATTAGTTCGCTTGTGTTTGCTGCTATCCATTTTGATTTTACACACTTATTAATATACACTGCTATGGGCCTTGTGTTTGCCTTTTTATATGTGCAAACGCGTCGAATTATCGTTCCGATTATGGCTCATGTTGGAATGAATACAGTAGTCGCAGTAGTTCAAGTTTTCGTAAGTAATAACGAACAAATACAAGAGCTAATGAAACAAGCTGAAAAAATGCAAGGCTTTATCGGAGGATTTTTAACATGAGAAATTCACCTTTGTTCATGGCAGCACTATATTTCCTTCTTGGCTGCATCTTTGTAGTCTTTGCTATCATGAAAGCAACAGATACTGTTTGGAACATCTGGACAATACTGTTCGCTGCTATGGCAACAATTGACTTTAATCTAGCACTTCGATTGATTTTAGTTAAATTCATAAAGAAAAAACAGTAAAACGCAGAGGGATTCCTCTGCGTTTTACTGTGGATAATTTTTCAGAAAATAAACAAGCGTTTGTAATTCTACTGCTAAATCAATATGATGAATCCTTATTTTTTCTGATACATTTAACCGTGCCGGTGTAAAATTCAAAATACCGTGTACACTTGTATAAGCCAATCGATCTGCTACAGCTTGTGCAACGTTAGCAGGTACTGTTAGTATTGCCACTTGTATATCATTCGTTAGTCGCTCTTCCAATTCATCCAAATGATATACAGGAATTCCTCCGATTTCTTTTCCCACTTTCTCTTCATCGACATCAAATGCCATTTCAATTTTCGTATTATTATTTTTTGTGAAATTGTAATGTAAGAAAGCGGTCCCTAAATTCCCTACTCCAATAAGTGCCACGCGTGTTATATCATCTTGATCAAGCGTTTCACGGAAAAATGATAATAAATAGTTTACATTATATCCATATCCTTTTTTCCCTAACGCTCCAAAATATGAGAAATCTCTTCGAATTGTTGCGGAATCTACCTTCACCGCTTCACTCAATTCTGCTGATGAAACACGTTGCTTACCAGAAAGAGATAAATTTTGGATAAATCGATAGTATAGAGGCAATCTTTTGGCTGTGGCCTGCGGAATCTTTTGCTGATCCATATAACCTCTCCTCTCTTCCTATCTTTGTTCGTATACTTGGAATAAATACAAAAGTTTAGCACTTATAACATTCCTTGTATAATAAAGAAAGAAAGAAAAACTCTCTTTATTTTAAACTATACACTATTTTTAGTATGATTGAGAAATATAAACTTGGCAAAGTTAAGAATTTATTTGAGGTGAAAACATTGATTTTATTACAAGTGAATGGGCTTTCAAAATTATATGGTGCTGAAACAATTCTAGCTCATATTAAATTGGAAGTTCAAACAAAAGACCGTATTGCACTAGTCGGCCGAAACGGTGCTGGAAAATCTACATTATTAAAAATAATCGCTGGAGAATTGTCTTATGATAGCGGTGAAATAATAAAGCCGAAAGATGTTTCAATTGGCTACCTAGCTCAAAATACTGGATTAGAAACTTCTTTAACAATTTGGGATGAGATGCTAACTGTCTTCACACATTTACAGGAAATGGAGAAAAGACTGCGAAGGTTAGAGCATGAGATGGGATTAGAAGAAAACTTCTCAAATGCTGTCGTCTACGAAAAATTACTTCGTGAGTATGATCAACTACAGTTAGATTATAAAAATCAAGGTGGTTATCAATATGAAGCTGATATTCGCTCAATTGTAAGCGGGCTCGGTTTCCCACCTGAAACACACCAAACAACCATTTCCACATTAAGCGGTGGACAAAAAACAAGATTAGCTCTTGGAAAATTATTATTAACGCGCCCTGATTTACTCATATTAGATGAACCGACCAACCATTTAGATATTGATACATTAACGTGGTTGGAGCAATACTTACAAGGATATCCTGGTGCGATCTTAATCGTTTCTCATGACCGTTACTTTTTAGATAAACTTGTTACTCAAGTATATGAAATTTCTAATAAAGAAAGTAGACGATATGTTGGCAACTATAGTAAATATTTAGAGTTAAAAGCTGCACAATATGAGCAAGAAATGAAACGCTACGAGAAACAACAAGAAGAGATCGCAAAACTTGAAGACTTTGTTCAAAAGAACATTGCACGCGCCTCTACAACGAAGCGAGCGCAAAGTCGACGCAAACAGTTGGAGCGAATGGAATTACTTACTAGACCCGTCGGAGATTCCAAATCCGCCTCGTTCCATTTCGATATTGAAAAACAAAGCGGGAATGATGTCCTCCAATTAAAAGATGTTTCAATTGGCTATGATGAGAATCCTATTATCAAACATGTAAATATGCGTTTAACTCGTGGCGATAGCGTGGCGCTAGTTGGGCCGAATGGAATTGGGAAATCTACATTATTAAAATCTATTGTGAACAAGTTACAAACATTACATGGCGAGATTTCTTTTGGTTCAAATGTATCTGTTGGATATTATGATCAAGAACAAGCAAACTTAACATCATCTAAGCGTGTGTTAGATGAACTATGGGATGATTATCCGCTAGCGCCAGAAAAAGAAATTCGTACACTACTTGGTAATTTTTTATTTACAGGTGATGATGTATTAAAGCCAGTCTCTTCTCTTAGCGGTGGGCAAAAAGCTCGATTAGCCCTAGCAAAATTAATGATGCAAAAGGCAAACTTATTAATTCTCGATGAACCAACCAACCATCTTGATTTAAATAGTAAAGAAATTCTGGAAAATGCATTAATTGATTATCCAGGAACCCTTTTATTCGTATCTCATGATCGCTATTTCATTAACCGTGTCACAACTACAGTCGTTGAGTTATCAACAGACGGTGCAAAAGAATATTTAGGCGACTATGATTACTATATTGAAAAGAAAAATGAAATGATTGAGCGTGCAGAATTTGCACAAAAAGAAGCAGAAATTTCTATTCCCAAAAACTTTGCACAAGAAAAGTTAAGCTATATGGAAGAAAAAGAACGTAAAAAGTTAGAACGTCAACGGATGCGAAAAATTGAGGAACTGGAGCAAAACATTTCTAAACTAGAAGAAGCAATCGAAGAATTAGAAGCTCAGCTCTGTCTGCCTGAAGTATATACAGACTACGAACGTGCAAGTGAAGTTACAGCAGCGAAACAAAACCTTCAAGAACAATTAGAAAAACATATGGGAGAATGGGAAAAATTACATATGTAACCTCTCCATTTATCCCACTATTTATGAGCAGTAAGATTCTCACCTTAAGATTCAGAAAGAAACAAGGAAAATCGGTGAGAATAAGTTGTCCATAACGGTCTAATTGCTGCGGATCTTTAAATAAGGTAGCTACATATTCTTGAGCTACCTTATTTTTTTACCTGCTCGAAGCAACTTTGTGTCATCAGATATCTTACCTATTCTTTTCTATCCACAACATTATACACATATCCACCTTTATAAAATAAAAGCTAAAGTCACTTTTCCACATTATCCACAAATACACAAAAAGTTATCAACATTTTATATTCACAATAAAACCCACATTATCAACAGATAATGTGGGTTTTATCCACAACTTGTGATTAATTTTGTGTATAACTAATCTTCTATATTTAAACCCGGGTTTGCATTTAATGCGAACGTAGCACGCTTCCCTTGCTTATACGCAATAGTACCTGCCGCTGCAATCATCGCTGCATTATCAGTGCATAACGATAATGGAGGAATAATAAGCTCTATATTTTCTTTTTGTGCAAATTCTTCCTCTAATCGTGTACGAAGTCCTTTATTTGCTGCTACACCACCTGCTAAAAGCACTTGCTTTACATGATATGCTTCAGCTGCACGCACAGCTTTCGTTACCAATACATCTATTACACTTGCTTGGAAACTTGCCGCTAAATCTTCTGGAGCAATTTCTTCCCCGCGCTGTTTGGCGTTATGCACAGTGTTAATAACTGCTGATTTTAATCCACTAAAGCTAAAATCATATGAATCTGGCTCTAACCACGCACGTGGTAAGTCGATCGTTGGTTGCCCTTCATGAGCAAGGCGATCGATATGAGGACCACCTGGATACGGCATAGATAGTGTACGTGCAACCTTGTCATAAGCTTCCCCAGCTGCATCATCTCTTGTTTCACCAATGACTTCAAACGAACCATGCTCTTTCATATAAACAAGCTCTGTATGTCCTCCTGAAACTACAAGTGATAACAATGGAAATTCTAGCTCTTTAACTAAGCGATTTGCATAAATATGGCCGGCGATATGATGGACGCCAACAAGAGGAATATTATGAGCAAAAGCAATCGCTTTAGCTGCATTTACACCGATTAAAAGGGCGCCTACTAATCCCGGTCCTTCCGTCACTGCAATTGCATCAATATCTTCAAAAGAGAGATTTGCCTCTTTTAGTGCCTCTTCTAACACAACTGTAATTTGTTCAACGTGGTGGCGAGACGCAATTTCAGGTACAACGCCGCCAAAGCGCTTATGACTTTCTATTTGCGAAGCAACAACATTCGCTACTATTTCTGTTCCATTTTTCACAACTGCTACAGCTGTTTCATCACAGCTTGTCTCAATACCAAGTATAATCGTATTTTTTTCCATTATAAATTCACCCACATTACAAGACCATCTTCATAATTGTCTGTATAGTATCGTTTTCGAATTCCACCATTTTGGAATCCGTACTTCCGGTATAACTGTTTTGCTACTTCATTTGACACACGAACTTCGAGTGTCATTGTTTTCGCTCCCATTTCCTTTGCTTGTTTCATTACCTCTTGAAGCAGTGCATCTCCAAGTTTTTGGCCACGATATTCTGGTAAAATGGCTATATTGGTTATATGTGATTCATCAATAATAATCCACAATCCACAGTATCCAACTACTAAACCATCTTTTTCAACTACAATATACTGTGAATATTCATTCATTGTTAATTCACGGTAAAATGCATCAGCAGTCCAAGGAGTTGGGAAAGACGCTTCTTCAATCGCTACCACTTGAGCAATATCATCAGTTGTCATCTTTCTAAATGTAATACCCATTTTAATATCTCCTATTTCTTTTGGCTTTCTAACCATTTGGTCTCCGCTTCAGCTAAACGCAAATAGCTCGGTACAAATGTATGTACATTTTGCTCTTCTTTTTGTAAACCTAAAAATGCAAGTTCACTCGGTCTTGGATTATTCTTTGTAAAAGGAGCAAATATCGCTTGATCACCTAGATGCTCTACAATTGTTTTCTGATGCATTTTCACATCGTTACCAATAAATAAAACAGGTTGTTTTTTCTCTTTCAACATTTGTAACCAATCTACAATTAGAACAATACGATCATCTTCTATAGAAGTTAACTGTTCTTTCTCGTATGTATATAATCCTGTATAAATTTGTCCACGTCGGCCATCAAATAAAGGGCAAATAAGACCTTGGAAATTCGCTCCGTTCGCTGCTATCACTTCTAAACTAGATACGCCAACAATTGGTATTTGTAATGACCATGCTAATGTTTTGGCAACTGTTACACCAATACGCACACCTGTATACGATCCTGGACCAGCTGCTACAACAATCTTATTTAGTTCTTTCGGTTTGACATTACATTCCTTTAAAAGTTGATCTACAGCTGGCATAAGGCGTATAGAATGATTCTTTGTTAAATTTGTAATGATTTCCCCGATAACAGTATCTCCCTCAATAAGAGAAACACCCATTACGTAATTTGAAGTATCAATTGCTAGTACTTTCATTTTGTAATAGCTCCTCACATAATCTAATATAGCGGTCTCCTTCTGGTTCTAATACAATCTTTCTTGTATCATTTCCAGCATGAAATATGCTAATTTTTAATTTTTCATTTGGTAAATATGGCTCTATTAAGTGAGCCCATTCTACAACTGTTACCCCTTCACCAAAAAAGTACTCATCAAATCCTAAATCTTCTTCGCTTTCCGCTAAACGGTATACATCCATATGATATAGTGGTAATCTCCCTTTATACTCTTTAATAATGTTGAAAGTTGGGCTATTTACCACTCGCTTCACACCAAGACCTTTTGCAAGTCCCTTTGTAAATGTAGTTTTACCCGCTCCAAGATCGCCTTCTAAAATGAATACATCTTGCGCTGTAACAAGTTTTCCAAGCTTTTCTGATAATTGCTGTGTTTCTTCAGACGAAGTTGTTGTAACTTCATATTTATTCAAAGGTTTCACCTACTTTACTTACAATATTCTCTGCTCTTTATTATACAGGCATTTTGAACATATAAAAAAGACCTTAGGAGTATTCCTAAGGATTAGTTTGACTGTCTCTATAAGTTTTCTTAAAAATAAATAAAAAAATACGAAACAATCTGTTTCGTTCTTTTCTTTGTATAAAATGGCGGTCCCGACCGGGGTCGAACCGGCGATCTCCTGCGTGACAGGCAGGCATGTTAACCACTACACCACGGGACCATTTGGTTGCGGG
>NZ_JAKUFV010000038.1:0-13448 GCF_022663595.1 Bacillus cereus group sp. BfR-BA-01360
GTTGCACTATATATTTGTCGTTCCATCTCGACAGTAATCTCTGTTTTAGCCATCCTCAATCCACCTTTTTTTGTACAAAATTCAAATTGTAATACAATAACGTTGTTATTCAGGCATTTGTTTAAACGCTACAATATCATTACGCTTAATAAACATCCCACTAAAATCAAGGTATTCTCCATATTTATAAAATCCGTGACCATTTTTATCGAATGTTTGTGACATAGCCAAATCTTCAGCGAATCCTTCTACCGTTACATATTTGTCTGTTATGAAATCAAACGTTGAATTATTACTTAAAAACAATCTGATAAACATCTACAATTCTCCTTTTCATACAAAACTCAAATTGTATTTCCTTTACAAATCCACTCCTAATCCAAATTTCAAAAGATACATAGCGAGCGTGATAAGAAACCACGCTATCGCTATGACTGCAAAATCCTCTTTCTTCATTCGAACCACCACATTGAACTCATTGACAGTAGCCACATTGTCCAAACAAGTGCAATCCATTTTTTATCACTCATTTAATACCCTCCACAATTCAAGGATTATTAATATCCGCTTGCTAATCGTTTAAAGTTTTCTTCATTCTTTTCTTTATACATTCGAACCACGTCATCCCATGTGTACCCAGCAAATTCAATGATTTTATAGAATAAGTCCATAATCCATAACAACGAACGTTTAGCCCCGATTTTATCTTTGTACTTTACTTTTCCTATTAAATGATTGACTTTCTTGTCCATGTGCAAGAAGGCATTATTGAATTTATGAATCTTACTTTCTGTGATTTCAACTATTTTTAATTCACGTTCTAACTTAAAGTCCATTGCAATAGATAACCAGAAGTGAAGAATATCAATCATTTCTTCTAAAAAAGAATCTTTTGGCTGTTCAAACTTTGTTGACCACATTTTGAAAGCATTTGTGACATTCCAAGCCTCGTTAACTTCATTCTTGAGTGCGTAAACTTTATTAAACATCATGTCATAGCGTGCATAGTTTTCTTTATGTTTTGCTTTAATATCATCATCAAGTACCTTTTGCATTTTGAATAATTCGCTTAGATCTACTACTTCATTAGTCATTACAAACTCGCTCCTTTTTAATTAATAAGTGATATCCTGAGCCGCAGCCCAGGACAAGTATTTATTCCGCAACAGTTTCACCATCAACAAGTTTTAATTGACCAGGAACAATTTCCGTTGTCCCATCTGAATTAACGTTGTATTCCATTCCTTCATGTTGTTCTTCATAAAATTCATCAATAGACATTTGTGAAGGTTCAAGAATGATAGAAACATTTTCACCAGCGAATGGATACAGTTTATTGATTTTATCTTTCGTATCACCTTTTACATTGAATTTCAGAGCAGTTTTTTTACTATCACGTTGGATAGAAGCAAATTCAGCACCAATTGGTTCAACTTCACTTTTCTCCACAGTTAGATGAACAATAGTACCTGGCATTTTCAGCAACTCATCAGCATGTGGAAGTTCATCACTCAATACATGGAACATCAAAACTTCCTTTTTATCATCCTTTTGCATTTTCTTAAATAAAACGTTCAATTTTACCTTTGTCATGGTATCCGACTCCTTTTATATTAGATTGATATTCGAACTAAAGTTTTCCTTTTATTTCAGTGCATTTCTAGCCTTAGAAAGTCTTTCAGCAGCTTTTCGTCTTTGCTCTTCTGTCATAACTCGTAAATTCTTCATTGTTACTTGTTTCTCTTGAAGAACACCTTTAACCGCTATTGGTCTTCCGTCCTCTTCTTCTAAAGTTTGTAATTCGCATAAATTTGCTAGTTTTCGAATGTGCTTTGGAACAGTAGAGTAAACATTCCACTCACCTGTGCTATAGTCAAAAACCAATGTAGTTTCTTGCTCTTCACGAGAATATGCCATATTAATTCGACACCTTTCGACATTTTTTATTTATGCTTTTAACTCTTTATAAATTTCTTTCAGCTGTTCTAAAGATAATTCATAAAGCTGTAATCCTTCTGGTGTTTTGAAGTATCCCATTTCTATCAGCTGGAATTTATAAAAATCCTTTTGTTGCTCTTCTGTTAAATTTTTCTTAATCATAAATACCACCTTAAAACATCCCTGTTTTTAGATAATGTTTTGCTTGATAATAGAAATGATGGTATATCCAATTACCACTGAATTTTTTATCTAAATATACGATTTCAAAACCATATCTTGCTTTAAAAGTATTGAGTCTACCAAGCAATGCTAATGGATTATATTTTGAACGATATTTACCTTGAATCATTTTTTCGTATCCGTGTAGATCCTCCACAATTAAAGTGAATGGAATGTCCTTCGAACGAATCAATTCATTTTCAAACGCTGTTTGCGTATCTTTTTGTAGATTACCTGTAATTTCATCCATATGGGCTTTTCGTTCTACTCGGCTATCCAAATAAATATCCCGCGGTATTCCAAGTTCCTCATTTTTGGGAATCATGCAGCCGTAATCACCCGTATCTAATTTTTGATTTTTTATTGGTACACCCTTTTGATGTAAGTAATCACGGATATGGTCATTTACGTTTTCACGAGTATCGATAACGATTGTGAGTGTTTTAAGAATGTTAGTTATTTCTTTATCTGTGTAATGAAAACGAATCATTCTGATTCCTCCAGTAATTCTGGGTTTTCGTAGATGTTTCCAATGACTATAAACTCATAAATTTCACCGTATACACACTTTTGATAACCTTCCCCAATTTCAAAAGGTAACCATCCGAAGTTGCCCCATTTAACAACATGTTCAGCAAGTGGTTCTTCTTGAAAATGAATCCCGCCTTCATGACGACTGACGATATCCCCTTCATAAATTTCCTTACCGTTCTTGTCTTTTAAGCCTGTGTATTGCATTAGGATGATATTTCCTTGTTTATATTCATATAGTGGGTCATGAAATGATTCGACATCGTATTCCATCATGTTCTCCATCAATCCATCTAATGCCTCATCTTTTAAAACCCATGCTCTAAACTTAATCTCCCTCATTTTCATGTTCCTTTCCTTGCATATAAAACCGCACGTTCATATATCTTTCTTGCCATTGCATTTGATTCATCATTTTCAAATGGTCGATAATCCTCATACATGTCTGTCCAACCGTTCTTAGCAAGTACAATAGTCCAGTCATAGAACATTTGTAATGAATCTTCATCAGCACGTAACCATTCATATAATTTTTGATTATGTTTCCAATCAGAAAACTGATAAAAAATTTTTAGGATTGTGATTTTCTCGTTGCTGGCATCCTTCCACGATTTAAACCACTCATCAATAGCTTGATAGTTTTGTTCCGCAGCTTGCATAACTTCCGCTGGAATTAAATTTTGTCTTTTTATCGCAATTCGACCATCGCTCGGATCGAGATAGATATTTGCACCAGATTTCCAAATTTCACTAAGTATTTTTAATACTTGCATGGAAGTAGTTTCACTCCCCATCTAGCAGGCTTGTTTTTTGATTTATAACGCACTCCAACTCGTTTTAGACTTAATTGATGTCCGAAACTATTACGGCTAATAGGATTTAAGTTATATTTGTTGCAATATTTTAAATAACGATTATATAAATCGTCCGATAGCTCAAAACTTTTAATATCTCGCTTAATATTTTCTTCTACAAATCTTTCCATAATAATCCACCTCTGATACTAAACGTGTTACTTAAATGACCGTTTTTTAACTAAAAAACACCCTAAATTACTCTTATTTTTCATTTAGTAACACGCCATGAGCCTTACAGCACCAAGGGATTAAAGGATTTCGTGTTACTGATGTTACCTTTTGAGTCATTTGTATCCCCTAATAATATATATATTTTATTTTTTATTTTTTTATAAATGACGGAGACAGTAACAAAAGTAACAAAAAAGGTATAAGAAGTGCCTTGAACCCTTGATGCATAAGGGTTTTAAGTAATTTTAAATGTGTTACTTTTAGTAACATTTTCGCTATTTTCATCTAAATTCAGTAACTTTTGCTGCTTAAAAGTATTTTTTCGCTCTATTAAAGTAACACCTTTGATGAAATACTTATTTCTATTACCTCGTTCTCTCTTGAATCCCTGGGATTCTAAAATTCGGTAAAATGCTCGATTTTTTAATTGATGCTCACCATTTCTGAAACACCAATTGGAATAAACTTCATATAATTCTTTTGCTTCAATTTGAACATCTTGTCTTTTAAAACAACATTCAAACATAAACGGTCCGAGAATATCCATTTCTTCTTTGTAATCACCGGTTGCTTTCATAACAATCGCTGGATCATTTAGTCCCGACTTCTGCCACTTCAAGCAACCCTCAATCGCCCAATTCAGAATCCCTGGCATTTCCAAGCTTAATTTTTCTGGTAACTTCTTATCTCGTTTTTCTTTTGGAAGTTGCAGATTGAATGGTACTAATCGTATACGTCTCCAAATCCCTTCATCGACACCTTTAATTACAGGCTTATGGTTTGTAGTAAAGAATACTTTGAACTCTGGTATAAATTCGAAATACTCTTGTCTAAGGAAACGGGCCAACACCGGCTCACCACCCGTTATTTGCTTTACAAAAGCTTCTGAGAGTTGTTCACCCTCTTCACTCTCAATGGCTGATACAAAGCGCGATCCAACTAATCTAGCAATATCGTTATTGGCTCCAGTCTCTTTCTTTTTGATAAAAGTATCTGATTTAGCTTGTTTACCGTATTCCCCCATAAGATCCTTAATCGTATTAATAAAGGTTGATTTTCCATTGGAACCTCCACCGATTAGAAAAACCATTATTTGTTCTGTAATTTCTCCTGTTAAGGAATAACCAATCAATCGTTGCATGTACTCAACCAACTCTTGATCACCTTGGAAAATTTGATTTAAGAACTTCAGCCATTCTGGACATTTCGCATTTTCATCAAACTCAATATTAGTGATTTTTGTTAAATGTAAGTTTCGATCATGCGGCTGCAGCTTTCCTGTTTTCAAGTCAACAATACCGTTTTCTACATTGAACAAATATTTATGTCTATCAAAGTCCTCACGTTCTGCTGGAACCAATGGCATAAGGTCCTTGATGCTATTCATTCGAATATTTCTCCGCTCACACATACGGGCCCATTTCATTTCAGATTCATCTTCTGATTTATAGAGACTGCGAAGTACCTTTGCTGTTATTCGTTCAATTTCTTTTTTCGTGTCCAACTTCCATCGCTTTCCGTCCCATATAAACCAACCAATGTCACTAACATATTTGATTACATGGCCATATTCATATGCGATACGTTCCGCATTTCCGAGTTCAGTTAAACGGAATTTCTTTTTCGGCTTTTCTTCCACAACTTCTGATGCCTCTTCATTAAGGAAATCAAAAGAAAATTCTTCGAATTGTTCCTTGTTATCTAAAATAGTTGTGGAAGTAGATGAAATAGCAGTTGCTATTGTTCTCTCGCCATATGTTTCATTTGTATCTCTAAAATGGATAACGTCCCATTTATCACGCATAAGACTTGATTCACGAAACATGGAATCCATTCGAGTTGCTGACTTTCCGGTCCAGAATGCTAGATGATTACATAAAGCTAAATCGCTTGCTGAATGGTCATCATTAATTAAGTTTCCATTGAATAATGAACGAATCTCATCACCGTTCTTACTTCGAAACATTCTTTCCCACAAGGCTTCATTTGAAATTTTAATTTCGTCCTTTTCAAATTCTGCTAGGTTTACACGTCCCTCAATATCACTATCATCAAAATATTTTTCGAACACCTCAGCTAGTTCATCTGTACGCTCATAAACATCATTAGAGTTTTCACGGTGCCCAGTGAAACTAAAATAACGGCCGTATGAATAAATCTCTAATCCATGTTTAGCATTTTTGCGGCCAGTTCCTAAAACAGATTGTGGAAGGTTCCCTTTGATAATGATGTGGATCCCTTTCCCAGACGGTGAAAACTCTGTATAACTGTCTAATGTATCAATAATTTCTGTTGCAAAAGTGTTTATTTTTCCGTCAACAACACACTTATCAATATCGATTCCAATGTAGTTATCCTGCCTACTAAATACAAAACCGATTCCGTCATAGTCACCTTCTAAATAGAATTTGACAGCTGTTGCAAATGTTGACCAAGTTCGTCTATTATTCGCCTGGGCCATTTCACCAGTGACTTGATATGGAACTTTTGTTGGTTTGCCGTTTCTTTTTTCCTTACGCCATAAGATCCATTGCGGAAGGGCTTTTAACTCAGTAGGGATTTCATTAAAATTGTATGGATTTTCTTTCATTGTGCCCTCCGTTTATTTTTTATTCTTGTAAATAATCATCAATATCTGCACCTAATGAATTACAAGCTCTTTCGAGCGCTTCACGAAGCTTTTGATTTTCATTTTGTAATTTATTAACCTCTGAATCTCTATACATTTCATTAATGATTTTCAACCTACGTGGACTCGGTTTTGTTTCGTCGCGTTCCCACTTTGAGACAATTGATTTGTTAGCACCATCAATTTTTTCTCCGAACGCTTCTAAAGTAAGTCCTAAAGATAAACGGATTTCCTTTATTTCTTTTCCAGTCAGCTCCATATTTCCACCTCATTCACTGTTTTAGGGTATAAAAAAGAGAAGTCGGCAAAACCAACCTCTCTATTAAGTTATTTAGAATGGTAAATCATCATCCCCAACAACAAATGGCTCAGCTGCTGTTACTGGACTTACATCGGATACATCATAGTATTTTGCTTTTGCAGCAGTACGTTTTTGTTTTTGGCCATCAACAACCTTTTCATATTCTTCATGTTTTACAGTAATTTTTAAATTTCTATTGATAAGTTGTTTGGCCATATCGTCTGCTGAAGTAAAGACATGGTTATTAGCGAAGCCACATGCTTTCAATAGTGAGTTAACAATTCGTACAGAAACCTCATGTTCGAATGTAAACATGTTATAAAGCACTTTTGCTCCTTGATGTTTTTGAGGTACATCACTTCGAATCTCGAAATCTACTGTTAATTTATCTTTACCATTTTGTGTTTTACCTGCTACAGCATTGACAATAACAGCTTCATATTTTCCTTCCTCTACTAATTCAAAACCTACACTTGCATTTTCTTCATCGAATTTAAAAAAGCTCATCTTGTCATTTCTCCTTTTGGTTTTTAATTTTTTATTACTGGTGTTATTAATGCTTCTTGCTCTGTTTTTCCAGCTTGTACACGACATAAAGCTGTGCTACGACTTATTCCAAAGTCATCTGCCCATTCCGAAAAACTTCTTGTTACACCGTCAATCGTCACAAGTCTGTTGTTTCTTCTATTTAAATTTTGTTGCTTTCTTGTGGTCCAACGGCAGTTAGTTGGTTCATAGTTTCCGTTGTTGTCTATGCGGTCAATAAGTAAATCATTTTTATAACCATTTTCTAACGACCAATTTAAAAATGATGTAAAATCATTTCGCCATTCGTTACAAACAGCAATTCCTCTACCACCATAATTCTTAAAGTTAGGTATATTTTCGTTGTAGCAACGAGATTTCATATTGCACCAAATTCTATAAAGTCGCATTCCTCTTCTTGTCCCTGGCGGGTCGATTCTTTTACTCATTCATATCACTGTTTTTCTGGCACATAACCAATTTTAAAAATATCTTCATGAGCACAAGCCTTACGTTTATCCAGTTGATTCTTTGCAAACGTGTAAGGTGAAGGCTCTAAAATAAACCCATAATTTTTTGTTTCTTCATTGATAATTGACTTCGCAACCACTTGGCATAAGCCCATAAAATTGTTTAAAATCTTGATTCGAATATCAGGATAAGCCCGATTAACAGCTTGCCCACTAGGTAATTCCCATTTATCAGTGGTTTCCCATGCTGTAAATATTACACGCTTCCCTAATGTTTGGATAAATCGAACACTATCTATTATGAAAAAATCAATCTGCTGATAGTTTGCTTGCGAAGGAACACGATTGTTATTCCCTTCTCGACCTAAGTTTGCAAGCATGGATCTAGTTAACTCTGAAATATTATCGAAAAAAATCGTATCGTATTTTGATAAATCAGTTGTAGATAAATCTTTCATAAGTTCATTCCAATTTGTCCAAGCTTCATAAGTATCGAATTGAACAATATCAATTTTTGAATTACCTGCTAATGGTGCTTGCGTTTTATCGATTGGAATATAAAGTGTATTACCTTCTAAGTAATTTGCTGTGGATGTTTTACGCATTCCTGGATTCCCATATATCAAATACGTTGAGTTATCCGTTGTAATGCTAGAAGCATTTGTGATTTCCAATTAATTCACTCCTTCACCATATTTTTCAGAACAAAAATTGAAGCTTCAATGTCCTGAATCTTACTCTCAGTATCTTGGATATTTTGTTCAACGATTGGTTTCTTTTCTATTAATCTCTCTAAATTTCGTTTATAATCGTTTAGCCTTTTTTGCTCCACGTCTAATGTCTTTTCTAATTCTTCAATAGCAGCATTCATTTTACTCACCCGCTACTTTCTTTGTGGAATGCGAATCTACATATTGTTTGATGCAATCTATTTCATCGTGTATATAATCACCATCAATATCCCGGTACTCTTCCCCAAAATAGATTTCTTTACCGCAACTTTGACAATGATCCATCACGTTATTGAATGAGGAGTCCTGACGGTTCCCGATTACCATTGAATTTTCGAGCATTTGGTATCCCTCCAATTTTCTCTTCCATTCTTTCTTGAGTGTAAAGAGAGAAATAGGTTACATGGTCATTAATAAAGGAAACTTCATAAGGATAATACTTGGATTCACGTTTTAGTATTAATGGCTTAATCTGAGATTCATCTAACAATGATTCCAATACTTCATTTTTTAGATGTACTTCCTTTCCATCAACCCTAATAATTCCATGTTCATTTTGTGCTTCTCGTATAGCTTGTACAGCTTTAGCAACTTCTTTAATATCCATTACTGCCATTCCTCCCCTACAGCTTTTAAGGCTGCTATGCATATTGCCATTGGGGCTGTATTAGCTTTATCCCACCATTCAATAGGTTCCTTTTGTGGATTGTCATGAATGCTATGAAGCTGAATGAAAGTAGCAAAGCATTTTCCATCTCTTCTTCGTTTCAGTTCAAAATTCCAATTGTTTTTTTCTTGTAACGCTCCAACTACTAACCAAGCATCCTCAATATTTGTACTAAACTTAGGTAATTGTGGATGAACAGCACCTATCGGTGTTTCTACCCACATTGATTTAAGAATTGATGTTTCAGGTGGTTTAACCCACCCCATAACCTTTTCCGCGACTAATTCGTCAATTGGTTTGTCGTTCATTTTTAACCCTCCTAATCTATGAATTTAGAATTATACGAGTCGCACCAGTAAAACGATGCACAAGGTGCAATTCCTCGTTTACCTTCTTAAAAATTAACCAATGTTCCGGATTTAATTTGTAGGACTGAATATGAGCCTTTTCACGTCTGGTTGGCTTCTTACCGTTCTTCATGCTTGTCCTCCTTTACATGAAATCAATTCATGCTATAATGACTTTGAATTTTGTTTTCCTAAATCACCTGTTGGCGCAGGTGGTTTTTTTATTGTGCTTGAAAGCATTTCACATTGTGTTTCATAATTAAATATTTTTTAAGTTATGCTCAAGAACAATATCATTATTGAATACAAAGTATGTTTCACCACTTAAAATTTCTTCACCAGTTACATCCTCAATCGGATGATCGTCTTGCTTAACAACTGACTTGTTATTTTCTTTTTGTTCTTCCACAAGGATTGCATCTAAATTATCAGGATCAAGAAAAACTGGCGCCTTACCTATTGGATTTTTATATTCAATTTTTTCTAAAGCACCAAATCCATTTTTAAACGTGTTGAATTCCTCAACTGTAAAACTTGCTGTTGCACCTGATTTAAAAATTACTGTTACTTCCTTCAATTAACTCTCTCCAATCTATTATTCTGGTATAATCCTTCATAGGAGGTGATACTTTTGCTAACTTATAAAAAATGGTTATTAAAATTCAAAGGTGTAGATTTACCTATCGGCGACATAGCAGTCGATGTGGAATTGGATGATAATTTCCCAAATACAAAAGACTATGAAAGCATTCGGAAATATTTAGAAACAAATCCTACATCAGATAGCTTTATGAGAGTTTTCGAATACTCATTTAGAATGTTTTATGAAAGTACTCAGAAAAAACTTTAATAGTCTTGATACTTTCTACGACCAGTAATTACATTCGCAAGACCATCTTGATAAGGTACATTTCTTTCTTTTAATCTCCGAGATGCTTCGTTCGTTACTGCCGTCAACAGTTCTGAACGTTGTATCTCGTTTACGTTGCATTCACTCATACTATTTACCACTGCATATTCAACAGCTTCTTCAAAAGCTTGCTTTAAATTTGTAAATACATCGTTTCCGTCCTTCAATTAACTCACCTCCCTTCAAGATGAAACCTTACGGTTCATATTCTTTAATTGACACTTTGCTTCGATTTCAGTAATAAGTAATAACGCTGGACTCTTTCTCATTTCTGCACATCTTTTTACAATTTCAGATGCTTTCATTAATTTACTTGCGGATAATACTCCGTTCATGAGTAGTCACCTCTTCTTTCTTTTTTTCATCCTTACGAGCTGCTAAAATACGAGGAACTGAAGTTCTCATAAAAAACTCAGCCATTTTCAGTTGAGTTTCTTCACTTGGTGGGTTATCCCATATTGTGCGTCCCATTAATCAAACTCTCTCCCCTCACAACTTCATGAAACGTGAAGTTTGTTGGTAAAAAAATTTCTTCAATGCTTTTTCCAAACTTCTGAGCAATTAAGAACATTTCATTTGCTTTAAACTGGGTAATTCCATGTTCTTTATTAACATATGTTCTTGTATCGACTCCTATTAAATCAGCCATATCCTTTTGCGTTAATCTGTTAAACATGCGTAACGCCACTAACTTATTTTGCAAAGTTGTTCACCTCACTTTCAACAACTTCATAATACATGAAGAATTAACATAATTCAACAATAAATTTCATTTTTTATGAAGTTTATTGTTTTTTTTCATATTTCGTGAATTTTTTAGTTTAAAACTTCATGAAATATGATATAATAGAATCCGTAAGGAGGTGAAATTTCATGAAACAAGATATTTCTAAATATGTTGGTTTACAAATCAAAAACTTTAGAAAGCTAAAGAAAATGACTCAAAAAGAATTAGGTTTACGAATAGGAAAAAAACATAATACGATTTCATCCTATGAAAATGGAACAAACGAACCAGAACAAGATGTATTATTCGCAATAGCGAAAGCATTAGATATATCAATTAACGATTTGTTCCCACCTACAAATGAGATGTATAAGCCTAATAATCAATCTGTTTCTTTAATAAATGAATCTGATTATACTTATATTCCTACTTCAATTTCAGCTGGTTTACCTTTAGAAATTGAGGGAATGACAGAAATGGATTTAGATACTATACGAATTCCTGATTCATTAATGGGGAAATGGGCAGGTAGAGAAGATATTTTTATAACTCGTGTGAATGGCGATTCAATGAATAAAGTCATCCCTCATTCTTCTTTAATTGCTGTAAAAGAAATAAATTTAGAAGAGCTTTATGACAATGATATAGTTGTTTTCAGTAACGGCTGCGATTATTCTGTAAAACGTTTCTTCAATGACAAAGAAAATAAAAGGTTGATATTCCGACCGGATTCATATGACAATCGTTTTTTTGATTACACTATTTCTTATGAAGAAGCTACGAATATAACAATACACGGTAAAGTAGTAATGTATATAGTGTCATTAGACTAATGCACAAATACTTTAAATCCTTAGCGCTAAAGATTTAATGGGCGGCAAATATAGCTGCCCTCTTTTTGAAAGGAGAAATAATAAAATGACAGTTGGTATATACATTCGCGTTTCAACAGAAGAACAAGTTAGAGATGGATTTTCTATTTCTGCTCAAAGAGAAAAATTAAAAGCATATTGTATAGCACAAGATTGGAATAGTTTTAAATTTTATGTAGATGAAGGTATATCTGCTAAAGATACAAATCGTCCACAATTAAACCTGATGTTAGATCATATCAAACAAGGGTTAATTACTACTGTACTTGTTTATCGTTTAGATCGTTTAACGCGTTCTGTAATGGATTTATACAAGTTACTAGATACATTTGATAAATATAATTGTTCATTCAAATCAGCAACAGAAGTATATGATACTTCTACAGCGATGGGCAGAATGTTTATCACAATTGTTGCGGCTTTAGCACAATGGGAAAGAGAAAATTTAGGTGAACGTGTACGAATGGGACAAATAGAAAAAGCTCGACAAGGCAAATATTCAGCAAAGGCGCCGTTTGGATTCGATAAAGATCAGCATGACAAGCTTGTGATAAACGAAAACGAAAGTAAAGTTGTTTTAGACATGGTTAAAAAAGTCGAGGAAGGATATTCAATTAGACAACTTGCTACACATCTGGATAGCTATGTACAGCCTATTAGAGGTTATAAATGGCATATACGTACCATATTGGATATTCTTTCAAATCCAGCTATTTACGGAGCAATTAAATGGTCTGGTGAAATAATAGAAGGTGCACATAAAGGGATTATTACTAAAGATAGATTTATGAAGTTACAAAAAATCTTATCAAGCAGACAAAATATAAAAAAACGTCAAACAAGTTCAATTTTTATTTATCAAATGAAACTGATCTGTCCTAACTGCGGTAATCGTTTAACTTGTGAACGTTCTAGATATTATAGAAAAAAAGACGATCAGCATATAGAATGCAATCAATATCGTTGCCAATCTTGCGCTTTAAACAAAAAAAATAAGCCTTTCGCTACTAGTGAAAGAAAAGTAGAAAAAGCTTTATTGAATTATATCCATAATTTCGAAATAAACAAAGTGCCCAAATATAAAGTGGAAGATGATGAATCTGATATCTTAAAAAAACAATTAACAAAAATCGAGAGACAAAGAGAGAAGTTTCAAAAAGCATGGTCAAATGATTTAATGACAGATGAAGAATTTACTAATCGAATGAATGAAACAAAACCCATGCTCGAAGAAATAAAACAAAAACTGCATACTTTGAATAATAATAAAACTGAAGAAATAGACTCTAACGTTATAAAAGAAGTTGTTACAAACATCAAGAATAACTGGTCCTTTTTAACTTCTTCAGAAAAAAAACAATTTATGAATATGTTTATAGAAGGTATTAACGTTACGAAAAATGAAGGAAATACTGTAATTACAAATATAGATTTTTATTAGTGTTTATGTTATGTTTACACATGTAAAGTTCTCACAAATACAATAAAACAAAAGAGCACAGCGTGTATATACAGTGCGACAAACACTATATATACCGTCCGCCTAACCA
>NZ_JAKUFV010000039.1:0-13331 GCF_022663595.1 Bacillus cereus group sp. BfR-BA-01360
TCTTCATGCTACAATGAGAAGAAATCCAAGTGGTAAGTATTTTGTATCCATTCTTGCTGAAACAAACGTTCAAGGACTTCCTAAAACTGGGGCGTCAGTTGGTGTGGATGTTGGTCTGAAAGATTTTGCGATTCTTTCAACAGGTGAAGTTTTTGGGAATCCTAAATGGTTTCGTAAACTAGAAGAAAAATTAGCGAAAGCACAACGTGTTCTTTCTAGGCGACAGGAATTAGCGTTAAAACGAAAATGCAAACTGGATGAAGCAAAAAACTATCAAAAGCAAAAACGTAAAGTAGCTTGCATCCATGAGAACATCACGAATGCAAGAACAGACTATTTGCAAAAAATCTCTACTTACATTGTCAAAAACCACGACATCATTGGTATGGAAGATTTGCAAGTGTCAAATATGTTGAAGAACCGTAAGTTAGCGAAAGCCATTAGTGAAGTGAGTTGGTCGCAATTCAGAACGATGTTAGCGTACAAGGCAAGATGGTACGGTAAACAAGTAGTTGCTGTATCTAAAACATTTGCAAGTTCTCAATTGTGTTCAGTTTGTGGCTACCAAAATAAAGACGTTAAGAATCTTAAACTTAGAGAATGGACTTGCCCTAAATGTAATAGTCATCACGATAGAGATATTAACGCAGGACAAAATCTTAAAAATGAAGCAATAAGACTTCTAACCGTAGGGACTACGGGGATAGCCTAATCAATAACTAACCGTTAGGTTGGTGTTCTTAGGAATCTCCCACTTCAAACAGCTCGTAAGAGTGTTAAGTGGGGGTAGTTCAAAAAAGTGTTATTGTTGCAAAATAGCGGACGAAACGTTACATTTAATTTTTAGAACACGGGGTGAAAAAATGGCAAAACAAAAGCAAAGAGGGACGAAATCAAAGGCAAGACGTACGATAAAACCAACTTTGTACTATGAAATCGTCGGATTGACTCTTTTTGCACTTTCAATCATTACAATTTTACAACTAGGGATTGTAGGGAAATCGTTTGTGTTATTTTTTCGCTTTTTCTTTGGTGAATGGTACATAATTGGTGTATTAGGAGTGATTGCGTTATCCATTGCGTTTGTCATTAGGCGTGGATGGCCCAACCTTCTTCATAAACGACTAATCGGTATTTATTTGATTGTATTAGCGATATTAATGTTTAGTCACATTACATTATTTAATCTGCTTACAAAGGACGGAGCGGTAGAAAATACATCTGTTATTGTTAGTACAAAAGACTTGTTCTTTCTTGAGATGAAAAAGAGTCCAGGCACGATTCATTTAGGTGGCGGTATGTTTGGAGCTCTCATGTTTGCAACATGTTATTTCTTATTTGATGAAGTAGGAGCTTATCTAATTGGAATTATTCTTGTTATTCTTGGTATACTCTGTATTACAAATAAACATATTGGTGAAATATTAGCTCCGGTAGGGAGAATAGTAAGAAGTCAATTTCAGGTCATGCAAGGAGATTATAAAGAGTGGAAATCGAAGCGTGCAGCTGAACAAACTGAAAAGAAAAAAAGAGAAAGACGCACGAGAAATGAGAGTTCTGAATCCCGCGAAGAGATTGCCGAGCCTATAGAAGAAATAACCATAGATCCGCCAATTATTTCGAATTTCTCAGAGAATTATCCAATTCATGAAGAACAGGATTTGCCGAAAGAAACAGGAATGGATAACCCTATTTCAGATATTGAGGAAGTGCAAAATACACCAGAAGAAAAAACGAAAAAGAAACGTGGCGAGAAGATTGTTGAATCGTTAGAAGGAGATACAAAAGCGCCGCCGATGCAATTTTCAAATGTAGAAAATAAAGATTATGAACTTCCTACTATCGATATATTGAAGTTTCCAAAGAATAAGCAAGTGACAAATGAAAATGAAAAAATCTATGAGAATGCTCGTAAGCTTGAACGAACTTTCCAAAGTTTTGGAGTGAAAGCGAAAGTAACGAAAGTACATAAAGGGCCCGCAGTTACAAAGTATGAAGTGTATCCTGATATGGGTGTGAAAGTGAGTAAAATTGTTAGTTTAAGTGATGATTTAGCGCTTGCTTTAGCAGCGAAAGATATTCGAATTGAAGCGCCAATTCCCGGGAAATCAGCCGTAGGAATTGAGGTTCCAAATTCAGAAGTTTCGGTGGTTACACTTAGAGAGGTGCTAGATTCAAAGGCGAATAATCATCCGGAGGAAAAATTATTAATCGGTCTGGGACGCGATATTACAGGTGAAGCTGTCTTAGCACGTTTAAATAAGATGCCGCATTTATTGGTAGCTGGAGCGACTGGTAGCGGAAAAAGTGTATGTATTAATGGGATTATTGTTAGTATTTTAATGCGTGCTAAACCGCACGAAGTAAAGTTAATGATGATTGATCCGAAGATGGTAGAGTTAAATGTATACAATGGTGTTCCGCATTTATTAACACCTGTAGTGACAGATCCGAAGAAAGCTTCACAAGCTTTGAAAAAAGTTGTTAGTGAGATGGAGCGTCGCTATGAATTGTTTGCACATAGTGGAACGCGTAATATCGAAGGATATAATGAGTATATTAGACATCATAATGAGCAATCAGAAGCGAAGCAACAAGAACTTCCATATATTGTTGTAATTGTGGACGAGTTGGCTGATTTAATGATGGTCGCGTCTTCGGATGTCGAAGATGCAATTATGCGATTAGCACAGATGGCTCGTGCGGCAGGCATTCATTTAATTATTGCAACGCAGCGTCCATCGGTTGATGTGATCACAGGGGTTATTAAAGCGAATATTCCATCACGTATTGCTTTTGCTGTATCTTCTCAAACGGATTCTCGAACGATTCTTGATAGCGGTGGTGCAGAGAAATTGTTAGGAAGAGGAGATATGCTCTTTATACCGATTGGTGCGTCAAAACCAATACGTGTACAAGGCGCATTTTTATCAGATGATGAAGTGGAAAGAGTTGTAGAGTATGTGATTGGACAACAAAAAGCACAATATCAAGAAGATATGATTCCGCAAGATGTACCAGAAACAAAACAAGAAGTAGAAGATGAATTATATGATGAAGCAGTACAGCTTGTGGTCGAAATGCAAACTGCTTCTGTTTCGATGTTACAACGACGATTTAGAGTGGGATATACGCGTGCAGCACGTCTGATTGATGCAATGGAAATGAATGGTGTTGTTGGACCGTATGAAGGCAGCAAACCGCGTGAAGTGTTAATTAAAGATATACAAGAACAGAGTTCTTAATAAAAAAGCCTAATTGTTTACAATTAGGCTTTTTTATATAGTGTTTTTATTATATACTATACATAGCACAAAAGAAAGGGCTTACATTTTTGTTAATTTCATAGAATACGAATACTTTTGGTTTCATTTTACTAAATGTTCGATATTTACTGCGGAAAAGTGTTGAATTTTGTTGACACATATGGGGGCAAGTGGTAAGATTACTTCGAAAAGAATCACTGCCTCATATAATCTTGGAAATAAGGTCCATAAGTTTCTACCTAGCAACCATGAATTGCTAGACTATGAGGGGAGAAGTGTGTAACAAAGGATGTAAGAGGAATCTTTGTGCCGAACTTTTTCTCTAGATGAGGAATGTTTATGGTACAAAGTTTTTTTTATATATTAAAGATGAAAAATTTCGTCTTAAAAAACTATTAATATTTATTCGACAAATTATAATATCGAGAGAAAAAGAGAAAAGAAGTCTTACATCAGAGGTCGAATAATTGAATGGGGGGAGTCTTGTGTCGGTTAAATCTGATAGTCGGCATTTATATTTGCGAGTGATTGATCATATTAAAGAGAAAATCAAAAGTGGAGCATATAAAGAAAAGCAAAAGTTACCTTCTGAGTTTGATTTAGCAAAGGAACTAGGTGTAAGTAGAGCCACTTTGCGTGAAGCGCTCCGTATTTTGGAAGAAGAAAATGTCGTCATTCGTAGACATGGCGTAGGAACGTTTGTGAATGCAAAGCCGTTGTTCTCTTCTGGAATCGAACAACTTTCCAGTATTACCGATATGATTGCTAGTGCTGGAAAAACACCGGGGACTATTTTTTTATCATCATCTACTACAAGTTTAACAGAAGAAGAAAAAGAAAAGTTTCATAGTGAAGAAGGTTTCGAAGCAGTTATGATTGAACGTGTTCGTACAGCAGATGGGGAACCTGTTGTATACTGTGTTGATAAATTATCAAAAGAAATATTGTCGGATTTATCAGATTATAATGAGGAGTCGTTGCTTACTGTTATACATAATAACACGCATAAGCGCGTAACATATGCAGTTGCTCATATTGAACCGATTGGATATCATCCGAAAATATCACCAATCTTGCAGTGTGAACCAGAAACGGCATTACTGATTTTAAAACAAATGCATTACGATCAAAATGATGAACCAATTTTGTATTCTATTAATTATTTTAGAGCAGATAAATTTAGCTTCCATGTATTACGAAAACGTATGTAAATCGGTTCCTTTTTAGGGAGGTGACAGCAAGAAGGAAGGGACAACAGCATAAATAGTAAATAGAAATATACATCATTTTAGGAGGGGGTTCTAGTATGAAGAAAAAAGCAGGTCTTTTATTATCATTAACGTTAGCAGCGAGTACAGTGTTAGGGGCATGTGGTAACTCAGACAAAGCAAGTAGTGACAAGAAGGATAGTAAGGGTTTTAAAGTTGGTATGGTTACCGATATTGGTGGGGTTGATGATAAATCCTTTAACCAATCAGCGTGGGAAGGATTAACAAAGTTCGGTAAAGATAATGATTTGAAAAAAAATGAAGGCTATCGTTATCTTCAATCAAGTAAAGACTCAGATTATATTCCAAACTTAACAAAGTTTGCGAAAGGAAATTATAATGTAACATTTGGTATTGGATATTTAATGGAAGACTCTATTGAAAAAGTAGCAGATCAATATCCGAAAAAACAATTTGCCATTGTAGACGCTGTTGTGGAAAAACCAAATGTAACAAGTATTACATTTAAAGACCATGAAGGATCTTTCCTTGTTGGGGTTGCGGCGGCGATGACGACAAAATCTAATAAAGTGGGCTTTGTCGGCGGAGTAAAGAGTCCATTAATTAGCAAGTTTGAATCGGGATTTAAAGCTGGAGTGAAAGCAGTAAATCCAAACATTGAAATCGTTGCACAATATGCAGATGCCTTTGATAAACCAGAAAAAGGATCTGTATTAGCATCAGCAATGTATGGTCAAGGTGTAGACGTAATTTATCACGCATCTGGTGCAACGGGTAATGGTGTATTTACAGAAGCGAAAAACCGTAAGAAAAAAGGTGAAAATGTTTGGGTAATTGGTGTTGACCGTGACCAAAATCAAGAAGGTATGCCTGAAAATGTAACGTTGACGTCTATGGTAAAACGTGTTGACGTTGCAGTAGCAAAAGTAGCGCAAGAAGCAAAAGATGGAAAATTAAAAGGTGGTAAAATAGAAGAATTCGGTTTGAAAGATGATGGTATTGGTATTGCGAAGACAACTGACAATGTGAAAAAAGCAAATCCAGAAATCTTAACAAAAATAGAAGAGTTTGAGAAGAAAATTACAGCTGGTGAAATTAAAGTACCTGCAACTGATGATGAGTACAAAGAGTATGAGGCTTCTCTAACGAAATAATGATAGAGAAATAGCAAAGGTTAGTTCGTAGAACTAACCTTTGTATCTACCGAATCATTTTTCATAGAGTGTAATTGGGGGGATTGTTCCCTGCTAAAAGGAGGAACACAATGGAATACGTAATTGAGATGAACAATATTACAAAAGTATTCCCAGGCATTGTGGCGAATGATGATATTACGCTGCAAGTAAAACAGGGAGAAATACACGCTTTGCTCGGGGAAAATGGAGCAGGGAAATCAACGCTAATGAATGTTCTTTTTGGACTGTACCAGCCAGAGCAAGGAGAAATTAAAATTAAAGGGAAGCCTGTAAAAATTACAAATCCTAATATTGCGAATAATTTTGGAATTGGCATGGTTCACCAACATTTTATGCTTGTTCACAATTTTACCGTTACAGAGAATATTATTCTTGGAAATGAACCGAAGAAAAAAGGGAAAATTGCAGTTGATGAAGCGGCAGAAGAAATTAAAAAGTTATCTGAACAATACGGTCTAGCGGTAGACCCGTATGCGAAAATTGAAGATATTTCAGTTGGGATGCAGCAGCGGGTTGAAATTTTAAAGACGCTTTATCGAGGAGCTGAAATTTTAATATTTGATGAACCAACAGCAGTATTAACTCCTCAGGAAATTCATGAGCTGATTCAAATTATGAAAAAACTTGTACAAGAAGGAAAATCTATTATTCTAATTACTCATAAATTAAAAGAAATTATGGAAGTTTGTGATCGTTGTACGATTATTCGAAAAGGAAAAGGAATCGGTACAGTTGACGTTGCAAATACAGATGAACATAAACTTGCGGAACTAATGGTTGGACGTCAAGTGAATTTTAAAACAGAAAAATTAGACGCAAAACCTGAGAAAGATGTACTTTCGATTGCGAACCTTGTTGTTCGTGATGCACGTCAATTACCTGCTGTAAAAGGCCTTGACTTAACTGTTCGTGCAGGAGAAATTGTTGGTATTGCAGGAATTGATGGGAATGGACAAAGTGAATTAATAGAGGCGATTACTGGTTTACGAAAAGTTGAGTCAGGTTCTATTGCAATGAATGGGAAAGAGATAACGAATTGGCCTGTGAGACGAATTACAGAAGAGGGAATTGGTCATATTCCAGAAGACCGTCATAAACATGGACTCGTCTTGGATTTTTCCGTAAGAGATAATATTGTTTTACAAACATATTATAAAAACCCGTTTTCGAAAAAAGGGATTTTAAATTTTAATACTATTACAAAAAAAGCGAAAGAGCTTATTGCGCAGTTTGATGTGCGTACACCGAGTGAATATACATTGGCTCGGGCGCTATCTGGTGGGAATCAGCAAAAAGCCATTATTGCTCGTGAGGTCGATCGCAATCCGGACTTATTAATTGCGGCACAGCCAACGCGTGGTCTTGATGTAGGGGCAATTGAATTTATTCATAAAAAATTAATCGAGCAAAGAGATAAAGGGAAAGCGGTCCTACTTGTGTCTTTAGAGCTTGATGAAATTTTAAATGTAAGTGACCGTGTGGCTGTTATTTATGAAGGGAAAATTGTTGCAATTGTTGATGCAAAAGCAACGGATGAACAAGAGTTAGGTCTTTTAATGGCTGGTGGAACAGGGGAAGAGAAGGTGAGTACAAATGGCTAAAAATTTTTTAACGGAGCGAACGATTAATATTTTAGTACCTGTGTTATCTGTTCTTTTTGGTTTGCTTGTAGGAGCCATTGTTATGATAGTGAGCGGATATGATCCGATTGTTGGGTATGCAGCATTGTGGGAAGGAATGGTTGGAAACCCGCAAGCTATAGGTGAAACACTTCGTACGATGATCCCTCTTGTGTTAGCTGGTCTTTCCGTTGCCTTTGCATTCCGTACAGGTCTATTTAATATCGGAGTAGAGGGGCAATTGTTAGTCGGATGGCTTGCAGCAGTTTGGTTCGGTTATGCAGTGTCATTACCAGCATTCTTGCATATTCCGCTATCTATTTTAATTGCAGCAATCGTTGGTGGTTTATGGGGATTTATTCCAGGGTACTTAAAAGGGAAATTTAAAGTAAATGAAGTGATTGTAACCATTATGATGAACTATATTGCACTGTATGTGACATATGACCTCATTAAACGTTTTTTACATGAAGCGAATGAAAAATCATATGATATTCAGCCAAGTGCATCGTTAGCATCTGAATGGCTTTCTTCTTTAACGGAAGGATCACGTCTGCACTGGGGGATTCTTGTTGCGATTCTCATTGCGATTCTCATGTGGTTCTTATTAGATCGAACAACGTTAGGTTATGAATTAAAATCAGTTGGATTTAATCAACATGCTTCGCAATATGCTGGTATGAAAGTTTCTCGTAATGTCATTTTATCGATGACAATTGCAGGTGCCTTTGCAGGTATTGGTGGAGCGATGGAAGGGCTTGGAACCTTTCAAAATATGACAGCGATGTCCTCGTTTACTGGAATTGGATTTGACGGAATTGCAGTCGCTCTTCTTGGTAGCAATAACCCATTTGGTATCTTACTTGCTGCTTTATTATTTGGTGGTTTGAAAAGTGCAGCGCCGCAAATGAACTTTGAAGCAGATGTGCCATCTGAATTAATCAATGTCATTATTGCATGTATTATTTTCTTTGTTGCTTGTAGCTATGTTTTACGCTGGGCACTGACACGCATGAGCAAGGAGGGGAAATAAATGAACTTCTTAGATATTTTAGCCATTCTTGTGACAGGTACATTATATACAGCGGCCCCACTTATTTTTACAGCGCTTGGTGGAGTGTTCAGTGAACGTTCTGGAGTTGTAAACATCGCATTAGAAGGGTTAATGTTATTTGGTGCATTTATTGGTGTTGTGACAACTTTATTAATGGGAGATACATGGGGTACGATGACCCCTTGGATTGCACTTGTTTTTGCAGCAATTGGCGGTGGGATATTTGCACTTCTTCACGCCGTTGCTTCCATTACATTTCGTGCGGACCAAGTTGTTAGTGGAGTAGCAATCAACTTTTTAGCGCTTGGTTTGACTGTTTTTGCGATTAAGAAAATTTTCGGTAAAGGTCAAACTGATTTTATTCAATATCGTATTGAAAAAATCGACGTTCCGGGGCTTTCAGACGTTCCTGTTATTGGAAAAATATTTTTCTCCAGTGTACCCGTAACATCGTATATTGCTATTATTTTAGCTTTTATTGTTTGGTATATTATTTATAAAACGCCGTTTGGTCTTCGTCTTCGCGCAGTTGGTGAACATCCAATGGCAGCTGATACAATGGGGATTAATGTATATAAAATGCGTTACATTGCCGTTTGTATTTCAGGTATGTTTGCAGGCGTTGGCGGTGCCATCTTTGCCATGTCCATCTCAAATAACTTTTCAGGTGCAACGATTACAGGACAAGGTTTCTTAGCGCTAGCTGCTATGATTTTCGGGAAATGGAATCCGCTTGGGGCGCTAGGAGCGGCTTTGTTCTTCGGGTTTGCACAATCCCTTGGAGTAACGGGAGGAACTATTCCTGTACTGAAAGAAATACCAAGTGTTTTCTTAACCATTTTGCCATATGTGTTTACGATTTTAGCACTAGTGGGTTTTGTTGGACGTTCAGAAGCGCCAAAAGCGCTGGGAACATCATATGAAAAAGGAAAGAGATAATCTTTTCGAAGTTTGAAAAAGCTCGCACATTAGTGCGGGCTTTTTGACATAGAATATGTTTAATATGGAAATGCATACAAGAACTTAAAAGTAAAAAGGAAGAAAAGTTGATTTTTGATTTCTAAAAACTGTATATTGAAGAGGAATATTCCTACATAGGTAAAGGAGGGCTATAAATGAAATTGATGGAACAGCAAATGCATGAGTTAGGTGGTTTACGAGTACATATCATTCCAACAGATAAGTATAAAACAAATACATTTGTATTTCGCTTTAAGGCACCTTTAAATGAAGAAACTGTGACAGAGCGTGCTATTTTGCCTTACGTTTTACAAAGCGCTACCGAGAAATTGCCATCTGTCATTCGTCTTCGCCAATATTTAGAGGAATTATATGGGTCTTCTTTAGCGGTAGATGTAAGTAAAAAAGGTGAGGAGCATATCATATCTATTTACATGGATGTCGCCAATGAGAAATATTTACAAGATGCTCCGCCTCTTTTTGAAAAAGCGCTTTCTATGTTATCTGATATTGTGTTACATCCAGCAACTGAAGGAAAGGGTTTTTTACAGTCTATTGTGGAGAGTGAGAAGCGAGCGCTTCTACAACGAATTGAAGCAACATATGATGATAAAATGCGTTATGCAAATGAACGTCTCATTGAAGAAATGTGTAAAGTCGAACCATATCGATTAAGCTCCAACGGGAAAAAAGAAGATGTTCCGCTCATTACAAGTGAAAAGTTATATCAATATTATCAAAAAGTGTTAGCGGAAGATGAAATGGATCTTTATATTATTGGAGATATTTCAGACAATGCAGCCGAACTCGTTCGTAAATATTTTTCCATTTCACCACGCGTACCGAAAGAAAAAAATGTAATACTTCATAAACGAAATAACGAAGAAAAAGAGGTTGTTGAGAAACAAGAACTAAAACAAAGTAAATTAAATATCGGTTATCGCACATATGTGACCTATCGTGATGAAGATTACTTTGCACTACAATTATTTAACGGTTTATTTGGTGGGTTCTCGCATTCCAAATTGTTTGTGAATGTTCGGGAAAAAAATAGTTTAGCGTATTATGCCGCTTCACGCTTTGAAAGTCATAAAGGCTTGCTCTTTGTTATGTCTGGAATTGAAGGAAAGAATTATGAGAAAGCGGTTGCTATTATTAAAGAGCAGATGAAGGCGATGAAGAATGGTGATTTCTCAGAGGAAGAAATTCAGCAAACAAAAAGTGTAATTCGAAATCAAATTTTAGAAGCGATTGATACACCACGTGGTTTCGTTGAACTATTATACCATGGTATTATTGCGGAACATACACGCCCAGTAGAAGAATGGGTCACGGGAATAGAATCGGTTACGAAAGAAGAAATTGTGAAGGTCGCAAATCAAATTGAGTTAGATACGATTTACTTCTTACATGGAACGGAGGGAGAATAGATGGAGAAGATTGCTTATGATCAATTACAAGAAACGCTTTATTATGAAAAGCTTCCAAATGGATTAGATGTATATATCTTACCGAAGCACGGATTCAATAAAACATTTGCAACGTTTACAACAAAGTACGGCTCTATCGATAATACATTCGTTCCTCTTGGAAAAGAAGAGATGGTTCGGGTGCCAGATGGAATCGCTCATTTCCTTGAACATAAATTGTTTGAAAAAGAGGATCATGATGCATTTCAGTTGTTTAGTAAGCAAGGAGCATCTGCAAATGCATTTACATCCTTTACAAGAACAGCGTATCTTTTTTCATGTACATCCAATGTGGAACAAAATTTAAATACATTATTAAATTTTGTTCAAGAACCATACTTTTCGGAAAAAACAGTGGAAAAAGAAAAAGGCATTATTGGTCAAGAAATTCAAATGTATCAAGATAACCCAGATTGGCGTTTATACTTTGGGTTAATTGATAGTCTATTTGTGAAACATCCGATTAAAATTGATATCGCTGGAACAATTGAATCGATAAGCAAAATTACGAAAGATTTATTGTATGAATGCTATGAAACATTTTATCATCCAAGTAATATGCTTTTATTTGTTGTTGGAGCTGTTGATCCAGAAAAGACAATCGCATTAGTACGAGAGAATCAAGCAAAAAAAGATTATCAAAATCAGCCAGAAATTATTCGTTCATTTGAAAGTGAACCAGAAGAGGTAAATGAGAAAAAGAAAATTATTTCGATGTCTGTTCAAACGCCAAAATGTTTAGTAGGAATTAAAGCAGTAGGGCTAAAAGAAAAAGGTGAGGCGCTTTTAAAACAAGAAATTGCACTGACGTTACTTTTAGATTACTTATTTGGAAAAGGATCAGCTCATTATGAGTCTTTATATAATGAAGGGCTCATTGACGAAACATTTTCTTATGATTATACAGAAGAGAGTAATTTTGGGTTTGCGATGGTTGGAGGCGATACAAAACAGCCAGATGAATTAGCAGATCGATTGAAAGCCATTTTGTTGCAAATAGATTATAATAAGATTGATGCAAATACATTAGAGCGTGTAAAGAAAAAGAAAATTGGAGGATTTTTACGCTCTCTTAATTCACCTGAATATATTGCAAATCAATTTACAAGATATGCATTTAATGAAACGAGTTTATTTGATGCATTATCTACTTTAGAAGGCATAACAGTTCAAGATTTACAAAGTGCAGCAAAAGAATTTTTAGTGGAAGACAGAATGAGTATTTGCCAAGTATTACCAAAGAAATAACATACAAACATGAGAGATCTGTTGTCTGTTATATAAAAATGAACCCCTTCTTACTTTTTAGTAAAGCTTAAAAAGTAAAGAGGGGTATTTATAATGAAGAGTATGAATAGATGTCTTCGAAGAAAGGATCAAGAAATGAAGAAATATGCGTTAGTGACTGGGGGAAGCGGAGGAATTGGCTTTGCAATTTCAAAGCAGTTAATAGAAGATGGGTATACAGTATATATGCACTACAATAAAAATGAAGAAAAAGTAAAGGAGTTAGAAAAACAAATTGGAGAAGTCATTCCTGTTCAAGCTAACTTAGCCTGTGCGGATGGAGTAGAGAAATTGTGGGCACAGATTGATCATCCGATTGATACGATTGTATACGCAGCGGGAAAAAGTATATTTGGCTTAGTTACTGATGTGACAAATGAACAACTTGATGAAATGATTGCATTGCAAGTGAAGAGTGTGTATAAGCTTATGTCGCTTGCATTGCCACCAATGATACAACGGAGAAAGGGTAGTGTTGTTATTATTTCGTCAATTTGGGGGCAAATTGGAGCTTCTTGCGAAGTATTATATTCCATGGTAAAAGGTGCACAAAATGCATATACAAAAGCTTTAGCGAAAGAAGTGGCTTTAAGTGGAATTCGTGTCAATGCAGTAGCGCCAGGGGCAATTGAAACAGAAATGTTAAGTATATTCTCAGAAGAAGATAAAAATGGAATTGCAGAGGAAATTCCATTGGGACGAATTGGTTCCCCAAAAGAGGTGGCAAAAACAGTTTCCTTTTTAATATCACCAGGAGCTTCTTATATAACAGGTCAAATTATTGGAGTAAATGGTGGATGGTATTGCTAAAAAACATACATAAAAGATAAAAAACTGTGCAAATTAAGTATGATTGTAATACTCAATAGTGGTGAGGTGCTTAATATGTCAGTACTAGATAATTTTGATCAATGGAAAAGCTTTTTAGGAGAGCGTTTAGAGCAGGCGCAAGGAAAGGGTCTAGAGGGCGGTGCTATTTCAGATATGGCATACCGCGTTGGGGATTATCTTGCAAATGAAGTAGAAGCGCGCAATGATCAAGAAAAACTATTAGCAGAGCTTTGGAAAGTGGCAGATGAACAAGAACAACATACAATTGCAAATCTAATGGTAAAGTTGGTACAACAAAAATAAAAAAAGAGAGGAGATTCTCCTCTCTTTTTTTCACGTTGTTGAAAAAAGATCTTGTCAATGAAAATGTCACCTAAAATGTGACATTTTCACTTTCTATTTCATCTGAAATTTGATAAG
>NZ_JAKUFV010000040.1:0-12266 GCF_022663595.1 Bacillus cereus group sp. BfR-BA-01360
AACTGGGTCGTCTGTTGGTGTGGATGTGGGTCTGAAAGATTTTGCGATTCTTTCAACGGGAGAAGTATTTAGCAATCCTAAATGGTTTCGCCAACTGGAAGAAAAATTAGCGAAAGTACCGTCACTATTTTTAATTTTTAAAGGTGCTGCTGAAAAGAAGAAACGTTTTGTTTCAATTTCATCTAGGTTGGGTTAAGTTTTCAATTAAATAAATATCATTCCCGAGTAAAATATGATGAATAGGTGAAGTTTTTGTCGTTACTTCGTCAGGAGAAATAAAGTCTAGACCAACAGATTTTACCTTTAATTTTACCAATTCTTCGGCGAGTTCTTCTGAAAGATAAAAAGCCCCTTTTTCATATGCTTCTGTGTTCCATTTATTTGAAAGATTCGAACGGAAGATGACAATATCGCCTTCTTTTACTCCAGCATGATGAAGAACCTCTTTTGGTAATTTTCGTTCTTTTCTATTTGTTACGTCAATAAGAATCGCTTCTCCTACAAAATGATCTAGTGGCAATTGTTCAATTGTTGTTGCGCCAGAAATAAAATGAGCAGGTGCATCACAGTGTGTCCCAACATGAACAACCGAGTGGAAATCTGTAACTTGAAATCCTGCTTCTTCCACACTTGTAATAGCTTCCAAATGAATGGCTGGAGTGCCTGGGAATTGAGACATATTGTTTTCGAACGTTTGAGATAAATCAATTATTTTCATTGTGATACCTCCAATCGTTTTTTATAAATTGAAAAACTGAAAGAGTCCCATTCTTTATAGATGAGGAAGTAAGTATTCAACCGCACATAGAGGTTTGAAAATCAAGTTAGATAGAGAAAAAGCCCATCTTTCAAATCAAGAAAGATGGGCTTTACATATTTATATGTAAATATATTTTATCTTCCAAAATGCTTTGCATTTTGCAGGATTTAGCACCTGTTCAGTTTTTTGTAACTGAGGTTGCCGGGCTTCAAAGGGCCAGTCCCTCCGCCTCTCTTGATAAGAAGTATATTTAGTTATGGAGTCTGAAAATTTCGTTATTTAAATTGTAAGGTATTTCTTTTTTTATTGCAAGAATAAAAATAGGTATTCACCCAATAGAAAAGGATTGCATATTGTAACTTATGTAAATAAATTGCTCCAAAGGAGTGAGTGTAGTGACAGGGAAAGTGTTAAATTATTATGCTGGAGGAAACACTGCTCGAGGATTTCATAATTTATTTGACGAATGTTTAACGGGGTTAGATCGATTGTTTATATTAAAGGGGGGCCCAGGTACAGGGAAATCATCATTGATGAAAAGTATAGGGCGTGAATGGAATGAAAAAGGGTATGATATTGAACTCTTACATTGCTCTTCAGATAATAAATCAATTGATGGTGTCATTATTCCAAAATTAAAAGTAGGTATTGTAGATGGAACAGCGCCGCATGTTATCGAGCCGAAGATGCCTGGTGTTGTGGAGGAATATGTGAATTTAGGAACGGCCTGGGATGCGGAAGAGTTAAAGAAACATAAGAAAGAAATTGCGCGGTATATTTCGGAAGCAAGCGGAGCGTTTCAATCTGCGTATAGTTGCTTTCAAGAAGCTTTAGAGATACATGATGTTTGGGAAGAGATTTATATTGATAACATTGATTTCGAAAAAGCAAATGAATTAACAGATCAGCTTATTCAAAAATTATTTGCTCATCATACAGGAGAAAAAGCAGTTGTGAAACATCGTTTTTTAGGAGCAGCAACCCCAAAAGGAGCAGTGGATTTTGTACCAAATTTAACAGAGGATATCCCGCATCGCTATTTTATAAAAGGACGCCCAGGGTCTGGAAAATCGACAATGCTAAAAAAAATAGCAGCTGCAGCAGAAGAAAAAAGATTCGAAGTTGAAGTGTATCATTGTGGATTTGATCCAAATAGTCTGGATATGATAATTGTAAGAGAATTAGGGTTTGCGATATTCGATAGTACAGCGCCTCACGAATATTTTCCGAGTCGAGAGGGTGATGAAGTAATCGATATGTATGAACTCATTATTACGCCGGGTACAGATGAAAAATATGCGAAGGAAATTCGTGAAGTATCAATACGATATAAGTCAAAAATGAATGAGGCAATATCCTTTTTAGCAAAAGCAAAAACAGTTCGAGATAAATTGGAGCGAATTTATATAAAGGCGATGGATTTTTCAAAAGTTGATGCATATAAAGATGAAATACAAAGGGAAATTGAAAAAATTGAACAAGTGATTGTTCAGAAGTAAGATTGGCTTGTTAGGCTGTCAGGGGCTTCCTGACAGCTAGTTATGTCTTGTCGAATTTCCAGGGAAATGATCAAAAAATAGGGAGATACATATGAAAGAAAGAATTCTAGTCGAATTAGCGAAAATTGAGAAAGAACATGACGTGGAAATTTTATTTGCAGTAGAGGCGGGCAGTCGTGCATGGGGATGGCATTCTAAAGCTAGTGATTATGATGTTCGGTTTGTCTATGTTCACCGTTTGGAGTGGTATGTATCTATAGATGAAAAGAGAGATGTTATCGAATGTCCCATTCATAACACTTTAGATATAAGTGGATGGGATATTCGAAAGGCATTGCGATTATTTGCAAAATCAAATCCGTCTTTATTAGAATGGATTCATTCTCCGGTCTTTTATATTAAAAACTCTAATTTATCAACATGTTTACAGAAAATAAGTGAACATCGTTTTAATCTCAAGTCAACAATGTACCACTATTTGCATATGGCTTCGAAAAATTATCGTGAGTTTTTACAGGGAGAGAACATGCAGGTGAAAAAATATTTTTATGTATTACGTCCGATTTTAGCATGTAAGTGGCTAGAGGAGAAAGGAACAGTGCCACCTGTGGAATTTGCACGTGTCATAAATGAACTTTCTTTCGAACATAGTGTTTTAGAGGAAATAAAGCATTTATGGTGGATGAAAAAAGGGGAGGTACGTTAGATACTTTACCGAGAATGCCTAGATTACATCAGTTTTTTGAGGAACAAATCGCATATTATCAAGAATATGCAAAACGTGTTGAAAAAAGAACTGAAGTAGAAAATGAGGAATTAAATCGTTTGTTTCGAGAGATTGTATTTAAAAAGAGTGGAAACGCTTGTGTCAAAAAGTTATAGAAAAATGCTTTTTTATTACAACAAAGACACAAATTATTTATAATCTATTGGAACGGATTTGCAAAGTTTGCTATCACATCGCTATTAGAAAAGAGACTGTCCAAAAGGTATACTTTTGGACAGTCTCTTACTTATCATGATTTGAAATCTGGTTAGGAATAAAGAAAACGGAAATAGCGGCAATTAGACCTGCAAATGCAAACACATAAAAATTCCATACTTGATTATACTGTAATGTCATGAAGATACCGATAATAATGGGGGCAGCAATCGCACCGATTCTCCCAAGACCAAGTCCCCAGCCTAAAGCAGTAGCACGTATACGAGAAGGGAAATACTGAGTGACATATGCATTTAATATTTGTGTGATACCAACGGAACCAATTCCAGCAATTCCAATTAAAATATAAATCATAGTAGTGGAAGTCTGTATGGTTAATAATCCGATACAGATAGCGGCCATGAGGTAAGAGAAGCTAATGACGATTTTTGCCCCGATTCTATCTGCAATGGCTCCTGCAAATAAAGCTCCAATTGCTGCGGTGATATTCAGCATTAACAAGAAGGATAAACTAGAGCCTAACGGATAGCCAGCTTTCCGCATCATTTGGGGCAACCATGTATTTAATCCATAAATAAGAAACATCCCCATTATATAAGTGAGCCAAAAGAGTAAGGTTGCTCTTACATATTGTTTTGAAAATAATACGAAATATCCACTTTGTTGCTTTTCCTTAGGGGGATTATATGTTTGTTTTTGAGGTAACTGGATTTGAAAACGCTCGCTAACTCGAATTGCCTCTTCTTGACGATTGCGTGAAAGTAAGAATTGAATTGATTCCGGCAAGTAACGAATAATAATAGGAACGAGAAGAAGAGGAATCATGCCAATACCAAACATTGTTCGCCAACCGAAATCTTGTAACATAAAGATGGATAAAATAGCTCCTAACACAATTCCTAATGGATAACCAGTAAACATAAGTGCATAAATAAAGGATTGTCGTTTCTCGGGTGAATATTCAATTGTAAGTGCAGAAGCAGTCGGAATGACGCCGCCTAGACCAATGCCGCCAATAAAGCGAAAAAAACCAAATAATTCAGGAGATGAAGCAATAGCAGCTAAGCCCATTGTTAGAGAGAAAAGAGATAAACAAAATACTAAGGTCCATTTTCTGCCGATATAATCTGTAATCGTTCCGACAAGAATGGCGCCAATAAACATACCCAAAAGAGCATAACTGGCAATTGTACCCGCTTGAGTCGGCGATAAAGCCCAATTTTGATCTTCTAAAAGTGTTGGCAAAATCGCCCCATAAATACCTAAATCGTAGCCATCAGCTAAAATAGCTAACCAACAGATCAGAACAACAAGCCTAGTAGTAGAATTTGAAAGGGCTGTTTTTGTGGATTCTGGATGAGGAGAAGAGATTTGCATCATATACACCTCTTTTTTTCGGTTTACTGTATTATTTGGTTATATATAAACAATTCCCTTCAATTGTCGAATTTTTTCGCTATTTATACGCATTTTGCTTCGAGATTCAGCAAAAGTAAGGACATATGATATGAAGTGAGTATACAGAAAAATGGACTCATCGAAACTGCCTGTTGGATAAGTCCATTTTTTCTTAAAGTAAGGTTATTCTTCATATACTCGTTTTAAAGGTTGGTTAGCAGGACCTTCTACTACATCCCCATTAATGGAAAAGCGCGAGCCATGACAAGGACAGTCCCATGTACAGTCACCGCTGTTCCATTCCACTTCACATCCGAGATGTGTACAAGTTGTATCGACGATATGTAATTTCCCATTATCATCTTTATAGGCACCAGCACGTTTGCCGTTCACTCTTACGACAGCACCTTCACCATTTGCAAGATCTTCTGGTTCACGAAGAGCAAATTCTAGTTTTCCTTCAATGAGATGTTTAGCTACATCTAGATTTTGAGAGGCAAACGTTTTTATGTCTGGATCAGCATGAAAGCGCGATGGCGCAAAGAGTTCTTTATAAGGACTGTTTCTTTTTATGATAGATGTTGTTAATAGTTGAGCGGCGACAGTTGAGGTCGTCATTCCCCATTTGCGGTATCCGGTTGCAACAAATATATTTGGATTATTTTCATTGATGTGCCCAATATAAGGAATTTTATCTAAAGTGATTAAATCTTGTGCTGACCATCTATAAGGAATCTGTTCTATTTCAAATATTTCCTCAGCGAAGGAGTGCAGCGCCTCATAATGAAGCATCGTATTAATTCCTTGTCCTGTTTTATGGCTTTCACCGCCAACAAGAATCAGTTTTGTTCCGTCTATCGTTGTGGATCGTAAAGAACGTGTAGGATTATCAATACTTAAATACATGCCTCCTGGATATTCTGTTTTAGATTGAATAGCCAGTACATAGGAGCGTTCTGCATACATTCGTGTGAAGAAAAAACTACTCTTATCATAAAACGGAAAATGAGAGCAGAGGGCGACATATCCAGAAGTGATACGTTGTCCATTTTTTGTAATGACTTGTGGATAAAATCCTTTTTCTATATCAATTGCCGTTGTATGTTCATAAATGGTACCACCCATTTTAATAAATTCCTCAACAAGCTTTTTTAAGTAGTGAAGAGGATGAAATTGTGCTTGTTTTTTCATTACAAGCGCAGCTTGAGTGGAAAGAGGAACTGGAATAGACGTTACATATTCGCACGGAATGTTTAGTTTTTTGTATGCCTCGTATTCTTTTATTAACTTTCTTAACTCATCTTTACCTGTTGTATATAAATAGGCATCTTCTTCTGTAAATCCACATTCGATATGATGTGTTTTTACTGTTTCTTTTATAAATTGTAAAGCTTGATGATTCGCTTCATAGTAGAGGCGTGCTTTATCTATACCAAAGTGGTTGATGAGCTCATCATAAATGAGGTCATGCTGTGCGGTGATTTTTGCTGTGGTATGTCCAGTTGTCCCATTTAAGATACGGTCAGAATCAAGTAAGACAACCTTCATACCTTCTTTAGCGAGTAAATAAGCAGTCGTAATTCCTGTAATACCAGCACCAATAATGACAACTTCTGTTTTTATATTTTCAGATAAAGCTGGAAAAGTAGGGAGTAAGGTAGAGTCCATCCAGTAAGAATGGGGAAATTTAGGGAAAGAATGATTATTCATGATGCAAACCTCCTAATTTAGGATATTTTTCCTATTCATTTTTCCCATTTATATGAAATTCATGTGAGAAAATTTGGTGTGAAATGTAAAATGTTTTGTTAGGAGGAATATTTCTGAAATGATATATTGATATAGTTTTTTATCGTTCGTTTTAAGAGCGAATATTTTGTGAAATAAACATTTATATAGGAACTAGCTCAATCTATATCTAATAAAAAAAGAGCTTTTTATGTATAATAATGATTTTTAATATAATGGATACCCCTTTTTAAAACATAGGTTTTTTCTTTGGTAAAATAGGATATGATTATAAAAATATAACCACATTTTATGACCTAGTAATAAAATGTGTTGACAATGCAGAAAGTCTATTGATATGATTCAACATGTGGAAAGGTTGATAGAGAGTAAAAAGAGAAATGTTTTTCATTGATAATAAAAGCGATAATAAGTGACGATAGAGTGAGTATATTTTACTTATGATATATGCTTTTTTTGCATCATCTAGTCGTATCAATCTGGAAACAACAATTGATCTATGCAGTTTGCGTAAGCATGGCATAAGAAAGGAGCAAAAGGATGAAGGAGCTTCATACGTTTGGATGGTATGCAGCACGTGTATCACCGCACTTGCCAAAAAAAGCATTTAAACCAGTTCCGACCCGTCTATTTGGCGGATTAGCTTATTTGCTTGTGGCAGTAGCAGGATTAATAACGATTGGGTTGTTTGAATTGAATGCGTGGATAAATCTAGGAATTGCAATTGTTCTTGGATTGTGTTTTGCTTCACTTGGATTTTTAGGGCATGAAATTTTACATGGAACGGTTGTAAGAAAAGCGTGGCTTCGTGATTTACTAGGAGCAATTGCATTTATGCCATTAACTACAGGACCAAAGCTTTGGAGGAAGTGGCATAATGCGACGCACCATGTTCATACACAACATGAAGAAAACGACCCAGATGCATGGCCAACACTTGAGAAGCTGAAAAAGAGTCAATTTTTAAGATGGGTGTATCGTTTACCACTTCACGTACGTTCATTCTTTAGTTTTTTATCATTAACGTTTCAATTTACATTACACTCAACTCGAATGTTCTTTCATTTTATAAAAGAATTTAAAACGTCGAATCAACGAGCGGTATGGCTTCAACTTCTTTTGCCATGGACAGTCTGGATGAGTCTCTTGTTTATTATGGGACCGATGAAATGGTTGTTTGCATATGTGATTCCGTTATTGATTGCGAACTTTATTGTAATGGCGTATATTGCAACCAATCATCGCTTAAATCCAATTGTTCCTGTAAATGATCCATTAGCAAACTGTTTATCTGTAACAGTACCACGCTGGGTTGATGTATTACATTTTAATTTTTCATATCATACAGAACATCATTTGTTTCCTGCGATGAGTTCGAAATACTATCCATTAGTAAAAGAGAAAATTAAAGAAATGTGGCCGGAACGTTATCATGAAATGCCAATGAGTAAAGCGTTAGTAGCACTTTGGAAAACACCGCGCGTGTATTATGAAGGCAGTGAATTGATTGATCCGCAAAAAAAGCATTTCTATGGGTCGCTAGGAAATGGACTAGATCCGGAGAATATTTCGTATCGTGAGGAGTATATGAAAGAAGAATCAATGAACAAGGCAAATTCATAATTGTAGATAAAGAAAAGCAAGCTATAATCAGTAGCTTGCTTTTCTATATAGAAACGACTTTTTCCTTTTGGTTATTTATTTGTACAGTGTTACTTTGCTTACGACTGAGCCTTTTTTCGAGGAGATTCACGAAATAAGTGAATAGTAAAACAAGGACAAGATAATAGATACCTACTACGATATAGGTGTTTAATTGTTGGTAATTTCCAGCGGCAATCGATAACCCAGATCCCCACAATTCTGACATACCAACGTAAGCAACAAGGGAAGAATCTTTTAACCCAATAATAAATTGATTTCCTAAAGGAGGTATTGAAAGGCGAAATGCTTGTGGTAATATAATGCGACGCATAGCTAGTGGATAAGACATTCCGAGAGAACGGGCGGCTTCTAATTGCCCACGGTCTACAGATTGAATCGAGCCGCGGAAAATTTCTGTAATATAGGCACCATTATGAATCGCTAAAGCAATGGCACCGGCCCAAAATGGTGTGAAAACAACAATAGAAGTAATACCGAAGTACAAAATTGCAATTTGTACGATTAAGGGAGTACCGCGAATGACAGCAATATAAATATGAGCAATACTATTTAATAGTTTGTTGTTTGAAATGCGAAAGAATGCAAATAGTAATCCAATTAGTGAACCAAGTAGTAAAGAAGTTAAAGTCAATTGCAATGTGATAAGAACTGCTTTGAGCAACGTTGGATAAGTAGATAAAAAAATCTCAATCATTCATTTCACCTCATATTGGTTAGGAGTTATAGTGGATATAAATACCCCACAATTTATGTGGGGCACCGTATTTCTTTACAGAATAGGAGAATTGTTTATTTTGTTTGTTCCTCTTCTCCAAGAATATTGCGACCAAACCATTTCTTACTAATTTTCTCGTACGTACCATCTTTAATGATCTCATCTAATGCTTTATTTACTTTCTCAACCATTTTTTTATCATCTTTGCGAACAGCGATAGCCATTTCATCAAGGTTTAATGGTTTTCCAGCTTCTTTTATAGAAGAATTTCCTTCTTTTATCATGCGAAGTCCAACCATTTGGTCGGTAATAACAGCATCGACACGACCGGGTTCTAAATCCATAAGAGCTGTAAGGTCGCTATCATATTCTGTTATTTTATCTGTTTGCTTTTCAACAAGTGCCTTAAATGTACTTGCTTTTACAACTCCAACTTTTTTGCCTTTTAAATCATCAACAGAGGAGATGGAATCATTCTGTTTTGATACGAAGATTTGGGCGCCAGAACGATAATATGGTTTTGTGAAACTAACAGCCTTTAATCGTTCTTCTGTAATTGCCATACTTCCTAAGATGACATCATATTTTTTGGCCTGAAGACCTTGGATTAATGTTTCCCAAGGATTGGTAACGGGGGCAGGTTTCATTCCCATTTTCTTTGCAAGAGCTTCTCCAATTTCAACATCGAAACCCATAAGTTTCCCATCATTTTCTTTATAATTAAAAGGTTTATATAATCCACTCATTGCATAACGAAATTCTTTTTTTCCATCTGTAGAAGTAGTACTACTTTCTTTACTACAAGCTCCCAATATGAAAGAGAGACTCAGCGTAATGGTTGCAGCGACAGTAAATAATTTCTTTTTCATATAACCCCTCCTATATATTGTTCCTATCAATACGGACATTTTTATATATGGTGTTGGGTAGTAGTATATGTGTCCGTCTTGCTTTGTCTTTAGACACTATAAAACATTTCTTAAAAACTGTTTTGTTCGCTCATTTGAAGGTGAGGAGAAGAATTGTTCTGGCGGAGCATCTTCGACAATTTGGCCATCATCCATAAAGATGACGCGGTCGGCTACATCTCGTGCAAAGCTCATTTCGTGAGTAACAATAATCATCGTCATTCCTTCACTAGCAAGTTCTTTCATTACTTGTAATACTTCGCCAACAAGTTCAGGGTCAAGAGCTGATGTAGGCTCATCAAATAGCATAATATCGGGGTTCATCGCAAGAGCTCGTGCAATGGCAATACGTTGTTTTTGACCACCAGATAATAAGTGTGGTGTGATATTTGCTTTATCTTCTAATCCAACTTTTTTTAATAAATCCATTCCGATTTCTTTTGCTTTTGCCTTATCTAACTTTTTTACATGAATGGGTGCTTCTGTGATGTTTTCTAATGAGGTCATATGAGGAAAGAGGTTAAAATGTTGAAAGACCATACCAACGTTTTCGCGGACTTTGTTTAAATCTGTACGTTGAGGATCAATTTGTTCCCCTTGCAGACGAATGTTCCCTTCATCGTACATTTCTAAAAAGTTAAGACAGCGGAGTAAAGTGCTTTTCCCAGAACCGCTTGCACCAACTAAAACGACAACTTCTTTTTCCTTTACTTCTAAGTTAATTCCTTTTAAAACATGTAATGAGCCAAATGATTTTACTAAATTTTGAACTTGAATCATACCAAACCCCCAGTGAATTTTATATTTTGATAAATGTGTTCCTTCTTTTTGTTATTAGTCATAAAACGGCAAAATCCTCTATTTTTTAAAGTTCTAGATGTTATGTATGAAACATTATTTCATGAGCCAGTATAGTATGTTTCTCGTTATATGGAGAAGATTACAATTTGTTTTCTGATTATAAGGTGTTTTAAAAATCTTTATATCTTTCTATAATAAAAATATGGATAATAATATAGAAGTAGTATTTATATAGTTAATGGGGAGGAATGCGAAGGTGGAAAGAGAGCAGAAAACCTTTTCTTTTGGTTTACGTATGCAGCTTATGTTATTTACAACAATTTTGGCATTGATTACGTATTCGACAAGTTTATTTTTTATTTATGTGTTGTACGACTATTTTCAAAGTTATGTAAGTCAAACAGTTTATAATATTGTTGTAATGCTGTTAGGGGTAATATGGTCTGGTATTCTAGCATATGTTGCAGCAGTTTTTTTAATTAAGCCTTTACGTAAATTGGAGGAAGCTGCTCATAGAGCTGCTGAAGGTGATATTCGTGAAAATGTACCATTACCAAAAGTAGATGATGAAATAAAATCCTTAAGCATTGCTTTTAATATGATGCTAGGAAATTTGCGCACAATGGTAAACAATATCGATACAACATTTTCTTATACAAACATGCAAGTGCAGCAAATTAGAAAACAAACAAATGAAGCGACAAAGCAAGCACAAGTTGTGTCAGAAACATTAGCTGAAATTTCCTCAGGAGCGGAACAGTCAGCAGCATCTATTCAGACGATTGTTTCCACTGTAGACCAAACAACATCCATTGCTAGTGAAGTGGAAGAAAAGGCAAATCAATCCGATCAATTATCTTCTGAAATGGTGCAAGCATTAGGGCAGAGTACGAAAGTATTCACATCACTTATTAAAGGAATTCAGACACTTGCAAAAGAGAATGAACAATCTATGCACAATGTGCAAAAATTAGAAGAACGAATGAAACAAGTTGAACATATTGTTTCTGTGGTAAGTGAAATAGCGAGTCAAACAAATTTATTGGCGCTAAATGCATCAATTGAAGCTGCTCGCGCTGGAGAACACGGAAGAGGATTTGCTGTTGTAGCAGAAGAGGTTCGGAAGCTTGCTGATGAGAGCGATCATTCAGCGCGAAATATATCTCAGTTACTTTGCGATATGAAGAATGAAGTACAACAAGTAGCAATGCAAATGACAGAGCAAGTTAAGTCTGCTAACGAAGAAGCAAAGCGCGGAGAAGCAACGGAATTGATTTTAAAAGAGATGTCAGAAAGTATTATGGAAGTAGCAGATGCAACGAAAAAGATTAGTGGTTATATGAAGGAGCAAGTAGAACATATTCAAGTAACAGGTACGCAAACGAAAGCAGTAGCAGCAATTGCAGAAGAAACATCGGCAGGCTCACAAGAAGTTGCAAGGGTAACCATGCAACAATCTAAAAATATGATAGCAATTAATCAGTTGTTAGAGCAATTAGAAAAACAGGCAACTGAGTTAAAGCAAACAATAGAACGATTTATGTTATAAAAGGAAGAATGATTTTTAATCTGTACCCTTTGTAAAGGACATTTTAAAAAAAGTTAGGCAGCCGCGAGAAGATGATTTCTGTATTCAACAGGAGTCATCTTCTTTAAATTCCATTGATATCTGTGCTGGTTATAGTATTTGATATAGTTTTTAATTTCTTGTTTTAGCTGGGCAAAAGATGTACAAGTTTTTATATGCGCTTCATCTTTAAAATGCCCGAAAAAAGATTCTTGGGGGGCATTATCCCAACAGTTTCCTCGTCTTGACATGGATTGTCCC
>NZ_JAKUFV010000041.1:0-12253 GCF_022663595.1 Bacillus cereus group sp. BfR-BA-01360
CAGGATCAAACTCTCCAATAAAGTTTGTCTAGCATCATAAATAAAAATTGACGTTTCACGTTGTTTGTTTCGTTTAGTTTTCAAAGTTCAATATCGCGTTTTAGCGACTCTTATAATATAACATTTTTCATCCATCTCGTCAACTTCTTTTTTATTTCGTCGTTGACGACGCTTATTAATTTACCATATTAATAAGCATTAGGTCAATACTTTTTTTACTTTTTTACATACCAAAATAAATTATCCTGGCATGATATACAATTTAATAATAACTAAAGCAAAGATACCCGGTATTCCTAACAAGCTAGAAACAGAAGCTGTACCAACATTAATTGGGAGATGGAAATCGAAATACGTCCCGATTATATTCACAATAAATAATAAAGTGACCCCGATGATCACTCTCGCAACTACTTTGCCAATAAAACGTATCGGTTTCAATGAAGCACCAAAAATCAACAAAATAAAGACTAAAGTAAGAATGCTTACAATAACGAGTGTAGAATTCATTTTCTCCCTCCTCAAATACAATTCATACACTTTATTTGTATGGGACAAGAGATAAAAAAAGAACTTTCAATTTTGGAAAACACCTCTACCAAAAAAGCACCTCCGTTACGAAAGTATGATTAATAGCTAGAAACAAAAAAGAAGATAACCATATAGTAAACGGCTATCTTCTTTTTATTTTCCCAAGAACTTTTCTATTGTTCTCATGATACTCTACAACTCTTTTACCATTGTTCCATTTTTACAGGACGACGTTTTGCTTCTTTTAATAAGAAAAAATATTTTGCCTCTGCTATTTTTAAAGAACAAATTACATCTTGGGACGGTTCGACACTTTGTTCTACCATCCGTTTTTGACGTAACCATTCATTCTTCACTTTTTCTAACAGTACAATTAATTTATCATCATATTCTTTACGCAATTTCCCCTTTTTTTGAAAAAACATTTCTGGTTCTCCTTTTATACTTCTCTACGACCTTCAAGAGCCTTAGATAAAGTCACTTCATCTGCATACTCTAAATCTCCACCTACCGGGAGGCCATGAGCAATACGTGTTACTTTTATACCAGTTGGTTTTAAAAGACGAGAAATATACATTGCTGTAGCTTCTCCTTCAATATTTGGGTTTGTCGCTAAAATAACTTCTTGTACTGTTTCATCCTGTAATCTCTTTAAAAGTTGCGGAATATTAATGTCCTCAGGTCCAATTCCTTCCATCGGAGAAATCGCACCACGCAACACATGATACACCCCTTGATATTCTTTCATTTTTTCCATTGCGATGACATCCTTTGGTTCCTGCACAACACAAACAACCGATTGATCACGATGAGAGTCATCGCAAATATAACAAGGATCACGGTCCGTAATGTGACCACAAACAGAACAATATGTTAAATTTCTCTTTGCATTCACAAGTGATTTCGCAAAATCTAATACATCATCTTCCTTCATGTCTAGCACGAAGAATGCCAAACGAACGGCTGTCTTTGGTCCAATTCCTGGCAGTTTCATAAAGCTATCAATAAGCTTTGATATCGGCTCTGGATAATGCATATGTCAATATCCTCCTACTAGAACAATCCACCTGGTAAGTTCAACCCTTTTGTAAATTGGCCCATTGTAGCATTAGAAAGTTCTTCCGCTTTTTTTAGTGCATCATTTGTTGCAGCTAATACAAGGTCTTGTAACATTTCAATATCTTCTGGATCTACAACTTCTTCTTTCATTTTCACATCAAGGATTTGCTTATGGCCATTTGCAATAACTGTTACCATACCGCCACCAGCTGTACCTTCAACTTGTTTTTCACCAAGTTCCTCTTGTGCTTTCGCCATTTGTTTTTGCATTTTTTGCATTTGTTTCATCATATTATTCATATTTCCCATTCCGCCACGCATCATAATAAATTCCTCCTAAACATTCTTATTCTTTTATTTCAATTAGTTGTTGCCCTACTAATTTTACAGCCTCTTCTATGAGAGGATCCACCCTTTGTTCCTTTGATTCCTCTGAGTTTCCGCCTTCACGTTGTAAAAATTCTTCACGGATTTTTCCCCAATGATCTTTCGGAATTGCAATCATATTTAATCTTTTACCGACCAATTCAAATAGAATCTGTTCTACGGTATCCATCGCTTCACGGTTCTCACTTGCCATTTTACAATGAATCTCGTACTGGAAGGCTAAGACATATGAATCCTCAGAAGCTGCAACTGGTTCACTATTTTCTAATAACACGGCAAATGCTACTTTGTTGTAAGATTTCAATCTCCCTAGTAACTCGCCCCATATAGACTTTAGTTGTTCTAAATCTTGGCGTTTCGCTTGCTTTAACACTTCATGTACACGGCCAACAGGAATTTTCATATTTCCTGTTCGCACTGGTTTTGGTGCTGTACGAGTTTCTCTTACTTCCTGCTGGACACCAGCAGGAACACCATTCTTTTTCACATCTGCTAGCTCTTTTTCCAGCTGTTGCATTCTGTTTATAATTGCTTGTAGGCGGTCAGTTCCATTTGCTTGCACCATAAATTGCTGACAAAGTTGAACCATAACCACCTCTAGGAAAATTCGTGGATGATTTGTCCATTTCATTTCCTGTTGCCCCTTGCTAAGCGTATGAATGATTTCATAAATCACTTCAGGCCGCATAGCCTCACTTAACATACGAAACTGATCGTCTACAATGACCCGTTCTAGCATATGTTCTAATTGTGGTGAAGTTTGATATAAGAGCATATCCCGATAGTAATAAATAAAGTCTTCCATAAAACGAACAGGATCTTTTCCTTTACTCATCATATCATCAATAATACGTAACGCTCTCGATACATCATTATCACGTATACACTCTACAAGATTACCTAAATATTGTTGTGAAACAGAACCCGTTACAGCTAAAACATCCTCAGTCGTAACTATTTCATCACTATAAGAAATAGCTTGGTCAATTATACTAAGTGCGTCGCGCATTCCACCTTCAGCAGCACGCGCAACAATTTGCAACGCTTCATTTTCTACCTTTGTACCTTCGTTTGTTACAACAGTTTCTAATCTCTCTACGATATCATGAACTGATATTTTTCGAAATTCGAAACGTTGACACCTTGAAATAATTGTCGGTGGAATTTTATGAGGTTCTGTTGTTGCTAAAATAAAGATAACATGTTGTGGGGGTTCTTCTAATGTTTTCAAAAGTGCATTAAAAGCTCCCATAGAAAGCATGTGAACTTCATCGATAATGTATACTTTATATTTCACTGCACTTGGGGCATATTTTACCTTATCTCTAATATCTCGAATTTCATCTACACCGTTATTTGAAGCCGCATCAATTTCTAATACATCCGAAATAGATCCTTGTGTAATGCCTAAGCATGCAGGACATTCATTACAAGGTTCAGCTACTGGGGCATGCTCACAGTTAATTGCCTTAGCAAATACTTTTGCAATTGTTGTTTTACCTGTTCCCCTAGGACCAGAAAACAAATAAGCATGCGAAGCTTTTTCTTGAAGAAGGGCATTTTGCAACGTTTTTGTTACGTGCTTTTGACCGACTACATCTGCAAACTTTTGCGGTCTCCATGTTCGGTATAACGCTTGGTATGACACGAAAATACGGCCTCCCTCAAAGGTTATTATCTTGTATATTATAACCCATTCTGTTTATAGATTCCAAAAGTTATTTTTTATACAAAAAACCCACCTTTTATAAAAAGATGGGTTCCATATACATATGTAACTGCCGTGCACCTTCTGTCGATTACGTACCATAAGCGTTACTCAAGCAGTTAGCTCAGTTCAGGCACTCCTACGGCACACGAGAGAACCCGCTTATTGCTGCTTCCTTCCGGACCTGACAAGGTTCACGGGGTCTCGTTGCGTAGGACCCAAACGTCAACACCACTTACTTAAGGCAGGCCTTACAGTAACATAACCTCGAGAAGGGATTCGGCCTCGCTAGAGCGGATTGCGAGTACAGGGCACCGCTACCTCCCCGCTTAGCACGGCAAAGTTAAAACCAATATTCGGTTGCCTTAAACAAGGCACTATCAGTATAACTTGTTTTTTTGTAAAATGCAAATGTGTTAACAACTTGTTTTATTATCAATTTTTTTCTGTTCTTTTCTTTTCCTACGAAGTTCTCTAAAGAAGCTTGTTAATAGCGCTCCGCACTCTTCCTTCATTACACCTGAGACAACTTCACATTGATGATTAAAACGTTCATCTGTTAAAAGATTCATTAAAGTACCAGCACATCCACCTTTTGGATCACTTGCACCATATACTACACGCTTCACACGTGATAAAACAATTCCACCTGCACACATCGGACATGGCTCCAAGGTTACATATAATGTTGCATGTTCTAAACGCCATGTTCCCAAAGCTTTACAAGCCTTATCTATAGCCAACAACTCCGCATGAGCAATCGATCTTTGTTCTGTCTCCCTTAAGTTATGAGCGCTACTAATTACTTTGCCATCTAACACAAGTACAGCTCCAATTGGAACTTCCTCTATCTTCTCCGCTTTCTTCGCTTCTTCTATTGCCAGCTTCATAAAATACATATCTTGTTCCATAACACAGTCCTCTCTAATCACTATTACAATATAGTTTCATCCAATTCCCATATACATACTGGATAACTTTTAAGCATTCAATCCATTCTAAAGAAAAAAAGAAGGATGATTACAAATGAAAAATACAGCTCTACTCATTATCGATATGATTAATGATTTCAACTTCTCCGAAGGACCTATTCTAGCTAAAAAGTGCGAGATGCTAGCAACATCTATCCTACATTTAAAACAGAACTTGAAAGCATTAGGTTACCCTATTATTTATATAAATGATCATTATCAATTGTGGAGATCAGATATTAACCAACTAATTTCTCATTGTACAAATCCATACAGCAAGAACATTATACAAATGATTTCCCCTGAACCAGATGATTATGTTTTTATTAAACCACATTACTCTGCATTTTATGAAACACCATTAAACTCTTTATTAGGTTACTTAAAAATTGAAAGCCTCATTATCACAGGGGTAGCTGGAAATATATGCATCCTTTTCACGGCTAATGATGCTCATATGAGAAATTATAACCTCTACATACCAGAGGACTGCATCGCTTCTAATTCTGATCAAGATAATATACATGCCTTAAAAATCATGAAAACAACATTAAAGGCAAATATTATGCCTTCGTCTCAATTCAAATTAACTAAACCGCCATTGACTTTCTAACTTTTTATAACAAATTAGTCCTTTTGCTCTCCTCTTATGCTACAATAATCCTGTTTTGTGTTTTTATATGGCAGGAAATTATAGACTGAAAGGAGGAAACAGCGTGACCGAAGTACCATTTATTACGGTTGAAGGACCAATTGGTGTTGGAAAAACTTCACTAGCGAAGGAAATTTCAACTCACATGCAACTCCACTTACTCAAAGAAATTGTTGATGAAAATCCCTTCTTAGGAAAATTTTATGAAGATATTGAAGAATGGAGTTTTCAAACAGAAATGTTCTTTCTATGTAACAGATACAAACAATTGGAAGACATTAATAAAAAATACTTAAATCAACATAAGCCAGTAGTAGCAGATTATCATATATTTAAAAATTTAATCTTTGCATCTCGTACATTAAAGGACGTTCAATATGAAAAGTACTTGCGAATTTATCGTATTCTTACACAGGATATGCCCGTGCCAAATGTCATCGTATACTTAACTGCAAGTCTTGAAACACTGCAAAAAAGAATTGCCATGCGCGGAAGAGAATTCGAAAAAAATATAGATCCAAATTACTTATTACAGCTTACTCAAGATTATGAAATAGCAATGGAAGCTTTTCAAAAGGATCATCCAGATATTCCTGTATTGAAATTTAATGGAGATAACATAGATTTCATAAAAAATGCTGATGACTTACATGTAATTTTATCCACTCTCCAAAATACACTCTCAAAGGGGACGAAATAGCAATGAATTTCAGGCAAAAATACGATATACCCAATGATGCAGTAATTACTATCGCTGGAACTGTCGGTGTAGGAAAATCAACAATGACCACAGCACTTGCTAATGCTTTAAGCTATCGAACATCATTTGAAAAGGTAGATTCAAATCCTTACTTAGACAAATTTTATGATGATTTTACACGTTGGAGTTTTCATTTACAAGTTTATTTCTTAGCAGAGCGATTTAAAGAACAAAAAAAAATTTTTGAATATGGCGGAGGCTTTATCCAAGATCGTTCTATTTATGAAGACACTGGCATTTTCGCGAAGATGCACTATGAAAAAGGGACAATGACAGAAACAGATTATGAAACATATAAAAGCCTGTTTGATGCAATGGTAATGACACCTTATTTTCCGCATCCAGACCTATTAATTTATTTAGAAGGTTCTTTTGATGATATTGTTGATCGTATTCAAAAAAGGGGACGCCCGATGGAGCAACAAACGCCAATTGAATATTGGAAGGAAATGCATGAGCGTTATGAAAATTGGATTAATAACTTTAACTCCTGCCCTGTCCTACGTTTAAATATTAATGAATACGATGTTCTACAAGATGAAAATTCCATTGAACCAATTATTAAGAAAATCGGACATTTCTTAAACCAAACACATAGACTTGTAAAATAAAAAAACCCGTGCAAATGCACGGGTTTTCCTATTAACTTATTTTTTCCTTTTTGTCGGAGCAATAATTTCACTCTCTGTCTTCCCAGCGTTAATACGCTGACGAACCGTACTTGTACTAATATCGTATGCTTCTGCAATCTCTTTAACAGTCATTTCTTTCCCATTAATCATTGCCGTTAATACCTTACCAGTACGCTTTGGAGTTGCTGCCTTTTTGGTCGCTTTCTTTGGTGCTTCTTTTTTTACATTACAAGTACAACCACAAAGCTTACGGAATGTTTCATCACTTATAATGCAAGATACATTCGCACCACTATTTAAAATTCTATCGTTCTTACAAACCGGACATTGTACATAATATAAAGTTTTTCCATCTAAAGGAAATGTTTGTATAATAAGATCCATGTTGACTCCTTTCATATCTATGAAGATAATCATCGGAATATGAGTGTTTCATAAGGCAATATTAACCTTACATCATACTTTCTGATTGGTTTTAAAATAAAAACTCGTTACGTGTTGGTAACGAGTTCTCCAATCTCCACTTATATGCGCTGTTGTCAATTATATCTGGAGGAGGTAGAGGGATTCGAACCCCCGCGCGACTCTCGCCGCCTGTCGGTTTTCAAGACCGATCCCTTCAGCCAGACTTGGGTATACCTCCATATTGACATCAAATATAATAACAAAAGAAAAACAGTTAGTCAACCCTAGTATTATAAATTATGAGGAAAGGAAAATATAATCTATATTTTCCTTTCCTTTCATGTTATTACTGACAACAACTGAAATTACCAATCACTCATACCGATGAAAGTATTCATTTATTTAATAACTGTTTTTCCTCCCATATAAGGACGAAGAACTTCTGGAATTATAATTGTACCATCTTCTTGCTGATAATTTTCTAAAATCGCTGCAACTGTACGGCCAATCGCAAGACCTGAACCATTCAATGTATGAACTGGTTCTGGTTTCGCATTAGGTTCACGACGGAAACGAATATTTGCACGTCTTGCCTGGAATGCTTCGAAATTACTGCAAGAAGAGATCTCACGGTACGTATCATAGCTTGGCAGCCATACTTCGATATCATATTTCTTTGCTGCTGTAAATCCTAAATCTCCTGTACACATGCTCATAACACGATATGGCAACTCTAATAATTGTAACACGCGTTCCGCATCATTTGTTAATTTTTCTAATTCCTCATAAGACTCTTCTGGTTTAACAAACTTTACAAGCTCTACTTTATTAAATTGATGTTGACGAATTAAACCGCGTGTATCACGTCCAGCTGAACCTGCCTCAGAACGGAAACAAGAGCTAAATGCAGCATAACGAATTGGCAATTGCTCGGCACTTAAGATTTCATCACGGTGCATATTTGTTACTGGAACTTCAGCTGTAGGGATTAAGAAGTAATCTTCACTTTCGATAAGGAATGCATCTTCTTCAAACTTCGGAAGTTGACCTGTTCCTGTCATACTTGCACGGTTTACCATGTATGGAGGTAAAACCTCTTCATACCCATGCTCTTCTGTGTGAAGGTCAAGCATGAAGCTAATTAAAGCACGTTCTAATCTAGCTCCTGCACCCTTATAAAATACGAAACGACTTCCTGTTACTTTACCTGCGCGTTCAAAATCTACAATACCTAAATCAGTCGCAAGATCCCAATGTGGTTTTGGCTCAAAGTTAAATTCTTTTACTTCTCCCCAAGTACGCACTACCACGTTATCATCTTCTGTTTCACCAACAGGTGTAGATTCATGTGGAATATTTGGAATAGAAAGCATTAATCTTTCTAAATCCTCTTCTACTTCGCGTAGCTCATTATCAAGACCCTTTATTTTTTCTCCTACTTCACGCATCTCTAAAATTAATGCTTCTGCATCTTTCTTTTCACGCTTTAACATAGAAATTTGTTGAGATACTTCATTACGTTTACTTTTTAGTTCCTCTGTTTGAACAAGCAACTCTCTTCTTTTTGTATCTAATTCTTCAAAACGCTCAAAATCAGCTAAGTCTTCGCCTCTATGCTGCAACTTTTCTTTTACTTCTTCAAAATTGGCACGTAAAAATTTAATATCAAGCACCTGTAAACTCCTCCTTTTATTTTATAAAATACAAAAACTCCCGTCCCTATAAAAGGGACGGGAGTTAACCCGCGTTGCCACCCTAGTTGAAAACAACTCTGTTTTCCTCTCAAGTAGAAATAACGGCTCTTCACCGGAAATGCTTACTAATCATAAAGATATTCCACATTTCACTCCAGGATGGATTCACAAATCGTTTCTATCGGTTTCCACCAACCACCGACTCTCTGTCAAGAAACACTATTTGTTACTATTTCCTATCAACACGCTAATTTTATAAAATTGTTACCATCAATTTACTATAATCTTACACAAGTTGCAAGTTACTTATACAACTTTCTTCATTTTTGCTTCTTCTACCATCTCTACAAAATACGCTGTAACACGATGATCATCTGTTAACTCTGGATGGAAAGAAGCAGCCAAAAATGGCCCTTGTTTCACTGCAACCATTCGACCATTGTGCATAGAAAGAACTTCTACATCATCAGCTATATCAACGACATACGGCGCTCGAATAAATACACCTGTAAAATCTTCTCCTACACCTTTAATCGAAAGTGTAGCTTCGAAGCTATCCTTTTGACGACCAAATGCATTGCGTTCTACTGTAATATCCATTGCACCAATATGCGCTTCTTCATAACCAATCAGTTTATTTGCAAGTAAAATCATACCTGCACATGTACCAAACATCGGCTTTCTAGAACGCGCAAATTCACGAAGTGGTTCCATAAAATGATACTTATCAATGAGACGACGCATTGTTGTACTTTCACCGCCTGGTAAAATAAGCCCATCAATTTCTTGAAGTTGTTCTACTTGTTTTACAACTACAGCTTCTGCACCGCTTGCTTCAATTGCTTTTACATGCTCTCGAACTGCTCCTTGAAGACCTAACACACCGATTTTTACCATTTTTAAATCTCCTTTAATTACCAACCGCGTTCTTGCATACGTTGTTCTGGTAATAGTGTTGAAATTTCAACGCCCTTCATTGCATCACCTAATCCTTTAGAAAGATTTGCAATTAACTCATAATCTTCATAATGTGTGGTTGCTTCAACAATTGCACGTGCAAACTTTTCAGGGTTTTCTGATTTAAAAATACCAGAACCTACGAACACACCATCTGCACCAAGCTGCATCATTAATGCCGCATCTGCTGGCGTTGCTACACCTCCTGCTGCAAAGTTTACAACTGGAAGACGCCCAAGACGTTTAATTTCAAGTAAAACTTCATAAGGAGCACCAGTATTTTTAGCATATGTCATAAGTTCGTCTTCACGAAGATTCGCAACTTGACGGATTTCTGCATTGACTTGACGCATATGACGAACTGCTTCTACGATATTTCCCGTTCCAGGTTCACCTTTTGTTCGAAGCATAGAAGCCCCCTCTGCAATACGACGCGCAGCTTCTCCAATATCACGACATCCACATACAAATGGAACAGTGTAATCACGTTTATTTAAATGGTATACTTCATCAGCTGGAGTTAACACTTCACTCTCATCAATATAGTCTACCCCTAATGATTCTAATACACGAGCTTCCACCAGATGACCAATCCGGCATTTTGCCATAACTGGAATTGATACAGCCCCCATAACTTCTTCTACAATTGTTGGATCTGCCATACGTGCAACGCCACCTGCAGCACGAATATCTGCAGGAACACGCTCTAACGCCATAACGGCAACTGCGCCTGCTTCTTCTGCAATCTTTGCTTGTTCAGCGTTAACTACATCCATAATAACGCCGCCTTTTTGCATTTCTGCCATTCCACGTTTGACACGTTCTGTTCCTGTTACATTTGTCATGTACAAAAACCTCCCTAGATGAATTGCTTCCCCCGTTAAAGGCGAAAATTTAGAATACTCTTACATTCTATCACTAACTATTAGAGACTTGTCCACTACTTTTTCATAAAATGTGTATGAAAAATCAAAAATAAAAAAAGCTCCTACTATGAGGAGCTTTTAAAACCAACCTTTTACTGTATCAACAGCACTATTCCATATGTCGCTAAAGAAGGATCCTATACCACGCATAGAGCGTACAAACCAGTTTGCTTGTTCTACTTCTGATTTTGTTACTAAATCAACATGCAATGATTTCCCAGATAAGAATCCTGGATCACTCGCATCCTTAGGTGATACAACCATTTGTCCTAATGTTGTTCCTTTTTTAATAGGTGCTTCTTTTTCTTTTCCTACCTCTTTAAACTCTGTTTTGTAAACATCTTTACTTCCTTTTGGCATTGGAAGTGTAATCGCTTGTTTTGTCTCAACTGCAACATCTTTATCTTTTGCATTTTCAACTCGTACCGTTTCATGTCCCTTTACTGATGATCCTTTTGGATATACTTTTTTTACATCAAAATTGGTAAATCCGTAATCAAAAAGTTTCTTTGTTTCATCAAAGCGCGCTGTATGAGAATTTGTTTTAATAACAACAGAAATTAAACGCATTCCATTTCTTTCAGCAGTACCTGTAAAGCAATCACCAGCTTCTGGAGTAGAACCTGTTTTTAAACCATCTACACCTTCATATTGTTTAATTAAGCCTTTTAACATCCAGTTCCAGTTATCCATCTTAACAGGATATTTTCCACCTTCTTGGAATACCTTCTTCGGAATTTTCGCCGTATCTAACACCTTTGGAAAATCTTGAATTAAATGCTGTGCTAAAATGGCAACATCTCGTGCCGACATTTTATTTTCCTCATCCGGTGTTGTTCCTTCAGGATGTTGTCCTTTTAAATCTTTGTTTGTTAAACCTGTAGAGTTTACAAATTTATAATTTTTCAATCCAAACTCTTTTGCTTGATCATTCATCATTTTTACGAAGTCTGCTTCTTTACCTGCAACCGCCTCAGCTAAAGCAATTGTTGCGCCGTTTGCGGAGTAAATTGCCATTGCTTCATACAATTCTTTCACTGTGTAAGAACCACCATTTTCTAGCGGAACATTTGATAATGAGCGGTCTTGTGAAATTTTATGTGCATATTCAGAAACTTTTATTTTTTGATCCCATTTAAGTTTCCCTGTATCCACCGCTTTATGAACTAAATATTCACTCATCATTTTCGTCATACTTGCAATTGCTAACAATTCATCTGCATTTTTTTGATATAAAATTTTCCCAGAATCTGCTTCTACTAAAATTGCTGCGCCTGCTTCAATATTTAAAGCAGAACTTGTTTCTGCTGATACACTGCTATATGTAACGAACGCGCTAAAAAATAATGTCAGCACTGTTACCATTGCAATGAATCTTTTGCAAAACATACCTTTCACTTCAGTTACCCCCAATATCTCATTGTACTCACATAACCGTTATTCTAACATAATCAAAAAAAAATAGACAGAGGTATCAAACGAGGCCACTGAAAAACTTACGTTTTTCGGTTTATAAACCGGATACAAAACAAGAAAGACGACTTTTCATTCAATTTTGAATGAAAAGTCGT
>NZ_JAKUFV010000042.1:0-9336 GCF_022663595.1 Bacillus cereus group sp. BfR-BA-01360
AAGGAATTCGGTTAAAAGTTAAGCCAGGTCCGAATGTCAAAGTGAATGAGACGTATCAGGGTGAATTAGAGTGGACCTTAACAGATACTCCAATTTAAAATGATATATCTAATAAGTATTTATTGATATATATCAATTAAAAGGGAGAGAGTAGAATGGTCAAGAAATATATAGTTGCAATGCTATTCATCATCAGTATGCTAATTCCCCTATTTTCCTCTTATGAAACAGTAAGAGCAGAAACAATGCATTCTAAAGCGGGAATTAGATTTTCAAATAGCTATATTCCAAATTCGGTAGTTATACCAGATGGTTCTACGCCGACTGATAATTCGTCTGATAACCAGTTGAATAAGAAGGCACTTCCTAAAACTGGAGGTAATCTATCTATTTCCTTTATATACATGGGAGTGGGAAGTATATTAGTAGCCTTAGCAATTTGGATAGCATTGGCGAAAAGTAACAGGAGAAATAAAAACAAATGTTTCTGTTAAATAAATAAAAAAAACATATTAATGGAGGTAAATTATGAAACTAACAAAAGTAGCATTAGCAGGAGTCGTATCATTTTCGGCAGTATTAGCAGCAGGAGCACCAGCATTTGCAGAAGAAGCAGCAACAATGAAGTCACATACAGATGTGTCATTTACACAAAATGAAAATCCAGTAAATCCAGTAAATCCAGTTAAACCAGGAGAAGATGTAGAGCCAAATGATCCACATGAACAAGGGACAAATGGTCCATTAAGTATTGATTATGTATCTAATTTTCATTTTGGCAAGCAAAAAATGTCAGGGAATGACAAAGTGTATACAGCGCAATTAGATACAGTGAAAGTAAAAGGAGGAGATGAAAAAGGAATACAAATACCAAACTATGTCCAAGTGACAGATGACCGCGGTACAAATAAAGGTTGGAAATTAACAGTAAAACAAGATGCTCAATTTAAAGCAGGGAATAATGAGTTAACTGGTGCAGAACTGAAATTGCATAATCCAGTTGCAAGCTCTACAATTGGGGCGGAATATGCTCCAGAGGTAAAAGAAGTAGCATTAGACCCAAATGGAGCTACACAAGAAGTAGCAATTGCTAAAGAGGGTAAAGGTATGGGGACATGGGTCACTCGTTATGGACAAGATGAAGTAGAAGGTGCAAAAAGTATTACGTTATCTGTACCAGGTGCAGTTGCAAAAGTTAAAGATGAAAAATATGAAACAACATTAACTTGGGCTTTAGAAGATACACCTCAATAAGTTAAAAGATAGATAAGGAGAAAAATAATATGAAACTAACAAAAGTAGCATTAGCAGGAGTCGTATCATTTTCAGCAGTATTAGCAGCAGGAGCACCAGCATTTGCAGAAGAAGCAGCAGCAACAATGAATTCAAAGGCTTTTATCAAATTTCAAGAAAATACGGATCATGTAGATCCAATAAATCCGAATAATCCAGGAGATAATGTGGAGCCGGTTAAGCCGGATGATCCGAACAATCCACATGAACAAGGAACAAATGGTCCATTAAGCATTGACTATGTATCGAATTTCAAATTTGAAGAACAAAAAGCCTCTGGTAATAATGAAGTCTATTATGCAAACTTAGATACAGTTGTTAAGAAAGGTACAAAAGAGACACTAGAAGTACCGAACTATATACAAGTAACCGATAACCGTGGTACAAACAAAGGTTGGAAGTTGACTGTTAAACAAAACGAGCAATTTCAAACTGAGAAAGGTGTAGAGTTAGAAGGAGCTGTTTTAACATTGAAAAACGGAACATTACAATCAGCTTCTGGAAATGCAGCGCCAACAACAAATCAGGAAGGGATCCAATTAACTCCAGGTCAAGCTTCTGATGTTATTACAGCTAAAGAAAACCAAGGTATGGGAACATGGACAAATGCTTTTGGTGCAACAAATGATGAAGCGAAGAAGAGCGTAGAGTTAAGTGTACCAGGTAAAGCAAAAAAAGAAAAAGCTATGTATACAACTTCATTAACTTGGGAGTTAAAAGAGACACCTATGTAATAGTTCTTTATATAGTGGGAATGAGGAAAGGGATAAAGAGGAATTTTCAATTTTTATCTCTTTCTTTATCTATATAAAATAACAAATGTGAGAGGGATATCGTATGAAATGTATGCAGAAAGTAGTAAGTAGCTTACTGGCCATAGTATTTCTGTTGCATGTTACAAATATTACTACACATGCAGCAGAAATGAAATTTGCAGTAACCGCAGTAATTCCAGAGAATCAAATTGATAAAAATCAAAGCTATTTTGACTTAAAAATGAAGCCTGGTCAAAAACAGACTCTTCAAGTACAAATGAAAAATGACACGGATAAGGACGTTATTGTCGAAACATATGCAAATACAGCAATTACGAATAGTAACGGAATTGTAGATTATAGTACAAAAAATCCAAAATTTGACTCCACTCTTAAATTTCCATTTTCTAAAATTGCAAAAGTACAAAAAGAAACAAAAATCCCTGCTAAAAGTACTGTTACATTAGACGTAAATGTTGAAATGCCAAACGAACCATTCGATGGTGTAATATTAGGGGGACTGTATTTTAAAGAAAAAGAAGATGAGAAGATAAAGGGAAAATCTGATAACGTACAGATTAAAAATAAATATGCATATGCAATTGGTGTTGTCTTAAGTGAAACAAACAATGAAGTAAAGCCTAATTTAAAGTTGAATGACATTAAGCCAGGGCAAGTAAATGCACGCAACGTTGTAACAGCGAACTTACAAAATACAAAAGCAGCAATGTTAAAACATTTAACTGTAGATGCAAAAGTATATACGGAAAAAGGGAAAAATATTTTACATGAAACAAAAAAAGAAGATTTACGCATGGCACCAAATTCAAACTTTGACTACGCAATTAGTTGGGAAAACAAAGCGCTAGAGCCTGGAACATATCGTTTAGAAATGAAAGCAACAGATGGCGATCAAAAATGGGAATGGACGAAAAAATTTACAATTGAAGGAGACAAGGCAAAAGAGTTAAACGAAACAGCTGTCGAGGCACAAAAAGATTATACAATGTACTACATTGTAGGCGGTATTGTACTAGTCATTCTCTTATTAATTTTGATGTTCTGGTTAGGAAGACGTTCGCAAAAGAAAAAGCAGTAAAAAATGATATATAAGGCGTTTATGGTGTTGAGACTTCCTTCATGAAAAGCTACTGATGTTAAATTCTTTTTTGCTTTTCATACTAGATGAAATTGCTGAATTTAACAGGAAGGGGGTTGAGAATTTGAAGATGCAAATAATAAAGAAATTTGGGATTCTTTTTTTGACGGGGGGAATTTTCTTTACACAAACGAGCGTACTAGATTATATTCCAAATAAAGTTTATGCTGCTACGAATGAAAAGCAAGGAACATTTAGTGTGGATATAGATAAGAAAAATATCAAAGTGAATGAAAATGTAGTATTAAAAATTACAAATAAAAACAAAGAAGATTCTCGTATTGAACTTGCATTATCCGATGGTCAAGTCTTCAATGAAGAAGAAACAAACAAGCTGAATGAAAAAAATAAAGCGGCTCAAGTTATATATCTACCTGAACAACGAATAATTCAAATTTCTAAAAAAGAGAAAAGTGATGATATAGGTGACGTTTCTCTCGTTATTCAAATGAAAAAAGTTGGCGAATATACATTTGCACCAATTGTCAAATCTAAAGGACAAGATAAGAAAGTAAAGGCAACAGTGTTAAGAGTGGAAGAACAAGAAAAACAGCTTTCTGATTTTAAAGAAAAACGTATTTTCACTCAACAACAGAATGAGAGTCCAGAAGATAACAGATCTACTAAGGAAATGAAAAATAAAGTGAAACAAAAAGAAGTTGAAAAAGCAGAACAAATAGAATCCAAAGCAAAGGCACCGGAAAAGTCTGAGGAACAAACAAATGTAACAAAACAAGAAAATCTACAACTAGATGAAAATAAGAAACATGAGACAAAACAAGCGCCCGAGAATGCGGATTACATTGCAAATGTATATGATGAGAAAACTTGGCATGCTGCTTGGGACAATCCTAAAATACAAGTAATCAATATTACACAGGATTTCTATACAATGGATCATATTAACTCAGGTGCTGTTACATTTAAGAACTATTATAATCAAGTGAATCGCGAATTAACAATAAAAGGGAATGGACATACAATTGATGCTGGTAGTGAATCTATCTCATTGTATGGTATAAATTGTAAAATAAGGGTTGAAAACTTAAATATTTACCATCGGAATTGGTATGGATTTATTACGACGGCTTTTGGTGCAAATAATTCAGAGATAACTTTTCATAATGTAAAGGATACTGGGGCACAAATGCTACATTCCTTTAATAGTAAATTAATTCTTTCAGGAAATATTGAAAATAATGAAGTTGGTTCATACACTTCACCAATTAATGGATATACTTACAATGTAGTAAACTCCTCTAATGGTGACGGAACAGATGGAATCGCTGTCCGAGGACAAGCGAACTGGGAAGTTGCGGATGTTACTGTGAAAGAAGGAAGTAAAATTAAAGCGAATGGGTATAGTACCGTTTCGAATTTTGCTATTCAAAATGGTGGAAATGTTCAAATTGAAAAAGATGTTTCTATCCTTTTTGATAATTCAGCTTCAGAAAATCATACAGATACTGATGCAAGTCCATCTATTTTTTTCTATGGAGCGGGTTCGCTAACACTGGGAGAAAATAGTCATATGAACATAATTAATGGACCAGGTCGTGCATATCGCCCAAGTGCGATTTCTATGGCTAACAATAGTAAGATATCGATTAAAAAGAATGCTGTACTAGATATTGAAATTCAAAAAGATGAAGTTGGTTATGGTAGAAATGAAAGTCCCATTTATATGGAAGGAAACAGTCAGTTCTTTGTAGATGATGGCGGTAGTTTTCATCTAAATGTAAAAGGAACGAATGCTGGAAGCGCTCCAGCGATTGTGAATATGGGGGCAGGAACATTTAAAGTAGGGAAAAACGGCACTTTTACAGTGATAAGTGATATGACATCTCCCAATTATGGATTAATATATATGGGAAATGGATCAACTTTTCAATTTTCAGATGCTAAGAAAATTGATTTGCAATTAACAAATCCTAATAGTCCTTCAGCACTGATTCAAATGCCTTCAGGAGAATGGAAAGTAGATGTTCAACGTGTCTATCAATGGAATAAAGGAAATATAACTCAATCGCCTGATTATAAATGGACACCGATTTTTGGAATGGCAATTCCATATGTGAATACAACGGTTGGGAATATTAGAGCGCAATCAGTAAATGAAGACATGCTTCGTGACTTTAAGCAACATTTTAATTCGGCTAAAGCACAACGAATCGTTTTCGATCATATACCTGATTGTAATGTGAAAATCACGAATCAGCCTTCCGATAATCCGAAAGATGAGAATTCTTATATTGTGGTAGGAAAAACTATACCAAATGCGTATGTTCGCTTATCAGGTAGTTCTTTTACGGAAAAGGATCATACAATCAAAAGTCCTGTTCAAGGCGAGGATATTCCTAAAGAAATATCTGATAATTTCACAGTGAAAGCTGATAGTGAAGGAAACTTTAAGTATACAATTTCACCTACACGTCATTTTGTAGCTGGAGATAAAATTGTTGCTTTTGCTTTTAATGAAGGGAAATATAGTGAATATTCAGTAGAAGTTTTAGATACAACGCCACCTGTAGGTACTGGAGAAAAGATAGAAACAGCGTTAAATGATACTACAGTTCCCGCACTATCAAATTTTATCAAAGAAGAATCAGATACGAATCCGAACAATAAGAAAATAAATTATTTATGGAGTGACAAGAATACGAGTGACTTGCAGACAATGTTAAAACAAGAGGGGACACACGAAGTGTATATTGTATTGGAAGACGACAATGGAAATACGAGTCAACCAATTAAGAGTGAACTAGTTGTTCATGCTACAGCTGGAGAAATCCATGCAACCGATATTAAAGCCCGTATAAATGATATACAATCTATGTCTAGAGAAGAGTTTAGACAATTCCTTTTAGATGAAAGTCATGTGAAAGCATGGTATGTAGCTGATTTTAAATATCATGATGGAGAAAAAGATGTTCAAATCCGTAATTTTGATCAAATAAAACAAGAGAAAGGAAGCTACATAGTTGAATTGTTCTTATCTAAAGATTTGACAAAACAGCGAGAAGATATTGTGAAAAAGATAAATCTAACGATTGACGAAGGAAATTTAGAATTAATTGCTGCGCCAGAAAAAATTTCTTTTGAAAACATTACAATTCCATCTAGAGAAAAAATAGTAAATCGCAGTAGCATGCAAGGCGAGATTGTTGTTTCAGATCAGCGACAACATAAAAATGAATGGAAAATTTATGTGAAGCAAGTAAAACCATTGACGTCTCTTGAAAATGATGTAATATCAGATGGATTTGTATACAGTAAGGGCGGTCAGGATATTGTACTGAGCGATCAAAATTCTTTAGTGTATCGTCATAAATCAGAAGATGATCAAAATGTGCATATTAACTGGAAAGATTCTGAAGGAATTCGGTTAAAAGTTAAGCCAGGTCCGAATGTCAAAGTGAATGAGACGTATCAGGGTGAATTAGAGTGGACCTTAACAGATACTCCAATTTAAAATGATATATCTAATAAGTGTTAATTGATATATATCAATTAAGAGGGAGAGAGTAGAATGGTCAAGAAATATATAGTTGCAATGCTATTCATCATCAGTATGCTAATTCCCCTGTTTTCCTCTTATGAAACAGTAAGAGCAGCAACAATGAATTCAAAGGCTTTTATCAAATTTCAAGAAAATACGGATCATGTAGATCCAATAAATCCGACTTTGACTACGCAATTAGTTGGGAAAACAAAGCGCTAGAGCCTGGAAAATATCGTTTAGAAATGAAAGCAACAGATGGCGATCAAAAATGGGAATAGACGAAAAATTTACAATTGAAGGAGACAAGGCAAAAGAGTTAAACGAAACAGCTGTCGAGGCACAAAAAGATTATACAATGTACTACATTGTAGGCGGTATTGTACTAGTCATTCTCTTATTAATTTTGATGTTCTGGTTAGGAAGACGTTCGCAAAATATTCTTCTATTAGTATCTTTAAGTATCGTGAAAACTTTAAAATAGAGGTTAGAAGTTTAAAAATTTATTATCGTACTAAAGGGGGAGAGGAGCTTTGAGAAATAAAACAAAAAGGTTTCGCAAAATATGTTTAGCGAGCGGAATCATATTTGCTCAAGTTAGCGCATTAGGCACCTTTTCAACAACCGCTTATGCAATTACAGATAATCAAGTTTCTGATTTTGTAATAAAAGCTAATAAAGATCAGGTAAAGGAGGGAGAGAATATTACACTCGCAATAAAAGAGGTACATAGCCAAGGGCAAGAGATTGAAGTAGTGATACCTGACGGCCTCCATTTTGATGAAAAAGAGACAGCAAAGTTAAATGAAAAGAATGATGCAATTGAAACAATTCGCATGATAGAACAATCTGTTGTACAAATTAAAAGAACTTCAGAAAGTGCTAACTTAGGAGAATTATTTGTAGTTGTTAAAGGAGAGAAAGCGGGACAATACACCATTACGGCGAAGATGAAGGAAGAAAATAAAGAAGTAGAGACGAAAACTAGTATTTTGACTGTTTCTAAAAATGTAAAAGAAAATAAAGAACAATCCGTTCAGAAATCAGAAGGAAATGAATCGAAAAAAGCCAAAGAACCATTGCAACTTGAAAAACAGGAAGAAAAGGTAACAACGGTTGAAGAAAAAAAAGAAGAAACAGAAAAAATTAAACAAGTAGAACCAAAGGAAAAAAAACAAAAATCTACTATGCAATCGAATCAAGCGCTATATGCGGCCCCTACCACAGGACGGATTCAGCAATTAGATTATTTTAAGAATGGCGCAACAAATGTCATCCCTTTAGAAGATATTTTTATGATGAGGATTACTTCAGAAACAAAAGTAATCGATTCAAAAGGTTATTTCAAAAATAACACTTTAAAAGTTGATCCACAAAATCCAACAGGATCAGTCCTTATAGAAAATGTAGGATATTATAAAGGTAAAAAAGTAATATTAAAAGTTGATGTGACTAATAAGGGTAAAGGTTGGTCGGAAGTATTTATGGGTAGTCTTATGATGAATCTTGGTCCAGGCGGTGCCATGGATGTAGAATATTCTTTTCTTGATGAAGAAGGAAATCCTCTTCCTATTAAAACATCACTAGCTTATCGAGGGTTTAATAGGGATAAGGTTATTGGTATTTATAATTTTGAACAAAAAATAAAAAATATATACACTCGTCAGGATGCTTCGATTAATTATGAAATAAGACCTTCAGGAACATATCTATTTACTTCTGAAGCAGGTGGATGGCGTGATGAGAAGGATGAAGTGGATTTTACTACAAAAGAAACGACAAGTTTTAAGTTATATTTAGAGAATCGAATTTCAGATACTAACTCAGTAGAATACCTACAAGAGTATCGGGCGAGAATTGAAATTCCTAAAATAGAAGAAAAAAATCAAATTTTCACCTCTGCAAATGATACAGGTTTAAGTGCGACATTTATACAAGAGATTCCATTTATAGCAGATAGTACAAGATATATTAATAATTTGTCTTATGTAGTTAATGCAGATATAGGGAATCAATATGCAAAATCGAAATGGATTGTAACAGATCTGCAGAATAAGGATTGGACGAACGGATTTACGTTCAAAGACAATTCAGATGGTACGACGACGATTACAGCTAAGCCAGAGACATTAAAAAATGGGGATTTTTATGATAAGGTATATCTTTTTAAAGAAGTGTATGATTTTGTCGGAAGTGAATCTGAACCAGTGGATAAGAGTAGGTTAACGCCAGAGAATCAGTATCCGATTCATTTTGAAGTATCTCAAAGCTTTGATAAATATATAAATTATGAAAAAGTAAGTGGAACGACTCTTATTAACTATATGGGACAAGTCCAGGTGCAACATATTGACAAAGAAACGAATCAGCCTATTCCAAATGTACAAGATACGATCGTAGAAGGTATTATCACTGATCCATTCCGTGTGAACCCGATTGAAATTCCGGGATATCAAGTTGTAAAGGACGAACCGATAACAGGGAGATTTTTACCAGAAAAACAAACAGTAGCACATATATATGCACCGATTAAAGCGAATTTAGAAGCGAATGACTTTTCAACGGTGATAGGAAGTATCCCAACAAATCCAGAAGAATTGAAAACTTTCATCTTAAAAGAAGCAAAAGCC
>NZ_JAKUFV010000043.1:0-8084 GCF_022663595.1 Bacillus cereus group sp. BfR-BA-01360
AAAAAACTTTGCAAGAGTGCGAGCAACCGCTAAAGAGGATGCTTATCAACTTGCGAAGGGGAATGGTGGTTCGGGAGTTAAGGGTACGGGTAACACTAGTAAGGCTGCTGATGATGTAGTTAAAGATGGTAGTCACTTTTTAGATGAATTTAAATTGAAACCTAATGTGAAATATGAAACGAATGGATATCTGTATCAAACGGATGAACTAGGAAGAATTGAGAGAGCTTCTGGAGAATTAACGTTAGAGATGGGAGAACGTAATAGTAAGCATCAGTTAGCTGCTGGGGGGGAAAATAGAGTTAAAGCTCCTAGTACTCAAGGAGATCATGGTGGACATTTAATCGGTACGCAATTTAATGGATCTCCACTAATTGATAATATAGTTGCAATGAATGGTAATGTTAATGTAAGTGCTTATAAAAAATTGGAATCTGCTTGGGCAAAAGCTTTAAGAGATGAGCGGAAAGTTATAGTTGATATTAGACCTGTATATGAAGGGAATTCTGTAAGGCCTGTTAGCTTTAACATAAAATATAGAATTGATGGAGAAAAATTTAAAGCCAGTTTGAAAAATGTATATGGAGGAAAGTAAATGAATACAGAGAACTTGGAAAGTATTTATCAAAAAGTAGCTATACAGTTAAACAATATTATTCCAGAACCATGGGAAAAAGTAATGGTATATTCAGAAGTTGATGAATATAGTGATTCGACGGTATTTTTCTACTATCCAAAAAATAAGCAGGAACCAATATACAGTTTAGATATTGAAGATATGGAAGGAATTGATGAAGATGAGATTGATCATCAATTAAATAATCTTGACAGCATCTTTAGAGAATTATGGGAAGAATTTAAAAGAAATAAGCAGGAACCTTGGACTAATTTAACATTTGAGTTATATTCTACTGGTAAGTTTGATATTGAGTTTGATTATACTATATTAGAGGAAGAAAATAATTATAATCATTATGAGAGATTAATTATATGGAAGTATAAGAATTTGGGTATTTTCCCTGATGAAAAAAGAGAAAGTGATGTGAAATTAATTAGAGAATATATTAATACACAAAAATGATCTCTACTAGGGTTATAGATATAAGGTGTTTGAAAATACATACTCCATGATGGTTGTACCATCATAGAGTATTATGTGCAATGATAGAATAGAAAAAGAAGTACGAGCTTAGGCGAGATGACATTTTACTGGGCGATGAATATAAACACATGGAATGTATATTAAATTAACGAACTCGTACAAACTCGTAAGTTTTAACGTAGTAGTTGTTATGACGTATAAAAGGTGTCATACTGTTACTACAAAACTTACAAAATTAATGCTACTTAAAAACATATGAACTTAAAGCACTTGATTGTCAATTAAAGGCAACAAGTGTTTTTTTGCGTTTTAGCGTAGAAATTTAAAAGAGCATTATAATTTTATAAGTGCATTAAGTGTTAAATTTTTATTGTTGTTTTATAGATTGTAATGGCTATGTACAATGTACGACGATAGTAGAGGAAAAAATAAAGGGTTGTGTTATTTTTTGAAGTCATCGTAAAGTACGTTTTAACGGATGGACGTTATGCACACGTTATCCGCAAAAAGCGGGTAAACGTTACAGGGACTTTAATTGCTGTAACGGAAAGGGGCTCAATATGGGAGAGAAAGTAGTTGGTTATGTACGAGTTTCAACAGAAGGACAAGTACGTGAAGGATACAGCCTAACGTATCAAGTAGAAGAAATTGAACGGTACTGCATTGAAAATAAACTACAGCTGCTTCACATATACGAAGATAAGGAAATTAGCGGAGCGACAGTAGATGAAAATGGATTAACAGTTGAACGTGAAGGCTTACAAGAATTACTGTCAGATATGACGTATCATCAAGTAAGCAAAATTATTGTGCTCAATACATCTCGATTATGGCGTTCTGATATGGCAAAAGTGTTAATACAACGAGAACTAAAGAAACATGAGGTTGATGTGAAAGCAATTGAACAACCGAATTATAGTATATACACGCATGACCCAAATGACTTTTTAGTAAATGGCATGTTAGAGCTATTAGACCAATATCAACGTCTCGAGATTGCATTGAAGCTAAGTAGAGGTAGAAAGAAGAAAGCGGAACAAGGTGGCTATGCAGGGGGCGGTGTGATGTTTGGTTATAGGGCAAAGAAAGGACAAAAAGTGTTAGAAGTAGATGTTAATAAAGCAATCGTTGTACGTAGGCTATTTGAGCTACGACACTTTTTTAGGCATTGGTCGCTGACTCAATTGGCAGAACGACTTAATGTAGAGGGCTATCGTACTGAGAAAGGAAAGTTGTTTACGAAAGTACAAGTGAAACGCATGTTAGACCGAGAGAACTTTTATCGAGGGGTATATACATACGGGCAAATACAAACAAATGGGAAACATCCAGCAATTATATAAAAGTCGTACTTAAAAAAATCGCTCATTTTACTATATGTACTTATGAAATTATGAAAATGGATAGGCTTGCGTACCTATGCGCATCGGAAGATGAACGCTCGAACTAAGGTTGCCGACATTTTTATATATGACTAAATCATTGGATAGAGGGATGAGTTATGCATAATAGACAAAACTATTTGTATGTAGGAGTAGATTTACATAAGGAGCATCATACGGCTGTTATGATTAATTGTTGGCAAGAGAAATTAGGAGAAATACAGTTTGATAATAAACCATCTGCATTTTCGAAGTTTTTATTAGAAGTAGAGACATATGTGAGTGATGGGATAACTGTTGTATTTGGTTTAGAAGATGTTGGTGGATATGGAAGAGCATTAGCGAAGTATTTAGCAGACCATGAACGAGTTGTGAAAGAAGTAAATCCAGCTTTATCATTTTTAGAACGTAAAAGTGAAGTAATGATTAAAAAGAATGATAGTTGGGATGCGGAATGTGTAGCACGCATATTGGTAAACAAATTTAATCAACTACCAGATGCAAAACCAAACGATTTATTTTGGTCGATACAACAATTGGTTTCAAGAAGGAATGCATTAATAAAAGCACAAAGTGCGTTAAAGAACCAACTACATATTCAATTGAACCATCATTATCCAAGCTATAAAAAGTTTTTCTCAGAATTAGATGGGAAAACAGCACTAGCATTTTGGCAGCAATATCCGTCACCGTCTTGTTTAGAGGGTGTTAGTATAAAGAAATTAACAGCTTTTTTATTAGATGTTAGTCACAATACATGTTCAGTAAAGAAAGCAAGTGACATATTAAAACTTGTAAAAGAAGATGGACAAACAATGAAGGAATATCAAGACACACGAGACTTTTTAGTAAGAAGTATTGTACGGGATATTGATTTTAAAAAGAAGGAAATGAAATACATCGAAAGAGAATTAAAACGGTTAGTAAATCTACTAGATTATCAATTAGAGACGATGCCGGGAATAGAACTTGTGACGGCATCAGCATTAATTGCAGAAATTGGAGATGTAAGGCGATTTCCAAATGCCAACAAATTAGCACGATTCGCGGGGATTGCGCCAGTTTACTTTGGTTCTGGCGGAAAAGGTAAGACACATAAAAGCAAACAAGGAAACAGGGCGCTACACGCTTTATTTTATAATTTAGCAGTACAGCAAGTGCAAGTAGCAAAAGGAAGTAAGATGCCACGAAACCCAGTGTTTCATGCGTACTATCAAAAGAAGCTTAAAGAAGGTAAAACAAAAGGACAAGCACTTGTGTGTATTATGAGAAGGCTTGTAAACATTATATATGGAATGATGAAATATAAAACAGCATATGAATTGCCGATAGTGGAAGAAAAAGAAGTAGTTTAATAAGGTTTACATGGTTTGCTTTTTTATTGTGAGGGTTTAAGATTACAACATAGGGTACGGGTAAAAATCCAGAAATAGTAAAGTTTACAGAGGAACAATTATCTACTAAACCCTTATATTCTAGGGATCCTGAAAAATGGCAGAAAAAAGGTGGGAAAATCGAAATTAGTGAGGAAGGAATATGGACTTATATTGATTGGGAGATTCCTCCAAATCGAGTTTCTTATCCTGGAGGTTTTCCCGACTTTAAATCTGCTGGGTTGGTAAGACAAGAAGTTCCGATAGGTGAATTTAATAGATATGACATTGATTTTGCTAAGGCTGATGAATTAGCTCCAAATGGACCAAAATTAGATGAAAACACATGGCACCATCATCAAGATTTAACAACAATGCAAGAAGTTAGTAAAGAGATGCACAGAAGATTTCGACATATGGGTGGAATGTCATTAGCTAAGAAGTTAAAAGATTAAATAGGAGTGAAATAAATGAATTTAAATGCTTTTGGTAAAGCAACTGAAGAATCAATTAAAGAATTAGAAGAGTTTTTAGGATTTTTACTTCCGGAAGATTATAAAAATTTTTTAAGTGAATATAACGGAGGGACTTCGAAAGTTAGGTATAGTAAATTTTTTGTTAAAGAATTAAATCAGGAAATCCCTTTAGATGTTTTGTATGGTATAGGTGTAAAAAAAACTTTTGATTTAAGTGAATGCTATGAAGAGTTTGAAGAAGATATGTTACCGAACAGTTTAATAATAGGAGATGATCCGAGTTCAGGGTTAATTGTACTTATTACAGATACTGAAAACCATGGTGTATATTATTGGGATCACTCTTTTTATTTTCCACATTCTAGTGAAGAAGAAAATACGTATAAAATAGCTAATAGCTTTAAGGATTTTATTAATGGATTGAAGAATCCTTAATTATTAACTTTTGTATATTGTAATTAATAATTTAAGAGGTTAAGCAAATATACGAAATGAATTACAGTGACTTTACACATGAGAATGTCAAAAGTTGTGGTGCATGGTTAAAGATAACAAGCATATATGTAGATGAGTAAAAAATAAAGTATATTTGCAGTGAAAAAAAGCATAGGCTGTTAGAAAGTACGTACTTCATGATGGTTGTACCATCATGGAGTACTATGTGCAATGATAGAATAGAAAACGAAGTACGAGCTTAGGCGAGATGACATTTTACTGGGTGATGAATATAAACACATGGAATGTATATTAAACTAATGAACTCGTACAAACTCGTAAGTTTTAACGTAGTAGTTGTCACGATATATAAAAGGTGTCATACTGTTGCCATAAAACTTACAAATTTAATGCTACTTAAAAACAGATGAACTTAAAGCACTTGATTGTCAATTAAAGGCAACAAGTGCTTTTTTTGTTTTAACGTGAAAATTTAAAAGAGCACTATAATTTTATAAGTGCGCTAAGTGTTAAAATTTTATGGATTGTAATGGCTGTGTACAGGGTATGACGATAGTAGAGGGAAAACAAGTATAAAAATAAAGGGTTGTATTATGTTTTGAAGTCATCGTAAAGTACGTTTTAACGGATGGACGTTATGCACATGTTATCCGCAAAAAACGGGTAAACGTTACAGGGACTTTAATTGCTGTAACGGGAAGGGGCTCAATATGGGAGAGAAAGTAGTTGGTTATGTACGAGTTTCAACAGAAGGACAAGTGCGTGACGGATACAGCTGGGTGTATCAAGTAGAAGAAATTCAGCGGTACTGTAACGAGAATGAATTACAACTGCTTCACATATACGAAGATAAAGGAATCAGCGGAGCACTGATCATCACGACAATCTTTTGTCCACCACTCGGAATCGCAGCTTCAGTTATATACGGTGGTCTCCAAGTAAAAAGTGCCATCGAAGGGGAGGACTGGGGGACGCACCGAAAACTAAGCAAAGAAGAACAAGTAGAAGCTGGCTTCTTCGGAGCACTTGACATCATCCCAGGACTCGATTCAGCAACAAAAGCATTCAAAGGAACACTCGACCTTGGATCCCTGACAAAACTCACAAAATGGAAAGAGGGAATCGCTGATTTTAATCCAAATATGGGGAAAATGTGGTACAATCGTTAAAGGATAATGAGACGTTAAAGAATGCATTACATACATGGAAAAAAACGAAGGTCCCCGTAGCAATTAGGTCAGCAGACACTGGAATGGGAATAAAAATTCCTCATATAGAACATGCAACTGTTGGAGAAATAGCAGAAAACTTTGCAAGAGTGCGAGCAACCGCTAAAGAGGATGCTTATCAACTTGCGAAGGGGAATGGTGGTTCGGGAGTTAAGGGTACGGGTGAAGGGAGTAGGATTATTCCTGGTACTCCGGGAAAGGTTACAGGAGGTAGTTCTACAAAATTAGGACAAAATTTATTGGAATCCATGGGGCTTCCACGTTCTGCATCATGGAAGGGATATCAAGCGCAACATATAATACCTAAAAACTTAAGAAATCATCCAGTATTAAAGAAAATTGGAATGGATATGGATCATGCTGATAACGGGATATTTTTACCGATACCAGCAAAAGATCCAAGTGCTTTGTCTAGGCATAGAGGATTTCATAGTGTATATAATAATGTGGTTAAAGATCAGTTAGATAAATTAAATATCAATCAAAGTATTGAGCAGTTGGAACAACAAGTATTTGAATTGCAACAAAAACTAAAAAAAGGTACAGAAAGTGGCTTGCCATTATACAAATCAAAGGTATTAGAAATCGGTATTGAGAAGTTTTACAAAACAAAATTAAATGAAGAAATAAAGATTTGGCAAAGAGGTGGCGGTGCTACTGAAGAACTTTGGGAAAGGTGGATAAATAAATGAAGTATGGAAAAAACACTCAATTAGTTGAAGAGGTTATTAATTTTATTACAAATTTGCAACTTTTTCGTAATGAAAACCTTCTAAATCGTGATGTTGTTATGGTTAATGAGTATGAAAGAGCACAAGAATTAGCATGGTCTCAAGATTTGGATGAAGTTGAAAACGTTTGGGAAGAGATTAAATCCTCAGAAGGTGGGGAGATAATAGGACAATTATATGAGCATAATTTAAACTCTATGGAACATCCTATAAGGGAGATTATTCAATCATCAGAGAACTATCCAGGTGATTTTGTATCACAATATATTGATATTTTTGAAGAAATAATTGGAGATTTACATATGTGTGCACTAAATCGTTTAGTAAATGGAAAAGTTGATAATTTTTATGAAAGAATCTTTGAGATTTATAAACTTGGGGGTTGGCCTTGTGGATGGGAAGGCGAGTATCCACAGGGAAAAATGATTGTTTATATGCCTGAAAAAGAATAAAAATTATAGTAATGTGATAGTAACTTATAATATATAACAAAAAAATCGATTCGAAGTAAATTGTACCTTATAAACTGAACAATTTACTAAAAAATTTAGGAATTCAAGCATAAAAAATGACTTTGATCTTATGGCAAAGTCATTTTTTTATTTTAATAATTCAGCTTTTGTATAGTTAAAGTTAAGAACAAAAAGGCTGGAAAACAGCAGACAAAATAAATGACTGGAATCACACGATAAACAGCGGATTTGCCAAGGTGGTAGATGGTGTAACAGGTGGATTCGGTATCGCGAAAGATGTCGTATTAGGTCGATCTCCAGTACCCGTTGAAGGAGTCATGGGACTTCGTCGTGGTATGAATTGGGAAGCTGCGGTGAAGACGAGTCATGACGAGTTGAAAGGGATTATTCATAATAAGATTTCTAAGTTGGAAGAGAGTGTTGTTGGTAAGGGTACGGGTAATGGTAAGCATTTACATGATGTACCTAAAATAAAAGAAATTGAAGTGAACTTTAATAGAAATGTAAAACATGATTCAGAAGAGTTTGCGAGACAATTAAAAGACCAAGAAAAAGGTATGAATGAGCTTACAGTGGATGAGTATTTAAAAAGTCGTGAAAGATACATAGCACAGGGGCGAGCTATTGAAGGTAATGCTGCTCAACAAGCTGCTAGAGAAGAAGCTTATGTACAAAAGGTAAATGAACTACAAAGAGAAGGATTAACGTTATCAAATGCCAAGAAAAAAGCCAAGGAATGGCTAGATACTCAAGCTGCACTTCACAACCCTAACCAGATAGCAGGTGGAAAGGCAGAAATAATAGGAGGTATGGGAGATAAAAGGATTAATTCTTCTATAGGTAGTCAATGGCGGTATAGAAT
>NZ_JAKUFV010000044.1:0-8026 GCF_022663595.1 Bacillus cereus group sp. BfR-BA-01360
TAAAACAAAAGAAAAGTCTACCAGTTCATTCAATTGACGAAGCATATTATCCTTTGGTACAACGATATCGTAAATCGCCATAAATGGACTGAGGTTAAGAGATTGTTGATTAGAAATCATCCGAGACACCACCTAGAATTAGTACAATCATTATACATGAAAAAAGCGAAAGCTTCCTCGATTATATCGAGAAAGCTTTCGCTTTTTAAACTGGGAGGACTTTTTCAGTGGCCTCAGTTTTCAGCTAGGTCATTTTTATTTTGAAACAAAAATTACATTTATAATAAACGTTTCTGAAGAATAATTTTAGGTTCTCCTTTCTCATTCGTATATGTCCCGATAATATCAAAGCCACTTTCTATATTGAGAATGAGCATATTACGCCATTTCTTTTTCATTTTCGTCTGAACGATAGAATACCCCTTTTCTTTTAATAACTGATGCTGAGCTTTCATTAACTTAGAGTCAATCCTCTGATTTCTATACTGATCAGCAACGCCGCTTAACCAGCTATAAAACATTTCGTTATTCAGTTCATATCCGATTTTATAACCGACTACTTGTTGATTGTGCATAGCTAAATTGATGAGTAACTTTGGTTTATTTTGCATTTGTTTTATTCAATCATTCGAATGATTTCCTCTTGTATCTTTTTATTTGGAAGCGATTCGAAAATGAAATAATCCATGTAAATGGCTCCCCTTTCCTTTTTTATTCCCGTGAGATGATTGTTTTCCTGCCGAACGTAAAGGAATATTTTATTTGGAATTTGTCTGCTTTCCTCTCTTTCTCACGATTTAACTTGTGTTCCAATTCTTATATCAGTTATAATATGGCTAAGTAGCTTAGTACGGGTATGCTTAGCAAAAGTGGAAAAAAATACAATTCAACGGCATTTTCATATGATATCGCATAAGATATTTGATTTATATAAATGAAAGAGAGGTGAAACCTGGTTTAAAAAATGAAAAAGAACATGATATCGCATAACGGTAAGGACATTCGTCTTGGACGGTGAATATATGGTGGTTGTAGAGTTTCCCTGGTGTCTCTACAATTTTAGTGAAATCAGTGTTTACAAGATTTTTAAACCAGGCAACAACATGAAGAGAAAAGAGATTGATTCTGTAAAGGTATTTGCTCTTGGTGGAGTAGGTGAAATCGGAAAAAATATGTACTGCGTCGAAATTGATTCCGAAATTTTTATCGTCGATGCAGGCTTAATGTTTCCAGGAGATGAGATGTTTGGAATTGATATCGTAATCCCTGATATTACATATTTAATAGAAAATCAAGAGCGAGTAAAAGGTTTATTTATTACACATGGTCATGAAGACCATATTGGTGGAATTGTTTATGTAATGCGTAAGCTTTCCATTCCGGTATATGCAACCAAGTTAACGGTAGGATTAATTCAAGAAAAGCTGAATGAAGCAGGAATGCTTGGTCGTGTAGACTTAAAAACAATTGATTCAAATTCGGAAGTTGAATTTAATACGACAACGGTTTCATTCTTTGGAACAACGCACAGTATTCCTGATTCTGTTGGTGTATGCTTCCATACATCAAAAGGTGCGATTGTATATACAGGAGATTTTAAATTTGATCAAACACCGATTGGTAATAGCGGAGCAGATCTTGGAAAGATGGCAAAAATCGGAAATGAAGGTGTGCTCTGCTTATTATCTGATAGTACGAATGCGGAACGACCTGGTTACACAGGTTCTGAAAAAGAAGTTGGTATGGAAATATCAAAAGTTTTTTATGGCGCAGAAGGACGCATTATTGTTGCTTCTTTTGCATCCAATGTTCACCGTATTCAGCAAGTTTTTGATGCAGCGGCTGAAACAGGACGTAAAGTAGCGGTTGTTGGTCGTAGCATGGTGAAAGTAGTAGATATTGCAAGACGTCTTGGGTATTTAGATGTGCCGGATGGCATGCTTATTTCATTGCAAGAAGTAGAGAACTTCCCGGAGAAGAAAGTGGCAATTTTAACAACAGGTAGCCAAGGTGAACCGATGGCAGCCCTTTCAAGAATGGCAAAGCAATCTCATAAACAAATTTCCATTCGCAAAGGAGATACAGTTATTATTGCAGCATCTCCAATTCCTGGTAATGAAGTGTCGGTATCTAAAATTATCGATTTATTATTTAGAGCCGGTGCGGAAGTTGTCTATTATGGTGAAAGAAAAGTACACGTTTCTGGTCATGGTAGTCAAGAAGAATTAAAATTAATGTTAAATTTAATGAAACCGCAATATTTTATACCCGTACATGGTGAATTCCGTATGCAAAAAGCACATGCGTATTTAGCTGAAGATGTAGGTATTGCAAGAGAAAATATTTTCATTGTCGATAAGGGTGATGTAATTGCTTTTGAAGGTGATGAGGCAAAACCAGCTGGCAAAGTACAAGCAGGTAATGTTCTTATTGATGGATTAGGTGTAGGAGATGTTGGGAACATCGTTCTGCGCGATCGAAAAATGTTATCACAAGATGGTATTTTAGTTGTTGTAGTAACGCTTGGAAAAGAAGAGAAAAAAATAATCTCTGGTCCAGAAATTATTTCACGCGGATTTGTCTATGTTCGTGAATCAGAGGCATTAATTGAAAGATCTACAGACATTGTACGTACAATTGTAGAACAGTCTATTAAAGAATATTCGATTGAATGGTCTATGTTGAAGCAAAACATTCGTGAACTATTAGGACAATTCTTATATGAAGAAACGAAAAGAAAACCAATGATTTTACCGATTATTATGGAAGTGTAACAGGTTACCTTTACTTTAAATTTAGATAATAAATTACAGGATAGTTAGTCCATTATGAGGGCTGATTATCCTTTTTTATTTATATAATGAATGGGGAAGTAAAGATTGAATATTTAGTTTAATTAGTATAATATAGGTGTGTAATTTGAATAGTTTGTTTGGTTTTTGGAGGAGGGAAAAATTTCAGTGCGAGGACCTTAAAAAACAATCAGAGGTACTCTTAAAGATAGACAAAGGATGGGATGGTGTTTTAATGAGAGTTCAAGAAATATCCATTGGTAATAGAAAGGCATATCTTCTACTAAATTCGAAAGGAGTACCCGTTGTATCAGTAGCTAAGTATATGAAACATCTCTATAACAAAGAGAGTAAAAGCAATACTTTAAAGACATACTGTACGGCTTTAAAACACTATTTTACATACTTACAATAAATAAAAATTGATTACCAACAAGTCAATTTTGAGACTTTATCTAACTATGTGACCTGGCTTAGAACCCCATGTAGGAACAACAAGATCATTTCCTTACAAAGTTACCCCAAAAACATAATAAAGAAAAAGAACCCAAAGAAAAAACAAAGATATTTACAAAAGAACAAGTTGAAACTATCTATCATTTAACTATGAATATTAGAGATCGATTTCTAGTTCTTTTGCTTTTTGAAACTGGTTTACGTATTGGCTAAGCTATCTCTTTATTCCTTAAAGATTTTCAATTTGATGCTAAACAAAGAAAACATAAGCTCAAATTAACAGATAGAGGGGAATTACCTAATGGCGGTAAGTTAAAAGCAGAATCTCGGGAATTAGATATTTCTCAGTCATTAATGAACTTATATGATGACTATAATCTGGATCATAATTTTGTTTTTGTAAAGCTTCTTGGGAAAAATTCTGGTGAACCAATGACCTATTCGGATGTATATGTCACTTTTAAAGAGATTGAGAGAAAAAACGGCATTCATATAACCCCACATTTATTTCGTCATACACACGGAACTATTTACTATCTCGAAACGAAAAATATTAAAATGGTACAAGAGTGTTTGGGACATTCGCAAGTCCAAACAACAATCAATCTATATGTTCACCCTTCTTATGGTGCAATCCGAGAGAATTGGGAAAAAGCAGCTCATGCGTTTAAAATTGGACCCAAAATAGATAACTAAAAGGACGATGTTGCCTTAGGGATCCCTGACGAAGCATTTCACAACTATTCATAACGATGTTTTTAAACAGCATTTTAAAAAATATATTAAAACTAGATTAAAATTAGATTACTAGGCGGAAAGAAATTTTCGGTGGGTACAGCTATGAATTATCTAAGATTTGTTTCAAGATTTCTAAATTTTATCAGTCAACTAGAACCTAACTGGAGTAATCGAAATACTCTTACAAGAAAGCATATCGAGAACTATTTAGAGTATCTTCATTATTATGCAAAAAATAATTTGAAATATAAAAAAACTAATCCAAAGCAACATATAAATGATAGTCTAAAATGTGTTTACACCTTTTTACGGGATGTGTCGTGCTCGAGTTAATGGTAATTGTCCATTAGCAGTAGAGCCCCCTTGCCTTACAGCAAACGATGGAAAACCTTGTTTTGACTTATCGGTTGGTATGACAAGCTTTGATGTAAAAAAATATGAGCTACATATAGAAAGTACAACTAAAATAATTGAAGTTTCAAAGGAATATGGTCGCCAAGATATGGTCAAAGCAAACGAAAGGAACTTAAAAAGATACAAAAACATTTATAAAACCATTAAAAAAGGAAATGCCATTTTTGGACGTTTTGAACGTATAAAAAGGTAGCTAGAGGGCAAGAAAAGGAAAGGTGTTAACCGTGAAGAACAATTGAGGAAGTTACACGAAAAAAGAAAGCAAACAACCAAAGTTAAAGTTGAGGAAGCTATTAAACGCTTAACAAAGATTTCTAAGACAATTAACTTTAACAGTGTGGCGGAAGAAGCTGGTGTAAGTAAAGCTACGCTTTATAATCACCCAGAACTTAAAGAACGTATTAAATTCTTACGGAATCAACAAGAAAAAGCATTTGTAGACTCTAGAATTAAACGAGATGAAAGTAATCAAAATGTCTTGCATCTCTTAAAAGAAAGATTGAAAAGCTGAAAAAAAGAAAAAAAGAGCTCGAAGAGGAAAATAAGCGATTACGCGAAAGAGAAAATGAAAAGCTTACTGATTACTTTTCGAAGTTATAAAGCAAGACCACACATATTAGAGGATTGCCCGTTTTAAAAAAATACGCTAAGGGTATGCAAGATTTTATACAGCTTTTCGGCTAATCCAGTAACAAACGAGACCTCTAAAACCCATACCGAGATAGGAATGTATAAAAGATGAATAGAGTTATAGAAAATATAAAAGGGGATTCATTCTAAGAGTAAGGATTCGCCTTTTTCTTGCTACCAATAATGAGACGTTATGTTAACCTAGCATGAATATGATATACATTACTTCTTTGGATATTTAATTTGATAAAATTAAATTGAAAAACAAAGTTCAATAGGGGTTGAAGTTGTGAAAAAGTTAGTGATTATGACAGTAGGTAAAACTCATAGTGGGAAAACTACATTTGCAAAAGCACTAGAAAAAGAGTTAAATAACTCTTTTGTTATGGACCAAGACAATCACGCAGAATTTATAAATACTTTTTATGAAAAATTGCAACCAAAACAAGGACCTAATACTCTTAAACACGCTATCTCTCGATTAATAGTTGATTACGCCATAGAAAATACTGATTTACATCTTATTGTTTGTAATTCAAATCGAAGTCAAAAAAGCCGATTGAACTTACTTGAAAATTTATTTACTAAAAATCAGTTTGTTCGTATTCTTGTTAATTTTGATATTCCAGATGATGTACTCCAAGATAGAGTTACTCAAAGCAAGCGTAGTACGAATATATTTAGAGGAGCCTACTCAAATTTCGAGGAAGTTCTTATTCGACAACAAGCTGAATCTCTTAATGAAGATATAGTAGATCCAGTAGAAGGTGAAGCAGACCATCTATTTACAATTAAAAACAACGAAGAAGTTGATTCTGTTATTAAAGAAATTGTTCATATTGCCCAAGGACTTGAGTTAAAGAACAAAATAGAAAACAAATCATCAAATAACTTCTGATAACGAAAATTATGTAAATAAGCTGCTGATAGGGGCAGCTTATTGTATTTTTTTGCTTAACATGTTTTTTTTCTGAAATGCTGGCAGTAGTCTATCACAATCAAGCTTAGAAAAGCAAATACCCCAAATGTAGCTTTGGAATAAAGTTTGATTATTTTAAGGCTCCTTATTCCACTAAAGCTCCCGTTAGCGTGGTATGGATAAAAATAGAAAATTATGCATATTTGTTTTCTTTGCTAAACATCCAATGCCCTGAGCTCAAATTTTACAGGAAAGGTATACCCCATAGGCTCTCAAGACAACAGTTACATACTCTCCATGATGAAAGGTAGGGCATCCCAAATCTTATGTATTTTATTGGTGAAAGATGGGGCTACATTGACTCGGTTACTTGGCGAACGCGGTTGTACCAATGTTTAAACCCAATGTAATTGCATTGGGTTTTTTCTTTGTCGGAAATAAAATAAAGTTTTCGGCAACTGACAGCTTCGAACTAAACTGCCCCGTTAGTTGCATAAGAAACTTTAACTAACAGAATTTCTTATCAAACTTTATTAATAATTATCAAACTTTTTTATAAATGATCAGAATTTGTTTTATGGGTGTTATTAAATTCTTAAGTTGATGGATGTGGTGGAACTCCACATAATAAAATAGGCAGGAATATTTTATACATATCAAATATGTTCCTGCCTTTGATTTTATTGAGTTTAACATCTATGACCTAAATATAATGTGCGGGTGACCTTTTTTCTTTTCATCCCTCTCGAATGAAATTTACAACTTAAGAAATAATAGGTGTATACGAGCGAAAGGGGATGCGATATGACAGAGCATGAACGTTATACAAATGAAGAAACGGAAGCTGAACCAAAAGGAGATGCGAAAGAAGCATCAGTAATAGAGAAGATTCAACAGCTAGGTCAAACGAACGTGCCGCAAATGAATGAGTCTAAAATTCATTGTTTGACAATTGTAGGGCAAGTAGAAGGGCATGTTCAATTGCCACCACAAAATAAGACGACGAAATATGAACATATCATTCCGCAAATCGTCGCAATCGAACAAAATCCGAAAATCGAAGGGTTATTATTAATACTGAACACAGTCGGTGGAGATGTTGAAGCGGGACTAGCTATTTCCGAAATGGTAGCATCGCTTTCAAAACCGACAGTATCTCTTGTGTTAGGTGGCGGCCATTCCATCGGTGTCCCAATTGCTGTGTCGACCGATTATTCTTATATTGCAGAAACAGCAACGATGACGATTCATCCAATTCGTTTAACAGGACTTGTCATTGGTGTGCCGCAAACATTTGAGTATTTGGATAAAATGCAAGAACGTGTCATTCGATTTGTAACAAAGCATTCTAAAGTGACAGAAGATCGTTTTAAGGAGCTTATGTTTGCAAAAGGAAATTTAACGCGTGACATTGGAACAAATGTAATTGGTGGCGATGCGGTGAAATACGGCTTAATCGATGATGTGGGAGGAATAGGAGATGCGATTCAAAAATTGAATGCATTGATCGATATGAGAGCGACAGGGAAAAATCAAGATGGGAAGTTGTTACAATGATTTTATACACAATGATGCCGGAACATTTCATTTATCCACCAGATTATTCGCAAAATGAAGGGCAAAAAGTTATTCATGTAAGTGGTGTAGAAATGGTAGTGAACTTAGAAAAAGATCAATCGTATTCGATTGTGCGCCTGCTAAGCACAAATCCAGATCACTACTTACAATATGAGCCAGGACAGAGAATATCCATTTCGTAAAAAGCAGGATTTTATCTAAAGGCTATGGTATAATATAAAAAACAAGACGGTTGAGCAGCCATGAATAGGCTGCTTTCTTCTATTTATGTAGCATTTTACAAGAAGTGTAAAAAATAGAAGAGAAAAAGACCTGAATAAAAGAGAAACTTTCTCTATTTTTCGTTTACTATTGGTTGAACAAGTCGTGCTTTTACGGAAGGGAACAGTTTGTGCCTATCTTCTTTATTTTTATCTTTTTAGGCGAGAAGACACCCACCTCAAGGAACGTGCAGGGCATAGCCCAATGAGTAGGTGGGTGATGAATCGCCTTCGGATAG
>NZ_JAKUFV010000045.1:0-7094 GCF_022663595.1 Bacillus cereus group sp. BfR-BA-01360
CGGTTATAAAACTCCTCAAACAATAGAAGATCTGGCTATAAAAGTAGCTTAGATTTAACTTTTTTGTGTCCAAAATATTGACTCAAATCCAATTTTTATAAAAAAGTTTGACTATCTTCTACTTTCTACGCTTAACATTCATACCTTTTAATTGAGTATTTAAACTGTTATTAATGAGACGAAAATGTAACTAAACAAATATCCGTTAGCTGCCCTATTAAATATATAAAGAGTATATTTTTTTCTAAATTCCGCATTAGTTATTGATTGTTTAATAAATAATAATTAATCTTAAATAAATTATTATTCTCTACTCATAATTTTGTTCCAGATTTTAATCCTCTTTTCTTTTAATTTTTCCCATTAAGAAGTTTAACGTTTCTTTTAGCCCCTCTTTATAAGGTGTAGCTATTATTTTACCTATTCTATTTTCATATTTTTCTCCGCTTAGAGTAAATCCTTCTTCTGTAAGATACATAATTTCTACTACTTCTTTCATAACTGGGTCAAACAATCCACTTATACGGATTGCATTTTTATTTAATGGAATAACCATTTTCTTATTCCCAGTAATTTCACGTGCATATTTTATTATTTCCTTTCCTGAAATCAAACCAGCACCAGGAATGTTCCAATTTTCTCCATAAGAATCATCTTTGTTCGCTATTTCTACAATCATCTTGGCAGCATCTGGTAAATAAACATATTCTCTTGGTGTTTTTAGATTACCAATAAAAATAGAAATTTTATTTTCTGCAAGTCCAGTCAATGTAGGATGTAAGTAAGAATTCTGCGAAGTTATACCATAATAGTCCGGCAATCTAACAATTAATGCTTTTGCATTTCTCCATTTCTTATCAAATATTAATTTTTCAAATTCAACCCTAATCTTCCCTTTTTTTGTATGAGGTTGTTTAGGATGATTTTCATCTCCTTTAGCTACTTGGTGACCATAAACATATATTCCATCAACAATAACTATTTTCTTGTTTAAAATATCTGCTGCCTTCATTACATTTTCGCCAAGTAAAAGGAGTTTATCTGCCATTTCGTGATATTGAACATTCGCGCATTGAAATATGACATCTACATCTTTTGCAGCCTCTATGATAGTTGTATAATCAAAAATATCGCCTAACTTATACGTTAACAAAGGTGTAGAACCATTCTCTTTCATTAATCTTTTTAATTTGCTTTCTGAACGTCCAAAAGCAATAACTTCTAATTCTCTAGATAATAGTTCTGATACAATCGCTTGACCAGATCCACCTGTTGCTCCTAAAACAATTGCCTTTTCCATATTATAAATCCCCCTTTAATTTTTCACTCAGTTAGTTATCAATCAATAACTAACTTTGAAATAAAAAACCGAAAAGAATCGGTTAGCTTATTTTCTTTCATTATAAATGAATTCTGGTAAATCTAGGTAATAAGAAATATTACAAAGTATTCCTCTAGCTAAAAAAGTTGTTACTTCCTCCTCTGCATTTGGAACATTCGCTGATTGGAATCTCTCCAAAATATAACTTCTAATACGAGACAATCCAGTTTTTGTACAGTTTCTTATTGTATCTTCTGTAACTGAAAGTCCTATTACCTGTAAGGCAATTTCATTAGGATAAGATATAGACAGCTTTTCATATGCTTCAACCATTTTAGATTCATTGCACAAGTGTTATATTTTTTGCGCCAGAACCTTTTTTCAGCTTGTCCAAAATTAATAATTGTTCCTTCATGTATTGTTGCCCCTCTCATATTATGGGCACCAACGAAAACACCTTTATTTTCTATTTGACTATCAATCAAATCCCTTGCCTTCTCTCCAAAATCTCTTTCAATACCGTTGTATCTTCTTGTAAATCCAAGCCGCCTAAAATTATCTCTTTCGGTTGACGAATTTGAACACCTAAAGCGGTTAACTTCGTATAATTTGGAACAGTCATAAACCGCCTTTCTGATAAAAGTTTCAAACGTTCCATTTCTTTTTCAGAAACATAGAACTTTACTTGTTTTTTAGTCATTTATAGTACTAAAATAAATATAAAAATCAAAAGACCAATTAGTACTACGTAAATAAGTACTAATTGGTCTTTTTTTACTGTTTATTGTAAAGGTGGATACTTTAACTTTTTCATCTCTGTATCACTAAGACCACTTCCACCCCACTGTTTATTCTTTATAGCTTTTTCAGAATTAAGATACGCTTGAAAGTTAACTTTTTTATCTTTATAGAAATATTCATAATGAATATCAGGATTTTCTCCTTCAACATAAACAGCCATCCAATATCCACCAAATTTAAGATCTTTATGAAAATCTATATATTTTAACTGGCTTTCTTGTATGCCTTGTTTAGCAATATAATCATATATCGCTTTTTTTGCTTGTAATCTATGAAATAAAATAAAACTACCCAATAAAACTAATAAGGTAAGAATTGTAAGGAGTATCATCTTTTTTTTCAAATTCAATCCTCCAAATTATTTGTTAATATGTTTTTACTAATGGTGGTTTATACGCTGCATTAAAAGTATCAATTAAACCATAAGGAGTTACGATTCCGCTAACTGCTTTCATCACATTTCTTGAACCAGAACCATAATATAATGCTTGGAATACTAATTTAGAACAATATGTTGGATTTTTTTCGTATAGACGTAAATTAATGCTATAACTTAAATGAATATTTTTAGTTGCACTTCCAGTAGTGGAATAAAAATTTCTATCAGCATATCTAGCTACATCCCTAGCAAGATTTTGATCTTTTAAACGATAAACCTTAATCCATTTTCCTGACTCAGTATATCTGTTCATCCACTTAGATGTAGTTAACTGTTCATCCACTTAGATGTAGTTAACTGTTCATCCACTTAGATGTAGTTAACTGTTCATTTTCTTTACCAGCACCAGGCATATGTAAAATATAATTATCGCCATTGGCAATAGCTGCATGTCCTAAAATCCCTGAAGAACTTGTAGCATTTGTTATAAATATATCACCAGCTTTTAACGTAAAACCACCCCAATTTGCTCTTCTGATAGTTACATCTTCCAAAATTTTATTATCTCCAGTTGGTGAAATAGGGGGTTGTCCATAATTATTTAATTTTAACCATTCAGTATAAGATAGTGGCTCTTGAAAAACACCTTGATTCAAACCATCTTGATATACAGGCATAAATTCTTTTTCATTTTGTTCAAGCCATTGATCAAAAGATACACTATTTTGATCTAAAACTCCTTTTTCAATTGCTTGGTTATAAAGAGACTGATAATCAATAACCTCTTCAGCTGAAAGCATCTTCAAATTAAAACCAAAAACAAAAAATAAAATAGCAATAAAACCAATCAATAGTTTTTTCATCAATCATCCTCCTGAATCATTATGTTATTTGTATAACCTTCCATAAAAATAACATAATTTTCAAATACAGGATGAAAATACATGTGACAGAAAACATACACATAGTTCACTAACTAAATAACTAATCTACTAAAATAAATAGAGGAATCCCCTTGTTTTCGGGTGTGAGTGCTGGCTGGGGGGTTAGGGGGCTAATCCTCTAGAACGTAACTTTATATAGAGTAAGCTTATCCCTTAGGACGATAGGACTGGCGGTTCGGTGGGTACAATTGCTAGTCCAAGTCGAGCAACCGATATCCTCGTTTTTAGTCTGTTCGACTTGGCGAAAGCGAAAAACCCGCCGAAAACAGTTCCGCAAGGACAACATCAAAAAGAAAAGACAATAGTCTTTAGGTGAGGATAAACGAACCGACTTTTTGATGGTGAGGGTGGAGATTTTTGAGTGGGTTTCTCAAAAATACGACCCGTTCCTTGCGGAACTTTTAGCTCTATATATAAGAGTGAGATAGGCAAAATGAAGAAATCTAGTAATATCAAGGGTTTATAAGACATAGGGTGTTGCCAAAAAGCCACACCTAAAACATCTAAAATAAATAAATTGGTAATTTATGTTTCTTTCCGTCTTCACCAAGAAAATTTCTAAGTGCCTTTTTAAAAATCTTTTGAGTTGCCTTATCCACTCCATCTTTCGGACTACAACACATAATATTAGGATTCACAAACCATGTTCGACTCGTACAAATCCGTCCGTCTTCTGTTGTAGTACCTGTTTCAGCAACCGCTAAAATTCCTTTTTTCATTAAAACATTCATCATTTTTGAAATCTTCGAACGATCTCTTTTTAATTCCTTAGCGAAATAACTAGGCGTAGCACTATCTGAATCAAATTCATTTTCTTCATTCGCTCGTTCTACAAGAATATTAGTTTTAAATTCTATATAAGGTATCAAATCCATCAAAAAAGCCTTTTCCGCATTGGTTAGATAGTTTATTTTAAGCAAGTAATTATAATTGTCCATAATAATCTGCACAAATTTCACCCTATCTGTAGGCTTTTTCTTTTTACCTATGAAATATTCTTCACCAGTAGTCTTGCTTAACAATTGCAAAAGCATTGCTTTTTCTTCTTCTGAATAACCACCAGCTTGTAACTGATCATAAATACTATCAATCTTGCTATCTCTTTCTTTTGCCCTTTTTTCAGCTTGTCCAAAATCAATAATTTTCTTTGTCATATCTAAGTTAATTCCTCCTTAATTGAGGGAATCAACAAAAATACCTTGTCCGTACTATTTATATTTTTCCATATTTTTTTGTTTGTATCTTTTTTAAATTATGATAATCTATAAATAGATGATTTAAGTTTTCAAGGTATTTACGTTGAATACCCAATAAACGAGCCATGTTAGCCGCATGGCTCGTTTTTTATTCTATCATTCTATCACACATATGCTCTCAAAATATTGTCAAACAAAGTTCCCCAAAAATTTTACTTAAATCGTTATAATATCTTCTAACGATTCATATCAAATCCCCGTTGTCTACTAGCTATTTCTCTTTTATGTTCACTCTCAAATTGATTACTTACACTCTTATTAACTAGTTCATTTTTAACATGTTCTCTAAACGTCTGAAATTTCTCTTTAAGGACTTTTTTAGTTTGTTGATATAAAACCCTTATATTCATCTCCAAATCTTTTATATGAGCCTTTAATGAGCTTATTTCAGTATTTAACATTCTAACTTCTCTTTCTAATTTTTTATTTTCTATCTTCAACTCTTTATTGTCTTGTATTAGATATTCTCCCCCCAATCGTAAACCTTCATTTTCCTGTACAAAATTTGTTTTTCTCAAACGCTCATAATCATTTTTGATAGTAACCGCTGCATTCACTTGTTTTGTAAATTCCTGATATTGTTCCTGTGATAATACATAATTTCTTGTCTGTTTCTTCGTAATTTCAGCTTTCCCAAACATTTTATCTTGTACTTCTGTTATTACTTCTCTACGTAAAAACGGAATCACAACAGGCTCATTTGGCACTTGATCCGTAGCACTATCTAATTCTTTTTGCATTTGTTCTACTCTTTTTTCTAACTCTACATGACGCTGGCTAATTAGCTGCAGCTTTTCACTTCCATTCTCTACTTGTCGTTTTACTATCTCTAATTCTTTGTACTTATCAATGACATCCCTTTCCAAACTCTTTTTTGTTACCTGTAATTCGTTTGTTTTCTCTTCAACATTTTTTAAATGATAGTCAATCCCTTGTAATTTTGTTTCTTTTTCTTGCACTTGGTTTTCAATAGTTGACTTTGCTTCTGCATATTCCTTATATTGACGGACTTTCATGTATTTATGGGAACCTACATTAGCACGTTCAAAGTTTGGAATTTGTTCTTTAGCCAAAGATTCAATATAATCCGTTTCCAATTGTCTCCAATTCGCAATTAGCTCCGTCCCTTTTCCTTTTACAGCTTGTTGTTGCAAAGCTCTATCCATTCCGACACGCCTTGTTAATCCTCGACTACTTTCGAAATTCGGTACATAATTAATATGTAAATGCGGATTGGCTTCATCATCATGTAAAACCATGTTATACACTGCCAGATTAGGATTTCGCCCTTGAAACGCCTCAGCATACCGTTTTAACGCTTCCTTTTTGGCTTCCCTATACTTTGGATCATCTTTTCCTTCCCCAATCGCTACGACCAATTCTCTTTGCTCATGCGTCTTTTCATCTTTACGTATTTTTTCATAATAGTCCTTAATTTTGCGATCATTCCGTTTTTTCTTTTCGTTGTACCTTGTCAACTGCTTCTTGAAAAACATCCTTGTATACACTTCGGATGTCCTTTTGAACAAAGTAAATATTCTGATCCAACCTGGTTGGGTCTATGCCAGGATTTCCATGAATGTTTTCCCTGTTATTATGGCTCAATGAACTTTTGTGAGATTGGTTAAATGAAATAGAGAACAACATAAAATGTCACCACTTCCCCTAGATGAATTGATACCATAAGTCTAGCAAAGCGACGAAATGGAGTCAATTTATGTAAAATCTATATGTATTTTGATGCTAACGCATCAAAATACATAGGGGTCTGCGACGCTTGTCGGCTCCGCCGACCCATGTTTAACATGGCAAAAAACCTCGGACTTTGTCCGAACCTACAAGGGGGAGAATCCCCCTTGACCCCTTCAATCGAACTCCCCAACCCCTCAATCCTTGAGGGACTCCCTCGCCAGTTGGCAGGCCAAAACGTAAACGTTTTGACAAACCAAGAGGGTCGCATAGTGAGTGTGTCAACTCCTTATCCTCCCTCACCCTTACGGGTTCAGTCCGGTACCGTTGACACACGCCATGTAGAGTCGGAAAAATAGAACATTACACAAAATATACATAATTATCCTAATTTAAAAATCTTGAATTATGGTAAATTAATATTGTGAATAGTCAAATATTCACAATTAATAATCTTTTTGTTTATCGAGTATCTAAATTAATTTAACAAGGAGATGTTTAGTATGAAAAAGGAATTTGAAAAACCTGTAACTATTCGCCAAAATGTTTGGGGAAAACATTAATTTAGATTTGCAGGAGTAGAAATTAATCTACTCCTGTTTCTATTTATTTTTATGACGAATTGTATTATTAAGTGCGACACCTAAAGAAAAAACAAAAAAGCCCACCTCGCTTCGTGTAAAATAGAAGTTACCACACAACCA
>NZ_JAKUFV010000046.1:0-7082 GCF_022663595.1 Bacillus cereus group sp. BfR-BA-01360
CTGCGGATACAACTGAAGCATTAGAGGGAATTAAGGAAGTAACTGAAGCAGCTAATGAATGTGCAGATGCATTAGAGAAGTTGGAAAAGGTTATGGATAAGTTTAATAAGAATGACGATGTGCTTGAAATTAATGTGCCTTTGATTTTAAACGGTAGAGCAATAGCTGAGGCTACTAAACGAATTTAACAAGATATAATCTGAGCGACACCGTTTGTTTAAATTAATAGCGAGTCTCGTAGGCGCTGCCGTGATCTGGGTGGCGTCTTATTTGTTGTTGAAAAGAAGATAAGGAGTGAAAAAGAATGAGTAATCAAATTCTTGAAAAGCGAATTGATGCTTTAGAGAAATTAGTTACAGTCCAGCGAGATGCTATTAATGAATTGGTGTCTCGCGTGAGTCAGTTAGAAGAACGTATAAAAGTTTTAAGTGTAAGGAGTGAAGGTAAATGGAACTAACTAAACTAGAGGTAGCAATTGCTCTGAGTGCATTCATTCAAGGATTAGGTGAGAAAGAACTTGATAAAGGTAATGATTTATTAAAACAAATAGAGAGTGAATTAGATAATATAGTCAGCAACTCAACACTAAATCAAATGAAGGAAGCTGGTGAAAGTGTTGTAATGAAATTCATTCATAAGATATTAGAGGATGAATAACAGTGAAGCAATACAAAACAAAACAACAGAAGCGTAAGTTCTATGATAGTGGTGCGTGGAAACAGATACGCGAGCAAGTAAAGAAGAGAGACAACTATGAATGTCAGGAATGTAAGCGTAATGGTCGAGTGCAAACAGACACGAATGAATACAGTGAGAGTGCAAAGCGTAAGAAGATTCAACTCGTTGTTCATCATATAAAAGAACTCGAACTTTATCCAGAACTTGCATTAGAAATAGATAATCTCGAAACAGTCTGTGTGGATTGCCATAACAAAGAACACGGTAGAATATTTAAAAAGAAAATCAACAAATGGGAACACGATGAAAAGTGGTAAAAATAATTCAGGGACAATACCCCCCCCTTAAAAAATTTCACAAAAAATTGCTCTAAGGGGCACCGGTGGTGGGGGTTAACTGTCCAATTTTTTTCAAAATTACGCACGTAAGGGGGTGGGTAGATGGCTGTTAGCATTACGAAATTAAAAGAACAGTTAATGAATAGCATTGATACAGGTGATTTAGTCCAGGTTGAAAAAGTGGAACGATACATTGACCTGGTTAGTGCATTCAGAAAAATTAACAAAACAATCAATAAAGAAGGTGAATCCGTAACAATTAAAAACGGATCTCAGGTTTTTATTAAAGCCCACCCTCTCATAAGTGAAAGAAATAAAATTAACAGTTCTTTAATTGCGCTAGGGCGCGATATACAATTTATTAATAAGCCTATTGCTGCCGATACTGGCTATAGTTCAAGTGATTTAACATGATTAGACAAAAGTATGTGGAAGAATACATTGAACTTTATCGAAGTGGGAAAATAAAGTTCAATAAAGAAAGAGAACTGTTAATTCGATACCTAGAAAAAGATGTTTTAAGCAGAGACGACTTGTATTTTGATGATGAAATGATTGAGAAGTGTATCCGTTTCGGAGAGAAATGGTATTTTCCTTTGCAAGCATTTCAGAAATTCTTAATAGCATTCGTCTTTTTATTTTATAAAAAAAACGGGCGTGTATTTTATCGTAAATTCTTGTGGATGCTAGGACGCGGTGGCGGTAAAAATGGTCTTCTATCTGTCATTATTCACTTTTTAATCAGTGAATTACATGGAATACCAGAGTATAACATTTCAGTAGTTGCGAATAGTGAAGAACAAGCGAAAACAAGTCCTGATGAAGTTAAGAAAACCATTCGGAAACGGGAAAATGAAACATTAAGAAAAGCTTTTAAAGCAACCGAAACGCAAATAACTTCAAAAGTTACTGGCAGCATATTAAAGTTCAGAACTTCTAATGGAGATACGAAAGATGGTTTGCGAGATGGTGCAGTTGCCTTTGATGAAATTCATCAATATGAAAGCAATAAAGATGTCCGCGTCCACATCAGCGGCTTAGGAAAAAAGAAAAATCCGCGTGAGTTTTATATTGGTACAGATGGATATGTACGGGATGGTTTCTTAGATAAATTAAAAGAAAAAGCAATGAAAGTTTTAAATGGAGAAGCGCGTCCTAATGCTCTTTTTCCTTTCATTTGTAAATTAAATGATGAAAAAGAAGTTGATGATCTGGATAATTGGGAAATGGCAAATCCGATGTTATCAAAGCCTTTAAGCGAATATGCGGAAGGTTTGCTTGAAACGATAAAAGAAGAATACGAGGATTTAGAAGATGACCCAAGTAATCGCGAAGAATTTATGACAAAACGTATGAATTTACCTGTTACAAATTTAGAGCGTTCTGTTGCAAAATGGTCGGAAATCGAAGCGACTAATCGGCCGTTTCCTGATTTATATGGACAGGAATGCATTGGTGCGTTAGATTTTGCGAGTATTCGAGATTTCGCAGCATGCGGGCTGTTATTTAGAAAGGATGGAAACTATATTTTTAAAACTCATTCCTTTGTTCGAAAAGAATTTGCTGATATTTATTATGGATATTCTAAAAAAGCAGGAGAGTTCAAAAAACAGAAGTTTGCTCCAATAAAAGAATGGGAAGAACAAGGTTTGTTAACAGTTGTGGACGAACCAACAATCGATCCAATCCATATTGTTCATTGGTTTGTAGAAATGAGAGAGCAATATGGAGTTAAAAAGATTATAGCTGATAATTTCCGCATGGAAGCGATACGGCCACTATTGGAAGCGGAGGGATTTGAAATCGAGGTTATTCGAAATCCAAAAGCGATTCATAGTTTACTAGCACCGCGGATTGAAATGGCATTTGCAAATCATCAAATTATTTTCGACGATAATCCATTGATGCGTTGGTACACACAAAATGTTTTAGTTGTAATTAAAAAAGATGGTAATAAAGTATATGAGAAGAAAGAGCCTGTACGTAGAAAAACAGACGGATTTCAATGTTTTGTACATGCATTGTATAGGGCTGATGAAATACAAGAAGAAACTGACTTCATACTAAGTGATATTAAATTCTAATAAAGGGGGTGATGACAATTGGATGGCTAGATAATGTATTAAACAGAAATAAAGAAATAGCTTTTATGTTTGATGTAGACATGTTTATCGATTCGGCTAACAGAGTCCACATGAAACGGTTAGCTATCGAAACCTGTATATCTTTTTTAGGAAGAACAATTAGTCAATCGGAATTTAGAATCAAGAATGGTAAAGAATTTGTGAAAGATGAATTGTATTACCGATTAAATGTTCGACCAAATAAGAACATGACGGCCAGCAGTTTTTGGGAAAAACTTATTTATAAACTTATTTATGATAATGAGTGTTTAATCATACAAGCTGACGATGGAGATTTACTTATAGCTGATAACTTCGATCATAATGAATATGCTGTATTTGAAGATACTTTTTCGAATGTCACAGTAAAAGACTATCAGTTTAAGAGAAGCTTTAAACAAAGTGAGGTTATTCATTTAAAATATCGAAACAACAGACTATCACCGCTTATTGATGGTCTTTTTTCTGATTACGGTGACTTATTCGGAAGAATATTAAACTCTCAAAAGCGTAAAAATCAAATTCGTGGAACAGTGGACATGGATATGATTGGAGCAAAAACTCAAGAGCAATTAGAAAAGTTACAAGAGTTTATAAATAATGTGTATAAAGCGGTAGATAAAAACGATTTCGCGATTGTTCCACAACAAAAAGGGATTGAGTATAAAGAAGTTTATAACGGTTCCGCTAATGGCCCAAGTGTGGAAGAAGTAAATAAAGTAACCAATGGATTCTTAAATCAAGTTGCAATGGCCATTGGTATTCCAACAGCCTTAATATATGGAGATATGGCTGATGTAGAGAAACAAACGAAAAATTACATGCTTTTCACAGTAAAACCTTTGCTAAAAAAAATAGCGGATGAAGCGAATATGAAATTCTTTGAAAAGAATGAGTATCTTGCAGGACAAAAGGTTGAAATAAAACCTGTCTCTTATCAAAGCATATTTGATCTTGCGACAAGCATTGATAAGTTAATTTCTTCTAGTGCCTTTACTGGAAATGAAATTAGATTGGAGGTAGGTTATGAAGCTTCCGAGGATTCGAACTTGGATAAACATTACATCACGAAAAACTATGCTGAAATGACAGCAGTTGAAGGAGGTGAGAAAACAAATGACGGTGAAAATTGACATTAAAGGGCCAATCATTTCAAATGATGAAGCTTGGATTTACGAATGGTTTGAAATGGATGCTACAAGTCCAGGAATGGTCGCAAAAGAACTTACAAATGCAAATGGTGAAGATTTAATTGTATCAATTAATAGCCCTGGTGGATATGTTGATGATGGATCAGAAATTTATACAGCCTTAAAAAATTATCCTGGTCATGTGGAAGTTCAGATTGTTGGTTTAGCAGCAAGTGCAGCGTCTGTAATTGCAATGGCTGGTGATAAAGTCCGAATTTCTCCAACAGCAAAAATTATGATTCATAATGCTTCTATGTGGAATGGTGGAGATCATCGTGATATGTCAAAAGCGGCTGAGATGCTGAAAACAACAGACAGAGCAATTGTAAATGCCTATGTTATTAAAAGTGGTAAATCTGAAGAAGAACTACTTAATATGATGGCTGAAGAGACTTGGATGGGTCCGCAACAAGCATTAGAAAATAACTTTGTGGATGAAATCATGTTTATGGAGAATCCAGTTAAAATGACAGCTTCAACTGCTACTGCTGCCATGCTTCCACAGAAAGTAATTGATGGCTTTAGAAATGGAACAATGAACAAGGGCCAAGGGATTACAAAAGAAGATTTAAAAGCAGCATTATCAGGATTAAAAAACGAAATCCTGAATGAATTGCAAAATAATATAGAACAACCGAAAGAGCCGAATCCGAAACCTATTAAAAATGGTGGATTGAAAAGGCTCTTTTTAAATTTATAAAAATTGGAGGAAATACGTAATGGTAATTAAATTCAACAAATCAGAAATGTTCAATGAAGCAAAAGAGAAATTGACGAATACTTTATCAAATCCTGAAAGTACAGAAAAAGAACAAGCAGAAGCATTTAAAAATTTCTTTGATGCAATGCAAACAGATGTAATTAATACAGTTCGTACACAGGTGAACGATGAAATGTTAGATCGTTCAATTCTGCAGCAACGTGGTCAAAATGTTTTAACTTCTGAAGAAACAAAATTCTTTAATGCAGTTGTACAAGATGGTGGATTTAAAGATGACTCAATCCTTCCATATACAACGCAAGAACGTGTTTTTGAGGATTTAGTTACAGAACATCCTTTACTTGCAGAAATTGGCCTTCAAGATCTGGGAGCAGTAACAAAATTTATTTATTCTGATCCAACAAAAGCGTATGCATGGGGTCCATTATTCGGTGAAATTAAAGGACAAGTTAATGCAGCATTCCGTGAAGAACAAATTGGTCAATTGAAATTAACAGCATTTGCAGCGATTCCAAACGACATGCTGGAATTAGGTCCTGTTTGGGTTGAACGTTATGTTCGAACTTTGCTAGTAGAATCTTATTCTGTAGGTCTTGAATTTGGTTTTGTTAATGGTGGCGGCGCCACAGTACATCAGCCGATTGGATTAATGAAAGATGTTAATTCTAAAACAGGTGCTATTACAGATAAGAAATCATCTGGCACATTGACGTTCGCTCCTTCTCAATTTGGTGAAATTGTAGCTGGTGAACTTTACGAAGTAGTAAAAGCTTTATCTACTGATGAAAAAGGTAAAACACGTAAAGTGTTAAACAAAATTGTGATGGTTGTAAATCCTGTGGATGCAATTGGTGTACAAGCACGTAATACAATTCAAACAACAAATGGCCAATGGGTAATGGCATTACCTTATAACATTAAAGTAGTAGAATCTGAAGAAGTTCCAGTTGGAAAAGCATTATTCTTTGTGAAAGGGCAGTATCTTGCAGTAATCGCAGGTAGATATAAACTTAAAAAGTTTGACCAAACATTGGCGATTGAAGATGCAACACTTTACACAATTAAACAGTTTGCGAATGGTAAGCCGAAAGATAACAAAACAGCACTTGTATATGATTTAAAAATCTCGTTTACGCCGCCTGAAACTCCAGCTCAAGAGACTAAATAAGGAGTGATGTGAATGGACATCACAACAATTTCAAATGAAATATTAGAAGAATTTAAGGAAAGGATGCATTTAGGTGATGATGAAGATGATAACCTTAGACGCATCCTTTCTGCGTCTAATAAAGCTCTATTAAGAGTTTGTGGAGATTATCATTTAAATACTGACGAAGAGTTCAAGGAATTAGTCTTTGAACGCTCTCGTTATGTATACAATGATGCTTTAGAGTATTTTGACAAGAATTTTTTAAGTCAGATTAATAGTTTAAGTATCGATAAAGCATTAGAAGAAATTAACTTGGACGGTGATTAATATGCGTCCGTTTCAATATAAAAAACCTTTAAATACAGGTGACTTTAGAAATCGAATTATCATTGAACAGCCTATCACAATAGAAGATGATCTTGGACAAGTGATTGAAACATCATGGACTGAATTAAAAAAAGCATGGGCGATGATAAAAACGTTAAAAGGATCGGAATATATGGAAGCATCAGCTTCACAAGCAACAAGAATCTATCGTTTTGTAATTCCTTATACAACAGGTATTACAGAATTAATGCGTATTAATATGAAAGGTCGTATCTTCGATATCATTGAGCCCCCTATGAACGATGATGAAATGAATAGAACGTTAACCATCATTGCGAAGGAGCGTGTTTGATATGAATGATTTTGCGAGCGAACTTGCTAGAGAATTACAAAGATATGCAAATACTGTGGAAGAGGATTTAATAGAATCACAAGAAGATGTGGCAGATGAAGCGATAAATAAGTTAAGGCAAGATAGCCCTAAAGATACAGGAAAGTACAGTAAGGGTTGGCGAAAAAAGAAAGATGGTAAGTCCATTATTCTTTATAATGCGT
>NZ_JAKUFV010000047.1:0-6933 GCF_022663595.1 Bacillus cereus group sp. BfR-BA-01360
CTGCGGATACAACTGAAGCATTAGAGGGAATTAAGGAAGTAACTGAAGCAGCTAATGAATGTGCAGATGCATTAGAGAAGTTGGAAAAGGTGATGCATAAATTTAAAGGTCAATCTGAAACGTCTGAAGTATCTTTCGATATAAAATCAATTGCTCAATCTACAATTGAACAGACAGCAGACTACTCCATTAAATTACAAGTAAGTAAACTAGACATAAAACGTTCAGATCAATTTTAAGTATTGTAGGCGCTACTGTAAATTATGTAGCGTCTTATTTGTTGTTGAAAAGAAAGGAAGGAGTGAAGGTAAATGGAACTAACTAAACTAGAGGTAGCGATTGCTCTTAGTGCATTCATTCAAGGATTAGATGAGGAAGAACTTGATAAAGGTAATGATTTATTAAAACAAGTAGAGAGTGAATTAGATAATATAGTCAGCAACTCAACGCTAAATCAAATGAAGGAAGCTGGTGAAAGTGTTGTAACGAAATTCATTCATAAGATATTAGAGGATGAGTAACAGTGAAGCAATACAAAACCAAACAACAGAAGCGTAAGTTCTATGACAGTGGAGCATGGAAGAGTATACGTGAGCAAGTAAAGAAGCGTGACAATTATGAGTGTCAAGAATGTAAACGTAATGGTCATGTTCGTACTGATACAAATGAATACAGCGAGAGTGCAAAGCGTAAGAAGATACAACTCGTTGTACATCATATAAAAGAACTTGAACATCATCCAGAACTTGCATTAGAAATAGACAACCTTGAAACAGTCTGTGTGGATTGCCATAATAAAGAACACGATAGAATATTTAAAAAGAAAATCAACAAATGGGAACACGATGAAAAGTGGTAAAAATAATTCAGGGACAATACCCCCCTTAAAAAATTTCACCAAAAATTGCTCTAAGGGGCACCGGTGGTGGGGGTTAATTGTCCAATTTTTTTCGAATTTACGCACGTAAGGGGGGTGGGTAGATGGCTGTTAGCATTACAAAATTAAAAGAACAGCTCATGAATAGTATTGATACGACGGATTTAGTTGAGGTTGAAAAGGTAGAACGGTACATTGATTTGGTAAAAGCGTTTAGAAAAATAAATAGAACAATTAACAAAGAAGGTGAGTCCGTCACAATTAAAAACGGATCTCAAACATTTGTGAAGGCCCACCCTCTCATAAGTGAAAGAAACAAAATTAACAGTTCATTAATTGCTTTAGGAAGAGATATAAAATTTGTTCCTAAAGTTGGTGCTTCTAATTCGAGTTATAGTCCAAGTGATTTAATATGATTAGACAAAAGTATGTAGATGAATACATTGAGCTTTATAGAAGTAGGAAAATAAAGTTCAACAAAGAAAGAGAACTGTTAATTGAATATCTAGAAAAATACGTTTTGAATAGAGACGATTTGTATTTTGATGATGAAATGATTGAGAAGTGTATCCGTTTCGGAGAGAAGTGGTACTTTCCGTTACAATCATTTCAGAAATTCTTAATAGCATTCGTCTTTTTATTTTATAAGAAAAATGGACGTGTATTTTACCGTAAATTCTTGTGGATGCTTGGACGTGGTGGCGGTAAAAACGGATTAATATCGGTCATCATTCATTTTTTAATTAGTGAAATGCATGGCATTTTGGAGTATAACATTTCCGTTGTTGCAAACAGTGAAGAACAAGCTAAAACAAGTCCTGATGAAGTTCACAAATGCATTAAACGAAATGAAATATTGCAACGAGCATTTAAAACGACATTAACGCAAACAATTTCTAAAGCAACTGGAAGTGTGCTGAAGTTTAGAACTTCAAATGGAGATACAAAAGATGGTTTGCGAGATGGTGCAGTTGTATTTGATGAAATACATCAATATGAAAGTAACAAAGATGTCCGCGTCCACATCAGCGGCTTAGGAAAAAAGAAGAACCCGCGTGAGTTTTATATTGGTACAGACGGATATGTGCGAGATGGCTTTTTAGATAAATTAAAAGAAAAAGCGATGAAGGTTCTAAGCGGAGAAGCACGTCCTAATGCTATTTTTCCATTCATCTGTAAACTGAATGATGAAAGTGAAGTAGATGACCAGGATAATTGGGAAATGGCAAATCCGATGTTATCAAAACCTTTAAGTGAGTATGCCGAAGGTTTACTTGAAACGATTAAAGAGGAATATGAAGATTTAGAAGATGATCCGAGTAATCGAGAAGAGTTTATGACAAAACGTATGAATTTACCAGTTACGAATTTAGAGCGTTCTGTTGCGAAATGGTCGGAAATTGAAGCGACTAATCGTCCGTTTCCTGATTTATATGGACAAGAATGCATTGGTGCGTTAGATTTTGCGAGTATTCGAGATTTCGCAGCATGCGGGCTTTTATTTAGAAAGGATGGAAACTATATTTTTAAAACTCATTCCTTTGTCCGAAAAGAATTTGGTGATATTTATTATGGATATTCTAAAAAAGCAGGAGAGTTCAAAAAACAGAAGTTTGCTCCAATAAAAGAATGGGAAGAACAAGGTTTGTTAACAGTTGTGGACGAACCAACAATCGACCCAATCCATATTGTTAATTGGTTTGTAGAAATGCGAGAGCAATATGGAATTAAAAAGATTATAGCTGATAATTTTCGTATGGAAGCGATACGGCCACTATTGGAAGCTGAAGGATTTGAAATCGAGGTAATTCGAAATCCAAAAGCAATTCATAGTTTACTAGCGCCACGCATTGAAATGGCATTTGCAAATCATCAAATTATTTTCGACGATAATCCATTAATGCGTTGGTACACACAAAATGTTTTAGTTGTAATTAAAAAAGATGGCAATAAAGTATATGAGAAGAAAGAGCCTGTACGTAGAAAAACAGACGGATTTCAATGTTTTGTACACGCATTGTATAGGGCTGATGAAATACAAGAAGAAACTGACTTCATACTAAGTGATATTAAATTCTAATAAAGGGGGTGATGACAATTGGATGGCTAGATAATGTATTAAAAAGAAATAAAGAAATAGCTTTTATGTTTGATGTAGACATGTTTATCGATTCGGCTAACAGAGTCCACATGAAACGATTGGCGATTGATACCTGTATATCCTTTTTAGGAAGAACAATTAGTCAATCAGAATTTAGAATCAAGAATGGCAAAGAATTTGTGAAGGATGAGTTATATTATCGATTAAATGTTAGACCTAATAAGAATATGACAGCAAGCACCTTTTGGGAAAAGTATATTTACAAACTCATTTATGATAATGAAGCTTTAATTATACAAGCTGATGATGGTGATCTACTTATTGCAGATGACTTTGAACATAATGAATATGCTGTATTTGAAGATACCTTTTCAAATGTGACTGTAAAGGATTATCAGTTTAAAAGAAACTTCAAACAAAGTGAGGTCATTCATTTAAAATATCGAAACGACAGACTATCACCGCTTATTGATGGTCTTTTCGCTGATTATGGTGATTTATTCGGAAGAATTTTAAACTCTCAAAAGCGTAAAAATCAAGTTCGTGGAACAGTGGACATGGATATGATTGGAGCTAAAACTGAGGAACAAATAGCAAAGTTACAAGAGTTTATAGACAACATGTATAAGTCAATTGGGTCGAAAGATATAGCTATTGTTCCACAGCAAAAAGGTATTAATTATAATGAGATATACAATGGTGTTGCGAATGGTCCAAGTGTGGAGGAAATTAACAAAGTAACAAATGGTTTTTTAAGTCAAGTAGCGATGGCCATTGGCATTCCAACATCTTTGATATTCGGTGAAATGGCTGATGTAGAAAAACAAACAAAAAATTACATGCTGTTTACTGTAAAACCCTTACTCAAGAAACTTTCAGACGAATCGAATATGAAATTCTTTGAAATGAATGAGTACCTTGCAGGACAAAAGGTTGAAATAAAACCTGTCTCTTATCAAAGCATATTTGACCTTGCGACAAGTATCGATAAATTGATTTCTTCAAGCGCGTTTACAGGTAATGAAATTCGATTAGAAGTAGGATATGAGATTTCAGATGATCCTAATCTTGATATCCATCATATTACGAAAAACTATACTAGATTAAATGATTTTGAAGGAGGTGAGAATAAAAATGAAGCAGATGAAACGTAAATTTGGTTTTAAGAATCAAAAATATAATGAGCAGTTAGCAAGCATCCCACATAATTTTGCTGTAGTTCATGATGAAGATAATGGAGTTAGTGAATTGACGATTTACGGAGATATTGGTGAATCGTGGTGGTGGGATTCTACTTCAGCAACAGATGTTGACAATGCTTTAAAAGAAGCTGGTAATAATAATTTAATTATTCATCTTAACTCTCCAGGAGGTAGTGCTTTTGATGGAATTGCTATTTACAATCGTCTAAAGGCACACAAGGGAAAGGTTACAATTCATGTAGATGGCTGGGCTTGTTCAGCGGCTTCTATTATTGCTATGGCAGCAGATGAGTTAATCATGGGTGCAGGTTCGATGTTGATGATTCATGAAGCTTCAACATTTGTGTGGGGAAGTAAAACATTTATGAGAAAAGAAGCTGATATGCTTGAAAAATTAGAAGATGGCATCATCGATATTTACATGACTCGTGCAAACGTTGAGCGAGAAGAAATTCGCAATATGGTAAATGAAGAGACATGGTTTAGCGCAAACGAAGCTGTTGAGATTGGCTTCGCCACTACTACTTCATCAACTGTGGAAGACAATACAAGCGAGGAACTAGCTCAATTGAAAGCTAAAATAGAATCAATGCAAAATGAATTAAATCAATATAAAAACCAACAAAGAGAGCCTGGACAAGAAACGGTACCTGCAACAGCAGAAAAAAGGAACTTGAGTAAGCTCTTTTTAAAATTATAAAAATTGGGGGAAACACATAATGACGATTAAATTTAATAAATCTGAAGCGTTTAATAAGGCGAAAGAGAAATTGACGAATGCTTTATCAAATCCTGAAAGCACAGAAAAAGAACAAGCAGAAGCATTTCAAAATTTCTTTGATGCAATGCAAACAGATGTAATTAATACAGTTCGTACACAGGTGAACGATGAAATGTTAGATCGTTCAATTCTGCAGCAACGTGGTCAAAATGTTTTAACTTCTGAAGAAACAAAATTCTTTAATGCAGTTGTACAAGATGGTGGATTTAAAGATGACTCAATCCTTCCATATACAACGCAAGAACGTGTTTTTGAGGATTTAGTTACAGAACATCCTTTACTTGCAGAAATTGGCCTTCAAGATCTAGGAGCAGTAACAAAATTTATTTATTCTAATCCAACAAAAGCGTATGCATGGGGTCCATTATTCGGTGAAATTAAAGGACAAGTTAATGCAGCATTCCGTGAAGAACAAATTGGTCAACTGAAATTAACAGCATTTGCAGCGATTCCAAACGACATGCTGGAATTAGGTCCTGTTTGGGTTGAACGTTATGTTCGAACTTTATTAGTAGAATCATATTCAGTAGGTTTAGAGTTTGGCTTTGTAAATGGTGGTGGCGCTACAGTACATCAGCCAATTGGGTTAATGAAAGATGTTAATTCTAAAACAGGTGCTATTACTGATAAGAAGTCATCTGGTACATTAACATTTGCACCTTCTCAATTTGGCGAAACTGTAGCTGGTGAACTATACGAGGTGGTAAAAGCCTTATCGACTGATGAAAAAGGTAAAACACGTAAAGTGTTAAACAAAATTGTGATGGTTGTAAATCCTGTGGATGCAATTGGTGTACAAGCGCGTAATACAATTCAAACAGCAAACGGACAATGGGTAATGGCATTACCTTACAACATTAAAGTCGTAGAATCTGAAGAAGTTCCAGTTGGAAAAGCATTATTCTTTGTAAAAGGGCAGTATCTTGCAGTAATTGCAGGTGGATATAAACTTAAAAAGTTTGACCAAACATTGGCGATTGAAGATGCAACACTTTATACAATTAAACAGTTTGCGAATGGTAAGCCAAAAGATAACAAAGCAGCGCTTGTATATGATTTAAAAATTTCGTTTACGCCGCCTGAAACTCCAGCTCCAGAGACTAAATAAGGAGTGATGTGAATGGACATCACAACAATTTCAAATGAAATATTAGAAGAATTCAAGGAAAGGATGCATTTAGGTGATGATGAAGATGATAACCTTAGACGCATCCTTTCTGCGTCTAATAAAGCTCTATTAAGAGTTTGTGGAGATTATCATTTAAATACTGACGAAGAGTTCAAGGAATTAGTCTTTGAACGCTCTCGTTATGTATACAATGATGCTTTAGAGTATTTTGACAAGAATTTTTTGAGTCAGATTAATAGTTTAAGTATCGATAAAGCATTAGAAGAATTTAAGCTGGACGGTGATTAATGTGCGTCCGTTTCAATATAAAAAACCTTTAAATACAGGTGATTTTAGAAATCGAATTATCATTGAACAGCCTATCACAATAGAAGATGAGTTTGGGCAAGTGATTGAAACATCATGGACTGAATTAAAAAAAGTATGGGCGATGATAAAAACGTTAAAAGGATCGGAATATATGGAAGCATCAGCGTCACAAGCAACAAGAATCTATCGTTTTATTATTCCTTACACACATGGCATAACAGAACTGATGCGCATTAATTTAAAAGGTCGTATCTTCGATATCATTGAACCACCTATGAACGATGATGAAATGAATAGAACGTTAACCATCATTGCAAAGGAGCGTGTTTGATATGAATGATTTTGCGAGCGAACTTGCTAGAGAATTACAAAGATATGCAAATACTGTGGAAGAGGATTTAATAGATGCACAAGAAGATGTGGCAGATGAAGCGATAAATAAATTAAGGCAAGATAGCCCTAAAGATACAGGAAAGTACAGTAAGGGTTGGCGAAAAAAGAAAGATGGTAAGTCCATTATTCTTTATAATGCGT
>NZ_JAKUFV010000048.1:0-6169 GCF_022663595.1 Bacillus cereus group sp. BfR-BA-01360
CACCCGTTCCCATACCGAACACGGAAGTTAAGCTCTCTAGCGCCGATGGTAGTTGGGGCCTTGCCCCTGTGAGAGTAGGACGTCGCCAGGCGAATGGAGGATTAGCTCAGCTGGGAGAGCACCTGCCTTACAAGCAGGGGGTCGGCGGTTCGATCCCGTCATCCTCCACCATAATATATCGGAGGGGTAGCGAAGTGGCTAAACGCGGCGGACTGTAAATCCGCTCCTTCGGGTTCGGCAGTTCGAATCTGCCCCCCTCCACCATTTTCATTATTGGGCTATAGCCAAGCGGTAAGGCAACGGACTTTGACTCCGTCATGCGCTGGTTCGAATCCAGCTAGCCCAGCCATTTAAGAGCCATTAGCTCAGTTGGTAGAGCATCTGACTTTTAATCAGAGGGTCGAAGGTTCGAGTCCTTCATGGCTCACCATTTAAAAGAATATGCGGGTGTGGCGGAATTGGCAGACGCACCAGACTTAGGATCTGGCGCCTTTGGCGTGGGGGTTCGACTCCCTTCACCCGCACTTTTAATAAAATACTTATAACATGTCTTGCGGAAGTAGTTCAGTGGTAGAATACAACCTTGCCAAGGTTGGGGTCGCGGGTTCGAATCCCGTCTTCCGCTCCAAACATGACATGCCGGGGTGGCGGAACAGGCAGACGCACAGGACTTAAAATCCTGCGGTGGGTGACCACCGTGCGGGTTCGACTCCCGCCCTCGGCACCATATGCGCCCGTAGCTCAATTGGATAGAGCGTTTGACTACGGATCAAGAGGTTAGGGGTTCGACTCCTCTCGGGCGCGCCATTAACGGGAAGTGGCTCAGCTTGGTAGAGCACCTGGTTTGGGACCAGGGGGTCGCAGGTTCAAATCCTGTCTTCCCGATACTTAATTTGGGGCCTTAGCTCAGCTGGGAGAGCGCCTGCCTTGCACGCAGGAGGTCAGCGGTTCGATCCCGCTAGGCTCCACTTTTATTATTGTTGGAGGTATACCCAAGTCTGGCTGAAGGGATCGGTCTTGAAAACCGACAGGCGGTGAGAGCCGTGCGGGGGTTCGAATCCCTCTACCTCCTCCATTTTATTGTTATTGAAATGGAATTATTCATAGTTTATAAAGACTAATATATAATATTACCTTCATGGAGGTATACCCAAGTCTGGCTGAAGGGATCGGTCTTGAAAACCGACAGGCGGCGAGAGTCGCGCGGGGGTTCGAATCCCTCTACCTCCTTATTTTAAAAATACATTGTCGCGGGGTGGAGCAGTCTGGTAGCTCGTCGGGCTCATAACCCGAAGGTCGCAGGTTCAAATCCTGTCCCCGCAACCAAATGGTCCCGTGGTGTAGTGGTTAACATGCCTGCCTGTCACGCAGGAGATCGCCGGTTCGACCCCGGTCGGGACCGCCATTACATAAGGCTCGGTAGCTCAGTCGGTAGAGCAGAGGACTGAAAATCCTCGTGTCGGCGGTTCGATTCCGTCCCGAGCCACCATTTTGAATTAGCGAGCCGGCTTAGCTCAATTGGTAGAGCAACTGACTTGTAATCAGTAGGTTGGGGGTTCAAGTCCTCTAGCCGGCATCGTTTAGGGGCATAGTTTAACGGTAGAACAGAGGTCTCCAAAACCTCCGGTGTGGGTTCGATTCCTACTGCCCCTGTTTAGAAATATGGGCCTATAGCTCAGCTGGTTAGAGCGCACGCCTGATAAGCGTGAGGTCGATGGTTCAAGTCCATTTAGGCCCATCATTATATTCCGCAGTAGCTCAGTGGTAGAGCTATCGGCTGTTAACCGATCGGTCGTAGGTTCGAGTCCTACCTGCGGAGCCATGGCCCGTTGGTCAAGTGGTTAAGACACCGCCCTTTCACGGCGGTAACACGGGTTCGAATCCCGTACGGGTCATAAAAAAGAGTCAGCATAATTGCTGACTCTTTTTTCTTATGTTACGTATACTTGTTCCTTTTACATACGATGTTGTAAATCTAAACAAATATGAAGAGAAGTATTTGAAATAAATAAAGGGAATTTGGAAAAACTATGGTATGTATTAAAAGGAGGGAACAAATTATGCTATTTGTAAGAGATTTGATGAGTACAAATATTGTACAATGTACGCCTTTAGATAATGTGTATGAAGCAGCTGTTAAAATGAAAGAAGAAGAAATTGGTATGATCCCGGTTGTCGATAATAATCAAATTGTTGGTCTTGTTACAGATCGCGACTTAGTTGTTCGTGGAATTGCTGAGAAGCATCCAGGGTCTAATAAAATTACAAATGTGATGACCACAAATATTGTTTCAGTAGCACCTAACGATCCGGTTGAGAAGGCAACAGAGTTAATGGCAAGGCATCAAGTGAGAAGGTTGCCAGTAGTAGAGAATGGAGTACTCGTTGGAATGTTAGCATTAGGAGATTTAGCAACAGTAGAAGCAGTTGATGATCAAGCTGGTTTTGCCTTAGGTGAAATATCCGAGCATACAAAAGGGTTACATGAACTTTAAGACAGTTATGTAAACTTTGATGAATAAAGAATGAGAATCAGATACATTATTCTTACAATTAGAAGGCAAAGGCATTGTGAGTGTAATGTATCTGAAATAAAATTCAAAGATCATTGCTATATTTGAAAAGTTTTTTAAAATTTTTATTCTTAATTTTTATCACGATAAAAAATGATATACTAATAGATATGAGAGTTATGAGTGATTTTGAATATAGCAATATTTGTTGAGTTTTTATTATTAACAAACTTTAGCGTGTTTATATAGAAGGGAAAATTGAAAGGGGAGTTATATGAAAGCTGTGCAGGGAAATCCGAATTGGAATTTGGTTATTGATACATACGTGGAACCAAAAGATTTTGCTGATTTATTTTCTTTACTTGTACCTTGTCGTCCAAAAGGTGAAGAGAAAGAGAGAACACTTCTAGTATGGAAAGAAAAAGAGTTTTACAAAGAAGAAAATTTGATTCCATTCATTTTATATGGAATGAACAAAGCAAAAGAATTACCTCAATTTCATAAAGATGAGATTCCTACATTGGTGCGTATTGTTCGTTTATGTCAAGAGATTGGTTGGTATCAAGAAGCATATACATTTATGGTAAATCAAAGGTTAGATGAATTTGTATATACTTCAAGGGAGTATGAAACGTGGGATTCCATAACACAAATTGTCGCTTTAAACTATTTAATTATTAAGTACCGTGTTGGAGAATTAAAAAGTGAAGATGTAGCGATTTGGAATAGAGTAAAATTTAATGAAAAATGTATAGAAGAATATAGAGAATTAGTATCTCATAAAGAAGTCTTAGAGTTCACATTCTTTTACCTATGTAAACAAGCAAAATCTCTTTCTAAAAAAGAATTAAATGATGACATGATGAACCTAGCAATATATTGCAATACATATTTAGGTGATTTATACACATTTGACTTATTAAGAAAATATCGCAAATGCACAGATTTTCTTTCATACTATGGACCTAATCATGCTGTTATTGCATGTCAGAGAGCTGTTATTTCTCAAATATCAGATCGACTTGATCCATTAAAAACAACACATGTTGATGATTATTTATATGTTATGAAAGAAATGATGGAACATATGACAATCGAGATTATGAACAGCTATGGACACTTTATTGGTAAGCTATTATCTTACATACCATTCTTTGAAATGATTCAAGTTCCTCAGCATGCATATTATTGTGAAGAACTCTTGCATGTATGTAAAGGAATTGAATATAAGGAAGAAATTTTACGGAATTATATTTTTATACAGTTACATGATTGTTTACCGTCATTCTTTAGAGTGTTTTTAAAGAACAAACGTTATGCAACTATTCATGACATTTTATTTTACTGGTGTGACGATGAACAGAGAATGAGTCTAGAAAAAAAATATAACTTAAGCTTCATTTATGAGAAGTATGCATGTGGCTAAAAACAAATACATAAGTAAAAGGGATCTCATGTAAATTGAGATCCCTTTTACTTAGTAGTATGAATTAGCAGCCTTGATTTTCTTATACATCAAAGAAAGTAATTTGTTTTCTCTTTCTAGATCCCTGGCTGCTTTTGTTTTTCTTGTTTCTTTTGTTTATCAGGAACATTAATATATTGGGATATAACTAGTAAGATTCCCAAGAAGAATACAGGGAATATGGAAGATAGATAAAAGCCACCATTTACTACGTTTGTTATAAAAGCACTTAAAAGAAAAAGCATAACGTAAATATGAGCAATTTTTTGTTTCAGTCGAATTTGAAATGCTTCCATCATAATTTCTAAAATAACAAAAGTAATAACAATAGATAAAAATACAATGCTTGTATTATAAATAATTAAACAACAAATTAAGCCAAAGAAGGCTATAGATTCAATCATTAATGGGATATTGCGTGGCATAGTATTTACCTAACTAAATATGGCAGTGGATCCACTGCATTCGTTTTTTCAAAATTCCATTCTCCATTATGTAATTCAAAATGAAGATGTTGTCCAAAGGAATGTCCTGTATTTCCCATATGTCCTAATAGTTGTCCAACCTGTACGTGGTCTCCTACCTTTACAGCGCGATCTTTCATATGAGCATAAACAGTTGTATACAATTTTCCATTGATCCGATGAGCAACGAAAACAACATTCCCATAGCTTGCTGAATAATAAGACTTCACAACTTTTCCTGAAGCGGCTGCATGAATAGAAACATTCCCTTGTGCAGCAATATCTACTCCATAATGCATTTGTTCCCAGCGCATATCAAATGTTGAACTAATTTTTCCTTGTGTCGGAAATTTAAAAACAGCTGGGATAGAAGGATTTGTCTTTTTATTTTGCGCCTGATTTTGGAAGATATAATGTTTGGCTACATAGCCATACGCTGTGCCGAAGCGAATTTTATACCAAGTTCCGACTGTTTCTACAACCTGAACTTGTGTACCGTTTTGTAAAGAGCCGATAATCGCACTATTCGTTCCCGCATTACTACGTACGTTTAGTTTTGGAGTAGCAACGGTATAGGTAGGAGTGTTTTGCACGGTAATTCCTTTTACTAAAGGTTTTGAACCGCTAGATACAAAGTCTTTTTGTACATATCCAATTTGTCCGTTGTGAAAAATTTTATACCAATTTCCTTGTGTTTCTTGGACTGCAACGAACTTACCATTCGGTAATACGTCAAGAATAGAAGATTCTGTATTCGGTTCAGAACGAACATTTAACGCATTTGCATGTACAATATATTGCTCGCTTCTCTTACTAGATTTTGTAAATGTAATAGCATCTTTTTTTATGTAACCGATCTGATTATGAATATTTACTTTATACCAGTCGTGAACTGTTTCAAGAATGGTAACAGGGGTGTTATAGGGGATGCTACCAATTGAATCATTGTTGACGCTTGTAGTTGGATATAAGTTTACTTTATCTACCTTCACATAGCCAGTCTTTGCTTTTGCTGTTTGCTGTGCAGCAGCTGTCTGCGTATCTACTTCTGTTACAGAAGGAAGTAAGGAAGCAATTGCGACAGTAGTTGCTGTTAAAGCTGTAGCTTTCAAGTTCATATAATCAAGGCCTCCTCTAGATGTAATACTGTACCTTTTATTATAGTATAAAGATAGAATCGAGTGGGGCTTATTCACATAAATGTAATATGAAATCAATAGAAAAATAATGTTAAATGTATAGATGTTTGCTTTTTTATAAGAAAATAGTGCAATGCCATGCGAAATCAAAAAGAGAGCATGCTTTCTTGTATCCCTCTATTTTCGGGTAGTAAGAATCCCACTTCAAGATTCGGAGAGAAACAAGGAAACTGGGAGCTCATATGCAGCGTATTTCTCATTTTATTATTAGGTGGATAATTAAGAAAATTAAAATAGTTGCTGAAGCTTGATGACGGTGTTATACTGACAATGGTAATTTTATATTGTGCTAGGAGAGTTGGTGTTGCCAACTGAGAGTAAGGCCGTGAGTCTTTGATCCTTTTATTACCTGATCTAGGTTATGCTAGCGTAGGGAAGCAATTTGGACGAAAGTATAAGTCCCCGTTTCTTTGCGCATGGAAACGGGGCTTTTTTATTTTATCTTTTTAGGCGAGAAGACACCCACCTCAAGGAACGTGCAGGGCATAGCCCAATGAGTAGGTGGGTGATGAATCGCCTTCGGATAGG
>NZ_JAKUFV010000049.1:0-5549 GCF_022663595.1 Bacillus cereus group sp. BfR-BA-01360
CCTTCCAGCTTTCTAGAAAATCCAAACGACTTTGTAGACAAAGATAAAATCATGGATGACTTAGCGGACAAGGTAGCAACTGAACAATATAACAAAAAAGTAACAGAATTAGAAAGAAAGATTTCAGCGAATGAAAAAGGCGTTGAAATTATATCTGAAAAACACGAAACCTTTTTGAATGATACTTTCGACGCTTATGTCAAAGAAGTGGGGTCTAAGTTACAAGTATTAGACGAGGGCATTCTAGCTCAAGTGAAAAAAGGTAATATTATCGCAGCTATCAATCTGTCAGCAGAGAAGCTCAAAATTAAAGTTGATCTAATTGATCTGGTAGGTAAAGTAAAAGCAGAGTGGATTACAGCCGGGTTGTTGCAAGGTACGACGGTCAAAACAAGTAATACCAATGAGCATATTCATATGAAAAACCAAGTATTACAGTTCGTGAATCAAGGACGAGCGAAAATTGTAATTGGTTTTGAAAACGAGAAACAGAGTAAGACGTCCAATCCGTATATCGTGATTGGTGAAGGTGATGGTACAGGAAGAAATTTAGGAAGTATCTACAAAGATGCAAAAGGTGTTTACTATCGTTTTATCGATAAAAATGGTGCAGAAAGTAACATGCGTATGACCGAGCGTGGCGATTTAGGGCTGACCGCGCAATCGAGCATGTGGCTCAAATCAGCTGGAATTTTGAATCTTGACGGTGATCACGTTACAATTCATCACAATGATTACGAAATTGCTGAATTTAGAACGCCGACATATGGCAATGATTGCGACATTATATTAGGAAATCATATAATTCGTTCATCTAAAGTGAGCGGCTATGATAAGTTATTGCAAATCAAGAATCGGGCTGGTAATGAATTTCGTGGTATAGAAGTTTCAGAGGTGACCGCACATGGTGGTGTTCGTTCCGAGACGAATTTATGGGCTGAGCAAAATTCTTATGCAATGCAACATATCAATAGATCAACTGAAAAAATAAAAACATCTATTCACGATTTACCGTTTTCGCCTTTAGAAAAAGTTCGAGAGCTTAAAGTGAAGCAATATTTCCTAAAACGAGATATGTATGAATTGTACCAAATGCGAATGAATAAGCCTGAAGACAGAATTGAACCGTACACAATAGCTGATGTTGAAACGCAGTACGGCTTTATTGCGGAAGAAACAGATGATATTTTTACTACACCAGAGAAGGACGGAATTAAACTATATTCTACACTCTCTATTCTTACCGCTGCCGTGCAAGAATTAGAAATGAAATACAATGAAAAAATTCAGATGATGGAAGAACAACATAAAGTAGAAATGGCAGAAATGAATCGCAGAATAGAAGTGTTAGAACAATTATTAGTCGATAAATTAATCGATAAAAAAGCAGAGCAGCAATAGCTGGTCTTTTTTATTTTGCTCTAAGAAGAGGTGACAGCAGTGGAACAGAAGGAATATGAGCGTATCGCGAAACTTGAAGTACAGCTGCAAGCAATGAATGCAACTGTAACACGTATCGAAGAAAAGCTTGATAACAATCAAAAGAATTACATCACTCGTATTGAAGTAGAAGAAATGTTTAAATTTCGTGATCGAGAAATACGGGACTTAAAGATAGCGCAAGAAAAATTAGAAAGTAACAAAAAAGCAAATATATCCATGTGGATTTCAGGACTGTCATTGGCAGTCCTTTTATTATTTAACATCTTAAATTTCCTGAAATGAGAGGAGGTAATCACATGAAAAATTTAGATAATGCATCAATTACGCGTTTTGTCATCTTGATTATTGCTGTAATCAATAGCGTATTAAACTTAGTCGGTTACCAGACTATCAGTAACGAACTAACAAACAATATCGTAGCTGTAATCACCGGTGGTTATGCGCTGTATATGGCATGGAAAAACAACTATTTAAGTAATAGAGGGTTGCAGCAAAAAGATGTTCTTGAAAAACACAATTTAAAGTAAAGGAGTGGGCTTATAGTGGCGGAACACAAGCATATCGTAGATATTTCAAAATGGAATGGTGATATCAAGTGGGATGTAGCAGCGCCAAAGTTAGATTTGGTAATCGCTAGAGTGCAAGATGGTTCACGAGTAGTAGACCATAAATATAAAGAATATGTAAAAGAAATGAAGAAGCGGAATATTCCGTTCGGAAACTATGCGTTTTGTCGCTTTGTTTCTGTAGAAGATGCAAGGGTGGAAGCTCGTGATTTTTGGAATCGCGGCGATAAAGACGCACTGTTTTGGGTTGCAGATGTGGAAGTAAAAACGATGTCCGATATGAGAGCAGGTACGCAAGCGTTCATTGATGAGTTGCGTAAATTAGGTGCTAAAAAGATTGGACTTTATGTCGGACATCACACATATAAAATGTTTCAAGCGGATAAAATACAAGCTGATTTCGTTTGGATTCCTCGTTACGGCGGAAACAAGCCTGCATATGAGTGCGATATTTGGCAATACACAGAGACAGGGCATGTTCCTGGTATTGGTAAATGCGATTTAAATAGATTAACAGGTAGCAAACCGTTATCATGGTTTAATAGAAAAGAAGGAGGAAACGCAATGGTAGCTGGTGACGACGGCCGCAGAAAAATCAAAACAGGTGGATTAGGATATGATGCGATTAAAGAAGTGTCAGAAGTGCTATGTAGCAAAGGGATTAAGGGGGCTATTCTGTTCGAAGGTGAAGCGCCTTATGTGTTAACTGAGAAAATGAGTAACCCCAAAATGGACGAGTTCACTGCTTGGTTAGATGAGCGTAACTGGTGGTATCAGTACGAGTAATAACCATAGAAAAGACCGCCCGTAATAGGCGGTCGATTTTTTATAATGTTTTAATGTCACGTATAAGTTCTTTAATGTCGCGTTCTTCACCTTGTTCAAACGATTGGATAAAATCGTTTAACTTAGTCTCATAATTTTTAATAGATTCTGTTTCACCTTTGACACTTTTGATGTCACCTACATGCTCAAGGACTAACTTTAAATCACCTGAAAGCATCTTAGTATCAATTTCAGATAATCTTCCACCATTAGCTACTGACCTTTTTAAGTCAGTCAGGGTTTTATCAGTCGTCATAAGTAATTTACGTATTGTCTCTTTAGTTTTGGAAACTTCTTTGTCAATCTCCGCTTGCTTTTTCTTTTCTTTCTTTTCGGCTCTTTCCTTCGCTTGCTTTTCTACTTTCTCTTGTTCCTTACGTTGTTTCTCCGCTTCTTTCTCTTCCTTTTCCTGTTGCTTACGTTCTTTCTCCGCTTCTTTTTCAGCTTGTTTTTGCGCTTTTTCTTCCTCCTTCTGTACCTTCGCTTGTGATGCCGCTTCTTTATCTTGTGGAGTACAGCCTACTGAAAGCGCAAGTGACGTACCGATAATAACTAATCCGAATTTATTTAACCATCGATTCCCCATTTAGTTCACTCCCGTGTGTATATTCTGATACAAGTATATCAAATATTACGGTAAATTTGTCCAATAAAAAAAGAACGCTTTACTTAGCGTCCTCCACAACGAATAAATCTTCGATTTTTAATTCTAACGCATTACTAATACGGATCAAAGTTTCGATTTCATATCGAGACTGACGACTGAATCGACTAATTGTAGCCTCTGTCGTTCCGGCCATCTCCGCTAAATCCTTCTGACGTAAGTTACGTTCCGCTAAAATCTCCGACAACCGTGGCGTTACCTTCATAGTAGTACCTCCGTCCTAATTATCCTTAGTTACATATTACATTTTCGTAATTATTTCGTCAATAACTATTGACTTGCTAATTACACAAGTGTAATATGGAATTATTAATAACAAGTTACATATGTGTAATAAGAAATCGGTAACGTGTAATCGAGAAAGGGGATAAACGAAATGTCAAAGTTCAAATCGTTACTAAACGCTTCACAACGTATCACCTTCGAAGAATTACCCGCAGAATTACAACGTGAGATTAATAACAGTGTAAGTCCAATCGAAATAGAAAACGAAGTATTAATGTGTAAATCCCGTAAATTAAACGTAGGTGGTTACGTCCATACAGTCGTGTATATTGAAACGGACGCTAACTATTACGTATTTACACACGTGTTATTCCGTACTGGATCATCGATTAAGAAACAGGTGATGAGTAAAACGGCGCTCTACATGTTCCAGTTGCTACATAACGAGGATAGAGGAGGTAACGTACTATGTTCGCAAAACTAAACGATTACTTCGGGTTAGAAACGTTATCTGATCGTATTTGGTATTACGGAGTGTTTGGCGTAGGCGGTACGTTATACGCCGTTAATATGATTATTGCTTATGTATTTTAGTAGTTTTATATACGTGAATTCACGTAATTAATCAATAATTAGATAACGGAAATTCTCCAATTAGCCTCATGTAATCATTCGTTTTTAAAAACGGAGTACACGAGGTTTCCTATTGTCTTTTTTAGGAGACGAAGAGGTAATTTCCGAACGTGGGAACGACCTAACACCACGCTAAAAACTTGAACAGGTGAGCCTAGCCGATGTCGAAAAGTAAGGCGCTGTACATCTAACGCATAACCCTTCCGTGCGTGTACAGGTCTAGGCGGTTACGGCCATTAACGGTAAGGAGTGGACGCATGGCGCTTTTACGGGGATACGTAAAGGCGGGGTGCATCGTCAGGCGGGTACGTAAAGTACCGGCGCATTGTGGGACATGCTGCAATGTAGAAAGACGGTGGGCGAGAGAGAAATCAATCGCCGAAGTCGGAAGGGGCGTACGCGGAAACCTCAGCCAACGACTGACGCTAGCGCAAAACGTACTTCACCTCTTCGCGCCTCGTTTATTTTTTAACGTGGCGTCTAGGGGTGAAGCCTGCCCCACCGTTTCCTAGACCGTCCTCCTTCCGCTAGCAAAAAGCGTAAAGGCAGTCAACCCCTAAGCAAGTATAAATTCGAAGGAAATGCCGTTTAATTTAGGCGAGGAGTTACACGGTAGTACATGGTCGGCGGTAAGCGATTGGGAGCTGACGGCTAGGGAACGAAGTAAGGTTAACGTCAAGTTTAAGCGGAAATAACGAGAGAATACGTTGATAAAACGGAGGGGGAATTGCGTTTGGATACTAGGGGGAGGAGGATGAGAGTTAACGTATAATATCGAGGGGATTATCGGTAAATATAGTGGAGGGGGACAGAGTGGATATATAATAGAAGAAAGTGGTCAGACAAGTGGATGGTCAGCGATATAAAAGGGCGGAAATTAGGGAGTTTCAGTATCCGTATATTTTAAGTGATCACGTTATGGACACAAGGAAAGGTAGAAAATAAAAAGAGCGCTAATAAAAAGCGCTCAATAAACCGTTAGTTATGGAAGTTATTATTCAATATTAAACCCGTTATTTTTATAAAAATGGTCACAAACGTGGCAACATTCGTGGTCACACGTAGATACTTTATACTGTTAATAGATATCGATAAAGCCTTTAATATTGCTGCTTATTCTCAATCCGCTCAATCACATCTTGCAATTCATCTGGCTTTAGAAACTCAATCGGAGAGAAGCCTTTCTCAAACGT
>NZ_JAKUFV010000050.1:0-5360 GCF_022663595.1 Bacillus cereus group sp. BfR-BA-01360
CTTCGACACCTTATATTTGTTATCTTGTGGATGGCTCACCCAATATGCCAGCTGATAACAAAGTCTATCACAAAATAAATGATGTAAATATTGAGCTTTATACAACTAAAAAAGATTTGGTTGCAGAAGCCAAGTTAGAAAAAGCCTTAGATGATTATGAGATACCTTATGAATCATTTGAGGCTTTTATTGAGTCTGAAAAATTATTTCAAAAATCTTATGAAGTGAGGTTGATTTAAATGGAAAATAAAGTGTCTTTTGGTTTGAAAAACGTTCGTTATGCAACGTATGAAGTAAAAGATGGTGTGGTTACATTCGGAACACCCATTCCAATGCCTGGTGCGGTTGAACTAACGAATGAGCCGCGTGGTGATTTAATTGAGTTCTATGCAGATGACATGCTTTATTACTCAGCAGATAATAACCAAGGTTACGAAGGAACTTTAAATATCGCTACTATTCCAGAACAATTTGCAATTGATTGTTTAGGGGAACAATTGGATGAAACAGATGGTGTATTAAATGAATTAGCAGATGCCAAAAGTAAACCATTCGCGTTGTTATTTGAATTTGATGGAGATGTGAAAGCAACTCGACATGTTATGTATAACTGTTCAGCAAGTCGACCTAATATTTCATCAAAAACGAAAACAAATTCTGCTGAACCAAATACAAATGAATTGAAATTCGTTGCTAGTCCACTTGTTTTAACGCCTGGTGGGAGACCGATGGTTAAAACGAAGACTACATCTAAAACAACACCAGAAATTTATAATAGTTGGTATGATGCGGTTTATGTAAAAAAGACTGAAGAAAAACCACCAACAACTTTAACAAAAGGAGAATAAGGAAATGGAAAAGACAATTACGGTAGATGGTAAACAAATTCGACTAAAATGTACAGGAGCCACACCAATGCGTTTTAATGCACAATTTGGTAAGGATTATTTTGCTGAAGTATTAAAAGTAGCTGTAATTGGTAAGGAAGGTTTTGCAAGTATGGATCTATCACTTTTAGCAAATTTAGAGACAGAATCGCTATACAATATTATCTATATTTTTGCTAAGACAGCAAATCCAGACATTCCAGATAAATTAAGTTGGTTGGATTCTTTTGATGAGTTTCCTGTATTTGATATTTTTATAGAAATTCAAGATATGATCATGGCCACAATGCAATCTAAAAAAAAGATGTAATTGATGAACAAGAAACAAGTATTGACGAAAGTGAGTTTACAACAGAAACTTTCCTTGCCCTATGCTACAGTTGCAAACTAACAAGAGCTGATTTAGAAGACATGACAATCGGTATGTGTCTAGATTATATAAACGAATATACAAGTATTAGGGATCCTAAAAGCAAGAAACAGTGTACTAGAAAAGCGACTCAAAGTGACATGGATAACTTTTAAAGAAAGGGCGTTACACAAATGTGTGATGCTCTTTTTTATGTTGTAAGGAGGTGGAAGGATGGATAAATCAATCAAAGGTATTACGATTAAACTTGGTGCTGATACAACAAAATTAAGTAGTGCATTGAACGATGTTACAAAAAAATCTGTAAGTCTAGCACAAGAATTAAAAAAAGTTGAAAGAGGATTAAAGCTTAATCCAGGAAACGCGGAGCTTATTGCTCAAAAACAAAAAATATTATCCGAACAAATAGCTAATACATCTGAAAAGTTGAATCGATTAAAAGCAGCTCAAGCCCAGGTCAATCAAAAGTTCGCTGAAGGTAAGATTTCACCGGAGCAATATCGTGCGTTTAATCGTGAAATTGTACTAACACAAGGACAATTAGACGGTTTAAAAGGGAAATTAAATAGTGTTTCAGCAGAACAAAAGAAAGTAGCTGACGCTACAAAACAATTACAAACTTTCTTCAGAGCAACTGGTACTAGTGTAGATCAATTCTCTAATGTGTTAGGTAGCAAGTTAACGAATGCAATAAAAAATGGTACAGCGTCATCGAAACAACTTGATGAGGCCATTGATAAAATTGGTAAGCATTCATTAGGCGCAGGCGCGGATATTGACAAAATGAGAAGAGCTCTTTCTTCTATTAACGATGGAAACTCATTAAATAATATACAAAAAGAATTGCAATCTATTTCAAGAGAAGCCAATAAAACAAAGACTTCTATTAAAGAAATGGGAGAAAAGTTAAGCGGAGTCGGAACAACAATGAGTACGCGTGTTACAGCTCCAATTGTTGCAGCAGGAACAGCAGCCACAGCAGTGTTTTCTAATTTTGATGATGGTATGCGTAAAGTTCAGGCCACAATGGGAAATAAGCTCGGTAAGACTACTAAAGAAGTAGAACAAAACATGAAGGCACTCACTGATGAAGCTAAGCGCTTAGGAAGTACAACAGCTTTTAGTGCTTCTGATGCGGCTGCTGGTATGGAAAAACTAGCACTTGCTGGTTGGGATACAAACCAAATTATGGCCGCAACAGAACCAATGCTAAATTTAGCTAGTGCTGCAGCTATGGATCTAGGTACCGCTGCTGATATTGTTTCAGACACAATGTCTGCATATGGAATGAATGCTAATGAAGCACAAAAAGCGACTGATATATTCGCAAAAACAATGAGTAGTACAAACACAGATGTGGTTATGCTTGGAGAAGCAATGAAATATGTCGGTGCAAATGCTAAAGCGAGTAATATGGATTTAGTACAAACAAATGCAATTCTTGGTACGCTAGCTAATGCAGGTATAAAGGGTTCTTCAGCTGGAACAGCTTTGTCAGCTATGTTACGTGATGTTAAGAAAAATGCAAAAGATGGTGCGATTGCGATAGGAGAAACAAAAGTTGCTGTGTATGACGCAAACGGAAATATGCGTGATATGACTAGCATTTTAGTAGATGTTGAAAAAGCTACTAAAAAAATGAATGGAGCTCAACGAGATGCTGCTCTTTCAGCAGTTTTTGGTGAAGAGGCAATACGAGGGGTAAATACTGTACTCCAAGCAGGAACGAAAAGTGTAAAAGATTTGGAAAAAGAGTTACGCAATAGTGAAGGTACTTCGAAAAGTATGAAGGAGACAATGGAAGGCGGTCTTGGTGGTGCATTTCGTTCTTTAAAATCAGCTGTGGAAGGTTTGGCAATCGCATTCGGTGATGCTTTAGCACCTGTAATTAAATCAATGGCGGAAAAACTAACAGGATTAACACAATGGTTTACATCATTAGATGATTCAACAAAAAAATATATTGTTACCGCTGCTGCAATAGCGGCAGCTATAGGTCCAGTATTGATTATATTAGGAAGTCTAGCATCTTCTATAGGAAAGATCATATCATTATTCGGCATGTTCGGTACAGCCACCGCGGCAGTAGGAACTGTTTCTGGAACAGCTGCTGTAAGTGTAGGAGGATTAGGAACTGCATTTGGTGGGGCTTTATTAGCAATTGCGCCATGGTTAGTTGCAGCAGGAGCTGTTGCCGCTGCTGGTTATGGTATATATAAAGCTCTGAATGAAGAGGCTGTTCCAGCCGTCGATTTATTCAAAGAACGCGTGAATTTAGCAGCTGACGGAACTGTGCAAAGTGTAGATAAGATTTCGGAAAGTACACAAAAAGCAGTAGGCGCTTTTATGGATATGTCACAAAAAACTGGTACTGAGTTAACGAATATGTACGCTACACAAACAGCAATCAATGAAGAAAACATGCCTGTAATTGTTGGGAAATTCGATGAGATGAAAAATCAAATCATTGCAGGTTATGAGCAACAAAAAAATGATTCTATTGCAAAAACAACTGAAATGTTTGCGACAATGGGACAAATTACAGATGAAGAGAAGTCTTCTATCTTAGAAAAAATGAATGGTTTCTATGATCAGCAGAAACAAAAAGCCCAAGATACTCAAAATCAGATTGTCCAAATTCTGAATACAGCTAAAGAACAAAAACGAGCGTTAACTACTGACGAATATAATCAGTTAATGCAATTACAGAGCAATTATCAAAGTGAAGCTGTAAAATCTCTTTCTGCTAATAAAACAGAACAAGAAGTTATTCTTCAAAATTTAAAAGATTCTAAGAGTCGTATGAATGCTGAAATGGCTTCTGATGCGATTCAAAAAATGGAGAAGCAACGCAAAGAAACGGTTGGTAAGGCTAATGATGAATATAACGAAAAAATACGCATCATAACTAAAATGCGTGATGAAATGGGAGTTATTTCTGCTGAGCAAGCTGACACTATGATTGAAAATGCTAAACGACAAAAGAAGGAGGTAGTTGAAAAAGCTAATCAAATCAAAAAAGATGGTATTGATAAATTAAAGGGTTCATATAAAAACTTGGAAGATCAAGTCGATACAAGCACAGGTAATATTTTAACTTATTGGGATAAGGTGAAGCGTTGGTGGGATGGATGGAATCCTACTGCAAAAAAATTATCTGTTGGTGTTGTTAATGGCGCCGCTACTGCAGCAACTGGAGGAAGAGTGCAGTTCTCACCTAGATCGTTAACTACAAGTGTTGATGCTCCTAAAAATTCTAGTGTTCCAATGCTTGCAACAGGTGGACATGTACTTGGTGATGGACAATTTATTGCTGGTGAAAAAGGTCCAGAATTATTTACCAAACAAGGAAATAAAGTTTCTGTTACACCGTTATCCTCAAGAGAAAAATCACTTGGTATTACAGGAGCGATGAATCAGTTATATAGTGATATGAGTCGTGTAATGGCTAGTTCCATGAAGCAATTCACTGGATTGAAAAATCTAATGAGTAATGTCTATGGAAGCATGGCTAGTAGTAGACAAGCAATGATTAGTGATGCTACAAATTCAACTTTTAATCCATCCACATTTAATCCTGGTATAGCTGGGGGAATTCCAAGTGGCGATTTAGTTGTGGAAGTACCAGTTATTTTAGAAGGTAAAGATGTAGCACGCGGTACGTATCGATATACAACCGAATATCAGGAAAGAGAAGCAAAAAGAAACTCAGCCTTTTAGATTTGGGTTTCTTTTATTTTATAGAGAAATGAGGTGTCAAAATGAGTTCTTTTACATTTAACAATCAACGAAAAGACTTTGTTCAAATTGCAAAAGGATGGAAAAGACCTACTTGGGCGCCATTAAAAAGGAATTTTCTAAGTGTGCCAGGATATCCAGGCGCAAGGCTATTAAACACACAAACAGAAATGCGTGTTTTGTCTATTCCTGTAGGAATTATTGTTCCAGATGATACGAATCTAGAGTTATTAAAAGAAGAAATAGCCAAGTGGCTTATTACTGATCATCCGCAAGAACTTGTTTTTGATGTTGAACCAGACCGAACCTATTTAGCTGTTGTGGATGATAGTTTTGATCCGGATGAGTTTGTAACTCTTGGTATG
>NZ_JAKUFV010000051.1:0-4336 GCF_022663595.1 Bacillus cereus group sp. BfR-BA-01360
TGTATAACTGTTCAGCAAGTCGACCTAATATTTCATCAAAAACGAAAACAAATTCTGCTGAACCAAATACAAATGAATTGAAATTCGTTGCGAGCCCACTTATTTTAACACCTGGTGGAAGACCGATGGTTAAAACGAAGACTACATCTAAAACAACACCAGAAATTTATGATAGTTGGTATGATGCAGTTTATGTAAAAAAGGCTGAAGAAAAATCAACGACAACTTTGAAAAAAGGAGAATAATGAAATGGAAAAGACAATTACAATAGACGGAAAACAAGTCCGATTAAAAAGTACAGCAGCAACCGTTAAGCGTTACAAAGCACAATTTAGACGTGATTTATTTGCGGATATGTTGGCATTAGGAGCAATTGGTACATTTAATTCGCAAGATGCATCAGAAGGTATTGTTGATTTATCAACTGTGGATTTTAAACAAGTCGATTTTGAGGTTATTTATGATTTAGTTTGGTTATACGCTAAAACAGCTGATCCAAGTATTCCGGATCCAATCACATGGCTAGATGGATTTGATGAGTTTCCGATTTATGAAATTATGCCGGAAATTATGGATATGATTCAAAATACAATGGGATCTAAAAAAAAATAACAAATAATGATGGAGAGCAAGGGACTTTCAGTGATGAGGAATTAACCACTGATACGTTCCTTGCTCTTTGTTATAAGGCGAAATTAACAAGTTTTGATTTAGAAGAAATGACTGTTGGTGATTGCTTTGATTACGTTGCTGAATTCGCTGAACTGGAGAATCCAGATAAAGAAAAAGTAAGAAAAGCAAATCAAAAAGACTTTGATTCATTCTAAGAAAGGGGTGAGACTATGGCTGGAAGAATTAAAGGTATTACAGTTGAAATTGGCGGCGATACGGTTGGTTTGCAAAATGCTTTAAAAGATGTCAATAAACGCAGTAATGATTTAGCAAAAGAACTGAAAGATGTAGAACGCCTGTTGAAATTTGATCCTGGTAATGTGGAAGCGTTGGCCCAAAAACAACAGTTGCTCACCAAACAAATTGAAAATACAACAGAAAAGTTGGATAAATTGAAAGCGGCAGAACAACAAGTTCAAGCACAATTTCAAAGTGGAAAGATCTCTGAAGAACAGTACCGCGCGTTTAGGCGTGAAATTGAATTTACACAAGGGTCACTTGATGGTCTGAAAAATAAACTCGCTAATATGAAAGCTGAACAGGAAAATGTAGCGAGTTCAACAAGACAATTAGAAACATTGTTTAATGCTACAGGAAAAAGTGTTGATGATTTTGCAGGCGCATTAGGTAATCGTCTTGTAAATGCAATTAAAAGTGGAACAGCTACAAGTAGACAGTTAGACCAAGCTATTGCAATAATCGGTCGTGAAGCATTAGGAGCAGAAGCAGATATTGAAAAATTACAACGTGCGCTTCGTTCTGTGGATGCAGGCAATTCAATTCAACAAGTGCAAAATGAATTAAGAGAATTGCAACAAGAAGCTGAGAGAACAGAGAAGAAGTTTGAAGGACTCAAAGTAGGACTCGAAAACGTCATTGGTGGATTGGCTGCTGGTGGCGGTATTGCTGGAGCAATTGAACAAGCGATGGATATGTCTAAATTAAAAACAAAGATTGATATCACTTTTGACGTTCCAGAGTCCTCAAAAAAATCAGTAGAAGAAGCTGTAAGGGGTGTAACTGCTTATGGTGTTGATGCTGAGGCATCTTTAGAAGGTGTACGTAGACAATGGGCATTAAATAAAAATGCTAGTGATGAAGCAAATGCCGCAATTGTAAAAGGTGCAGCAGTTATTTCGAATTCCTTTGAAGGAGTAGACTTTACTGAGTTAATTCAAGAAACAAATGAGGTAGCCGCAGGGATAGGTGTATCGAATGACCAAGCATTAGCCTTAATGAATTCTCTATTAAAGGCAGGATTTCCACCAGAACAATTAGATACAGTATCAGAGTATGGAATGCAGATGAAGAATGCGGGATTTAGTGCCAAAGAAATACAGTCTATTTTTGAACAAGGGATAAATACCAAGAGCTGGAACTTGGATAATCTCAACGATGGGGTTAAAGAGGGAAGGATTAACATGGCGGCTTTTGGTCAGGAAGTTCCAAAAGCGATGTCCGATTTATTAGAAGGTACAGACGTATCCACTCAAAAAATGCAAGAATGGGGAAAAGCTGTAGCTGATGGCGGCGAAGGCGGCTCAAAAGCAATGGCAGAAGTGGCAACGTGGATTGATGGAATAAAAGACAAATCATTACAAAATGCACTTGCAACAGAAATCTTTAAAACAAAATGGGAAGATCAAGGTACAAATATGCTTGCCGTTTATAAAGGTTTGGCTAACGTGCAAGATAAAACGAAACAAAACCAAGATCAATTGAATGATTCCGTTAAGAAAATGGATGCAAGTCCAGCTGTAAAGTTCCAGAAAGCAATGGGTGACTTAAAAATGGCTCTCGAACCTGTGCTTGGAGTAATAGCTGATGTTGTTTCGAAAATTGCTGAATGGATTTCTAATAATCCAGAATTAGCAGCTACTTTGACAGCTATTGGTGTTGCCATTGGTGTGATTTCTGGTGCGGTTATGGCTCTTGCTCCTATCGTTATGGCGGTCATGAGCTTGTTTAGTATTGGAGCACTTGCTGCAGCTGGAATTGTTGCAGCTGTTCCACTTATCATAGCTGCTGTAGCGGCTATAGGTATTGCGATTTATAAAAATTGGGATGATATTAAAAAATGGACCATAGAAACTTGGAATTCTATTAAAGAATATTTAGCAGAACTTTGGGATGGTATTGTTCAATCATCTAGCGAAGTCTGGAATTCAATTGTTGAATTCTTTTCGGAAGCTTGGGCTTCATTTACAGAAATGCTGCATAGTTTCTTTGATCCAATAGGCGAATTCTTTAGTACCTTATGGTCTGGAATTGTGGAAACAGCTTCCTCTTGGTGGTCTTCTTTAGTTACAACAGCTTCTGAATTGTGGGGAACACTTGTACAAGCTTGGCAAGAAACCTGGAATACTATTCTTACCGTTTTAGATCCTATTATTTCATTGATTTCAACAGTGTTAGAAGCAGGATGGCTATTAATTCAAGCTGGAGTACAAATTGCATGGGCGGCGATTTCTCAATATATCATTCAACCAATTCAACAAGCTTATGATTGGGTAAGTACAAAGATAGGCGAATTAGTTGAATGGCTTGGTACGCAATGGGAAATTGCAAAGGCTGTGGCGCAAATCGCTTGGGTATTATTTAAGCAATATATCATCCAACCTGTTTTAGATGTTTGGAATTATGTAAAAGAAAAATTTAGTGATTTAGTTTCTTGGCTAAGTTCAAAATGGGAACTTGCCAAATCTTATACTCTTATGGCTTGGAATTTGGTAAAACAGTATGTTATTCAACCTGTTCAAGACTTGTGGAATTGGACAAAACAAAAGCTTGGAGATTTGGCAAATTGGATATTAAGTAATTGGGAAACAATTAAATCTTATACACTTACAGCTTGGAACCTAGTAAAACAATATGTAATCGATCCAGTAACTCAGGCGTATAACACTGCGCGGGAAAAATTCCAAGATATTTATAACAGTGCTAAAGAAAAATTTGATTCTGTGAAAAATACTGCATTAGAAAAATTCGAAGCAGCGAAACGTAATATAATTGATCCAATCAAAGAAGCGGTTGGTAAGGTGGAAGAATTCATTGGAAAGATTAAAGGATTCTTTAATGATTTAAAATTAAAAATCCCTAAACCTGAAATGCCACCACTTCCGCATTTTAGCTTGCAAACTAGTACGAAAAATGTTTTAGGGAAAGATATTACATTTCCATCCGGAATTAATATAGACTGGCGTGCAAAAGGTGGTATCTTCACTAAACCAACTATCTTTGGCATGAATGGTGGAAACCTACAAGGTGCTGGTGAAGCTGGTCCAGAAGCTGTTTTACCTTTGAATAAGAAAACGCTTGGAGCGATTGGTGCAGGAATCGCAACAGCCATGCCACGAGACCAATTTGCTATACCAGGAGAAATAAATCAATTGATGAGTGATATGAGCCGTATGATGGCAAGTTCTGTGAGTCAATTGGCAGGATTAAAGACTATTATGAGTGGTGTGTATGGAAGTATGTCAAATAGCAGACAAGCTATGACAAGTAGCATATCAAATCAAGTGTTTAATTATTCGACTGTTTCATCTGGTGGTGGAGTGATTCCAATGCTTGGTGGCGATTTAGTTGTGGAAGTACCAGTTATTTTAGAAGGTAAAGATGTAGCACGCGGTACGTATCGATATACAACCGAATATCAGGAAAG
>NZ_JAKUFV010000052.1:0-4057 GCF_022663595.1 Bacillus cereus group sp. BfR-BA-01360
TCCAATTCTTTCGCTGTTTCCGGTTTTGGGTGCTCTTCTTTTAATTCATCTGTTGTTTCCCATGTCTCTTCGGTTTCTTTCTCTTCACCCATGCCTTCCACTTGTGGTTTCTCTTTATCTTTTTCCTGTCTATCCCCTTCAGCCTCACCATATAGTGTAATATTTTCAATTTGTTCAACTTCTGACATAGACACCGGTCTATGATTTTCTATCTCATATTTAATAGTATACTTATTTTTTAGATATTGAAGTTTCTCTCCTTCTTCAGTTATATCTACGTTATACATAATTGAAAATCTAGTAGCACTAGCTTTCTTTTTATTAAAAGTAATATTGAAAGTTGAATCATTCACAAATTTTATTGTTCCATATCCTTGGCTCTCAAAATCTTTTAATGTAAGACCTCTATATTCTGCACTGTTTTCAACCACTATATAAAAATGATCCTTCTTTAATTTTTGACCACCTTGTAAGCTATCAGTTATCGTAATATCTTTATTTAAAGTATCCTTATTATAATTGACCATCAAATACCACTGAACTTCATGGGTATTATCTGGATCTATATAACCTCCTTTGTAAGAAAATGGTCCTTTTTGCTCTTCACCATCACCATTACCACCACCGCTACTTGGACCTGTAATAGTTATGGTTTTCATTTCTAAAAGTGTTCCTAAGTTAGTTTGTATTTCTTTCTTCTGATCTACTTCTACATTTGTAACTTGAATATCAATACCAAATTTCCCTCTTATATTTGTATGCGTACTTACCTTTTCATTAAATGTACACTGCGCAATGCCTGATGATATTTCACAAACACCATAATCATCTAATGCGACTTTTTTATTAAATCCTTTTAGTTCTTGAGGTAAGGTTAATGTTAATACATCTCCAGGCTGTAAATCATAATTATCTTTTTCACTAAATTTCACAGTGATTTTCGTTCTTTGTCCATAATATAAATCTGTGCTCTCAAACTCGATACTATCTACAAATCCCACTGAATTTAATTCTTGTGCCTTTGCAGTGATTGGCATGAAACTTTGTGACATAATAACAACAAAGACTAAAAATAGTACAAACCATTTTTTTGAGTTCATAAAATCCCCCCTTTTATTGCCATTGGGATAAGATATTCCAAAAACTTCTACAAGAAAAAAGATATTAAACTAACTGAACTGGAAAATAAATCCTAAAACTCATAATAAGGAGCCATCACCCCACAACTTCCCTATTATAAATGAATATTATGGAAATGTCAGGCTTAATTTGGGAATTTTTCACGAAATTTGTATGGCTAAAAAAAGAAACTTTATTCATAGACAGACACCACTGAAAAAGACCATTTCATAAGAAAAAGGAGTCTATCACCTGTTATATACAGGTGATAGACTCCTATACTTCACATTTTGATGAAATCCATTTTATTTTTTGCAAGGTGCCCACTGATTATGCGTTCCCACCTACCTTCCTTGTTCCTCTCTGAACTTTAAGATAGAAGTCTTACTGCCTGTAAATAGCAAGGTTAAAACTATTAACGATATTTCTTCTTTTCTCACCGTTTTGGCATTTGCGTATGATTTTTTAAAAACGGAAGTGGGAATTGTTTACGGAAATGCTCTTTAATCATGTACTGCACACCATTTTCATTATTAGAACGCGTAATCCAGTCTGCTGCTTGTTTGAGCGGAAGAGGTGCATTTCCCATCGCTACCCCTAGGCCTACATGTTCAATCACTTCAAGATCTTCTAAACTATCTCCAATCGCTACCATTTCATTTACATGAATACCGAGATGCTCCCCTAATACTTGTAATCCACTTAATTTTGATACATGAGACGGTAGGATTTCTAACCTTCTTGTATCACACTCCACATATTCTATATCTGCAAATGCTTTCTGCAATGTCTTAAACGCTCGTTCCTTTTCTCCCTGGCTATGAAAGATGACATCAATTTTAGGAGCTGCCACAGGATGATCGCGCAGCGCATCCCCTAATGAATCGACAAATTGAACGGGATAAAAGAGCGGGTCTGCACTCGATAACACAGTGCGCGCAATTAAATTTGGGGTATTGCGTTCCCTGTTCCCAATTGAAAAGCGCTCATGTGAAATCCGAATATTACATTCAAAATGTTCTAATACTTGCACAATATTAAAAGTCTTTTCTTCAGATAGTCGTTTTTGCATGAATGGCTTATCTAATGTTGCTGAAATAAACGCGCCACCATGCGTAACTAATATAGAATCTAACTTTAAAGATTTCGCTATTTTATGAGCCGATTGAAAATTACGATTTGTAAATAATGTCACATATACGCCTTTTCTTTTTACAAAATCAACGGCTTCTCTTGTGCCTTTTGGGATTTTACCATTGTTCTGTAATAGCGTCCCATCTATATTAAGAGCCAATAAGCGATAAATCATGACACATTCCTCCTCTTAGCTGCTTTACCCTATCCATAATTTATGAAAGAAATATGCGAAATAGAACGAGTTAGAATTACTACTATAAATTTGGTTTAATATAAAGAGAAACCTTCATTTATGAAAAGTTTCTTCATCTCTCACGAATTAGACTCTCTTGCGAATCGAGCTTTTACAGGTACCAAAAACATATATCATCAAGAAAGGAGCGATGAACATGAAAGCACCTCCTCCCTTTTATGAAGGTGATACATTGGACGTTGCGAAAAAATTGCTTGGACAGAAACTTGTCCATATCGTAGATGGAGTGAAACGAAGCGGATATATCGTTGAAGTAGAAGCATATAAAGGACCGGATGATAAAGCCGCACACAGTTATGGAGGGCGACGAACAGAACGAACGGAAATTATGTTTGGTGCACCAGGACATGCTTATGTATATCTTATTTACGGTATGTATCATTGTTTTAATGTAATTACCGCACCAGTTGGTATCCCCCAAGGCGTTCTCATTCGGGCATTAGAGCCAGCCGAGGGAGTAAAAGAAATGAAACTGGCACGATATGGAAAGATGGAACTGACGAAAACACAATATAAAAATTTGACGAATGGACCTGGTAAGCTATGCCGCGCGCTTAACATTACGTTAGAAGAACGTGGACTCTCTTTACAAGGAGACAAACTATATATTGAATTAGTGCCTGAATCACAGCACCTCTCTTCTCAATATGAAATAGTAAAAGGCCCGCGCATTAATATTGATTACGCAGAAGAAGCTGTCCATTACCCTTGGCGATTTTATTTTCAAAACAACCCATTTATTTCCAAATAAAAAAGAAGCAGGATATCATTTTCCCTCCTGCTTCTTTTTTCAGCATTCACTTCTTTTCACTCCGCACCTTCTACAGTCGCAATGTCGTCTTTAAAATTTTCTCTCGATAAATTAGCTGTTTCTAGGAGCACTAAAGCATATGTGCTTTTTAGCAAATATAACGGCATTTCTTCATCCTATATTAGCATTTCGGTACAAGCGATCAACTAACCAACACAATTCGCACCTCACTGCTACTAAAACATATAAACAAAAAAAGCCGCCCAAAAGTTATACTTTTGAGGCAGGCTCGTCTCAAAACAGACAATACATAAAAATAAAGTTTCACTACAATCAGAGTAACTCGTTTTAAAAATTGTACGCTATTTCTTTTCATATTTTTTAAAACATGTAGGGAATTATGAGAAATAGCTAAGGAAAATAAGAGTTAACTTTTATCGTCATAATGGAACTTATGGAAGAAATGCAAGCGTCCAATTTTCTTCGAGTTATTGCTCTTCCTGTAATTATAGGATACGTTATCCTTCTTCTTATTTCACCGAAAAGCTACTTCGCTTTTCCGCAACGTTTCAGTGGCGAGTTGCATTACGAATCAAAAAAACACTATTTGCCCTTGCAAACAGTGTTAAGAAATATTAGTTTATTCCTACGTTAGAGAAGTCCTATGCTCAACTCATCCGATGAATTCTACTAGATTGTTTACAGCGGAGTATCTGTTAAGGTCCACTCTAATTCACCCTGATACGTCTCATTCACTTTGACATTCGGACCTGGCTTAACTTTTAACCGAATTCCTT
>NZ_JAKUFV010000053.1:0-3746 GCF_022663595.1 Bacillus cereus group sp. BfR-BA-01360
AGAACTTGTTTTTGATGTTGAACCAGACCGAACCTATTTAGCTGTTGTGGATGATAGTTTTGATCCGGATGAGTTTGTAACTCTTGGTATGGGAACTATTAAATTCATTTGCCCGATGCCCTACAAACTGGGTAAGGTACAGACTCACAAATTCGAAAGAAACTGGACCACAGAAATCACATCATATTTTAAAAATAAAGGTAGCGTAGAGGCGCCAGCATTAATTGAGATTGATGTAGAAAATCCAAGCACTTTTCTTGATGTCTGGTTCGGAGAATATCCCAATAATCGTAATTATTTCCGCATTGGTTATCCATTGCAAATGAATCAACTTCCAGTAGAGCGGAATCAACGTGTGTTGTGGGATGAAATGACAACTACGGTCGGATGGGGAAAAGTCACTGAGATGGAAGATGGAGAGCCTGTCGGAGAGATGAAAACAGATAGTTATCAATTTTATTGTTCTGATTATGGTACAGGAAAAGGATGGCATGGCGCAGCTCTTAAAAAGAGCATACCGCAAGGTCCTTTGCAGGATTTTATTATGCAAGCGTATGTTACTTGTAAAAGTAAAACAATCAATGAAATGGGAAGGGTAGAAATAGCGATACTGGATGAAAACAGTAAAGTCATTTCTAAGATAGCGATGAACGATGTTTTTTGGCAAGCCGAGCAAAATGTAGGAACGATGGTAATTGGATATGATGGCCATCCACACAGGACAACCCTTATTCATGAAAGTGGAGATCACCCTAATACTTGGAATCAATATAATGGTCGATTGTGGATAGCAAGAACAGGCAACGTGTGGGAGGCATATATTTCTAAGTTTCTACCTGGTACAGAGAGAGATGATTCAGAACGCTTTGTGCGATGGATTGACGAAAATAACTATCATATGTCCAAAGCAGCACAAATACAAGTGAGTATTATGCAATGGAAAGATGTACCACCTGTAGAAGCTTTGACAGTAAGTGACCTAAAAATATGGAAAGTAAACATGAATACACAAAATAACCCGCCTTACATTTTTGATAAAGGCGATAAAGTGGTTATTGATACCGAACGAAGCCTTGTAACGATAAATGGTATAAAAGCAGTGAATATCAAAGACTTTTTCAGTGATTTTCCAGTTGTAATACGCGGCGACAATCGCATTGATATTATGCCAGGTGACGTTGGAAAAGCAAGTGTATCATTTAGGGAGCGATATAGATGAGAACACCAAGTGGAATTTTACATGTTGTTGATTTCAAAACAGGGCAAATTGTATCAGCTATCCAGCCTAAAGATTATTGGGGAGATAAACGTCATTGGGAAATTAAAAATAATGTTGATACATTAGAATTCAAAGTTTTTGATCATACAGACCATGCGGCAACTCTTATGCAGCAGAACTTAGTATTAAAAGAAGTTCGCGATGGTCGAATTGTTCCTTATGTCATTATTGAAGCAGAGAAAGATTCTAAAGATAGATCCGTTACAATCCATGCTCAAGGGGCATGGGTTCTTTTAAAAGATGCTGAAGTGATTAAACCTCAAACAATTGAATCTAAAACTGTAAATGAATTTATCGATATGGCACTTAAAGGAACCGAATGGAAAAGAGGAAAAACAGAATATGCAAGCTTTCATTCTATGACTATCGATACATTTATTGACCCTTTGACATTTTTAAAGAAAATTGCTTCGTTATTTGAATTAGAAATCGTTTATCGTGCTGAAGTGGTTGGCTCACAGATAGTGGGCTTGTATGTTGATATGGTCAAAAAACGTGGTACAAATACAGAAAAAGAGGTTGAATTGGGGAAAGACTTGCTTGGTATTAACCGTATTGAAAACTCTCAAAATATCTGTACCGCACTTGTTGGATTCGTACGAGGCGAAGGAAACGAAATTATCACGGTCGAGGGTATTAATAATGGTCTTCCTTATGTAGTTGATAATGATGCCTTCCAACGTTGGAATAAGAAAGGAAAACATAGATTTGGATTCTATAGTCCTGAAACAGACAATCAAGATATGACACCTGAACGCCTCATGACTCTTATGAAAACAGAGCTGAAAAAGCGAGTAAATACCTCAGTTACTTATGAAGTTGAGGCGGCATCAATTGGTCGTGTGTTCGGAATGGCACATGAGTTAATTAATGAAGGCGATACAATTCTAATTAAAGATACGGGATTTACGCCGAAATTATACCTTGAAGCACGTGTGATCGCTGGTGATGAATCTTTTATTGATCCTACACAGGATAAATACGTATTTGGTGACTATCGTGAGATTATGGACCCGAACGAAGAATTAAGGAAAATGTACAATAGAATCCTTTCTACATTAGGAAGTAAAGCGAACAAAGAACTATTAGAACAGTTAGAAAAGCTCGTACAAGAAACCGATGAGAAAGTTGAAATTGTACAAAAAGAATCCGAGGCGGCGAAACAGTTAGCGGAGAAGGTGCAAGAGAATCTAAAAAACTATCAAACAACGATTATTGAAAGTGTAAATCCGCCGACAACAGGGTTAGAAGATGGCAAAACGTTATGGTTAGACATATCAAACGGTAAGCCCGGTATTCTCAAACTGTGGAAGAATGGCAACTGGGAACCAGTTGTTCCAGACATCAAATCAGTGAAGCAAGAAACACTTGAGCAAGTGAATAAAGATATTGAATCTACAAAAAAAGAGCTAGATAAAAAAGTACAAGCTGTTCAGAATGAAGCGACAGGACAGTATAACGAAGTAAAAGAAAGTCTTGAGGGTGTTAGTAGAACGATATCTAATGTAAAAAACGAACAAGGTAACATTAGTAAGAAAGTAACGCAAATCGAGCAAACCGCTGATGGATTCAAAACTTCTATTGAAGAGTTAAACAAGAAGGATAATGAAATTAGCAATAAACTAAATACAGTTGAGTCCACTGTGGAAGGAACGAAGCAGACTATTGCTAATATCCAGTCCACAACAGACGGACTTACAAAGACGACAAATGAGATTAAGCAAACTGCTACTTCTAATACACAATTAATTAGTCAAGTCACAAATCGCTTAGATAACTTAAAGGTAGGTGGACGCAACTTACTTTTAAATTCTACGTTTGAAAATGGAATGGCTAACTGGACAGTAGTAGCAAACGTATCAGTTGATACAACTGTAAAATATAAAGGTTTCAATACATTAAAATCTGACCAACGAGGCGAAACAACTTTTCGTTATCGCGGGGCAGAGCAAAAGAATGTACCTTTTACAATCGGAGAACCTTACACAGCTTCCTTCTATGTAATGACGGATGATATCAATACATTTGATAATATTCTTCGAATTGAGATTATTTGCGAAAGAGACGACAACACCAGCACAGCAATATTTCGTACCGATATTGATATTAAAAATTTAGGAAATAATAACTGGGGCAGATACAGTGCTACAGGTATTATTCCTAAAGAAACAACTAAAGTACGTGTTGCTTGTCGTGTGTTTAAAAATGGGCGTGTATGGATTGCCTTGCCGCAATTCGAAGAAGGCAACATTATGACGGACTGGCGTCGCGCTGATAAAGACCAAGTTTCTACTGTAGATTTCACCAAAAAAACAACAGAAATAGAAACAAGCGTAAATGGCATCAAAGAAACCATAACAAAAGTAGAAAACACGCAAACTTCGTTTGATAAACGGGTAACAAATGTTGAAAAGACCTCGGATGTTATCAATCAAAGTGTATCTAAACTTCAAGAAACGCAAACACA
>NZ_JAKUFV010000054.1:0-3434 GCF_022663595.1 Bacillus cereus group sp. BfR-BA-01360
GCCTAATCAATAACTAACCGTTAGGTTGGTGTTCTTAGGAATCTCCCACTTCAAACAGCTCGTAAGAGTGTTAAGTGGGGGTAGTTCAATAAATCTTCCTTAAAGTAAAAAAACAAAAGTGCATTTTTGTATTTGTAAAAATCTTTTCTAGATCATTATAAAATGATTACATGTGATGGAATGATATAGTCGTCGTATTGATTTGTTATATAGCAGTATAACTTAAGAAAAAAGTAGCATAACTAATAGTAAGCAATGATTAGTGTTACTTTTATTTTATAAAAGAAGGAGGAAATGATATGGCATTTATATGGTCTTTAATTGTCGGCGGTATTTTAGGATGGCTTGCAAGTTTGATTACAGGAAAAGATGTACCTGGCGGAGTCATTGGCAATATCGTTGCAGGTATTATCGGTTCATGGGTTGGAACGGCGCTTCTTGGTAGATTTGGTCCTGTTATCGGAGGCTTTGCGATTATTCCAGCCTTAATAGGAGCGATTATTTTAATTTTCATCGTCAGCTTTTTACTAAGGGCAATGAAAAAATAAAAAATTAGGGCTGTTTACAGATTGTAAGCAGTCCTTTTTGTATTCTTGTCTTTAATCTGTTATGCTACTGTTATACCATCAGGAGGTGTTAGCATTGAAATCATTTACAGTAAACTTTCATCAGGAAGACAATGTAAAAGCAACAACAGTACATAAGTTAAATGAAGAAGACTTTAATAAAGCAACCGAAAATGGAACACGTCATTTATTTGATTTAGATACAAACGTTGGTTTTTTTGTATTTTTTGATGCCGAAGATGCAGAAGGAAACGAGCATTATTTAATGTTGCAATATGAAGGTGATCAGGAAGAGCCAAGCGCTTGCTTTGAATTTGATTTAAAATTATTCTATCAATTTTTAGCACTATATTTAAATGACCTTGAATTCCAAGGAGAAACAGAGGAAGAAGAGGAAGAATATGGCCCAATTCATCATTTAGCACATTTATTGTACCATATTGTTGAAGATGGTAAAGATATTGAAGCATAAATACATATCGGACTGCCCTTTTTGGGGCAGTTTTTTAGTTTTCCTATAAATTAGAAACGGTTAGGAAGTTTCACTATATAGAAAGGGATAGTCTCACGAAATAGAGAAGGTGTATAAAGGACATTTCGTGTAAATGATGAGGGAGACGATAAACAGTGATAGTGAATAATACAATTCCGACCTTTCTAAACCTAGATAAAACGGAAGGAATCACGGTGGATGATTTAAAGTGATACTATGCTGCACATGAGGCAGTGTTTGAAGAATACTTTATGTATCATTGTCCGAAAATAGTAGAGAGACTTACAAAAGCAATTGAGAGATATTCAGAGAAGCTAAAAGATATTGAAACGGTTTCTAACATATTACCGGACGTAATTCAAGATGTTATAAATCGCTATAGCTTGCGTTTTAATTTTGAACTACATTTGAATTTTCATTTGTTTGTGGGTGGTTTTAGTTCCAATGCATTTGTTAATAGAGAAATTATTGGTCAAGTGTTTTTGGCAGATGAAAAACTGTCGCCTAAGTTAGAGCACCTTCGTGTGATTGTAGCTCATGAAATTGGGCATATATATCATAATGTTTTATTAGACCGCAGTGGCATAGATTGGCATGATGTGAGTTGGACAGATGGAGCAGTTAGTTTGTATCGTGAAGGAGTTGCAACATATCTATCAAAATAAAGGAATCTGTTTATTATGCATATGATAATGAAGGTGAAGCATGGCTAGAGTGCTATACGAATAAGGAAGTACAAATAAAACAGATGTTTTTCGAGGATTATATGGCTGGATGGAATGATGTGAAAGAAAAAGAATGGTTTCGCTTATCGGGAGGACGTTACTTCGGCTATAATCGACTTGGTTATTTTTTTAGGAACATCTTACATGGAAGATTTAGTAGCACAATTAGGTGAAGAGAAAGCGCTCAACTTTTGGTGCTCACATGATTTAAAAAGTAGTGTAATGAATTGGCTACAAGGATTAATGTAACGAAAGAGGAGGAGATATATGAAAAAGCTTCTTATACTCATGATCAGCCTCATATGTGTATGTATAATAACTGCTTGTAAGAGTGCGGATGAACAGAAGCCACCAACAGAAACATCTAAACAAACTACAAGTAATCAAGCGAATGAAAAGAAAAATGAAACTACAAAGCAATCAAGCGAATCGGAAAAGAAAGAAGTGGGTACGAAACAAGATACGTCAAGCACATCAACGAATTTTAAAACAGTAACCCAAATCAAAAATATATTAGAACAGGCCAAGCAAGGAAAAGTACCGAATGTATCAGTCGCGGCGCACACAGGAGATATTGAAGAAGTAGAAAAAGAATGGGGTAAAGCGGACAAAACTGAGCCAGCTGGTAAAGGAATGTATGCAACATATACGAAGAGGAATGTCGTCATTGGTTTTAATAAAGGATCTCAAATTTTTGATGTTCGCTCCAATCATCCAAACCTTCGTTCACTCACATTACAAGATATTGAAAATGCATTAGGAAAACCGACGACAGTTAAGACAAATGGAGATGACAAAATATATATTTATAAAGTAAACAAACAATTTGAATTAAAATTTGTGATTCCCAATTCCACTGGAAAAGTAGATCATATTTCTGTATTTTCCCCGGAGGATAGTATGAATAATATGTCGGGATAAATGAAGAAACAAGCAAGCTTTCTTAAAAGAGGCAGTGACAGGGTTCTTGCTAGGAACCGCAAAGTAATTTTTTAAAATCGCACAAAATAATAAGATTAGTTACCAAAAAACATAATTTTTTTAACTAATTTAATCTTTATTAAGGTACTTGGAATCAATGACATACGATATTACCAAAAATAATTGTCAAAATGATTACCCTAAACCTTTTCAAAAAGTCACCCTACACTTTTTACAATTTTATTGAATTATACTTTGCGGTTTATGACAGTAACCCTGTCACTATCCAAAAAGGGAAGTTTGCTTTTTTTATTCCCCCTTTTTGGGGGGGTGGGCAAAAACACCCAAATTATAGTTCAATCTAGTAGCGTTACACAAGTATAAAGCGTACGTAATAACAGCGAATAAATAATGAAAGGGTTCTCATTTTTTGGTAGAATATCCATATGAAATTTATTCTTAAGGAAAATTCCGAAAATAATCATAAGGCAGATTGTATGCAAAATATTAAAAATTCGATTGTTTGGCGGGATAAAATAAAGGAGGCAAAACATTAATAAACTAGCAAATTCTCATTTCTATCAAAAGGTGAGGCTCATTATAAAGACAGATTAGAAAAAACAATGGAATTGGCGGATAACTATACACTTGAAGAAATGATAAAAAAAGACGAGGAATTACAAAAAATATTAGAAGTTCTTGAATAATCTGGATACGGAAGTAGGGGAT
>NZ_JAKUFV010000055.1:0-3116 GCF_022663595.1 Bacillus cereus group sp. BfR-BA-01360
TAAAGTTCTTGTTTGCCATACGGACACTTCCTCCTTGAAATCCATTGTAAGGACTTAACTAAGTTGTGTCCATATGACTATACTAACTCCACATTATGAATACCCTAAAACCAGGACAGGTCTATGAAATAAAAGACGCTTATATTGGAAAAGATAAAAAACTATTAACCCGGGTGATTATGTATCGATTAACAGAAAAATAACTTCGTGAGCGTATGAAAAAGCAATTGTATACGGAAAGTAAAAAAGGCATTACGTATTCGGAAAAAAGCAAACGATTATCTGGCATGAACCTATATGTTACGAATACCCCTTGGGAGATCGTTCCGATGGAACAAATACATGATTTTTACTCCCTGCGTTGGCAAATAGAAATTATCTTTAAAACTTGGAAATCCCTATTTCAAATTCATCACTGGCAAAATATCAAACAAGAGCGATTAGAATGCCATGTTTATGGAAAACTCATTGCTATTTTTATATGTTCTTCTATTATGTTTAAGATGCGACAATTAATTTTACAAAAGAAGAAACAGGAGTTAAGTGAATATAAAGCAATTGGAATGATTCAAGATCATTTACACATTTTATATCAAACCATACAGCAAAACACCCAAGAAATAACAAAGATTCTAATCCGCCTGTTCCACTTACTTCAGAAAAATGGTCGGAAATCTCATCGATACGAGAAGAAAACACTCTTTGATATTTTGGGTGTTGTTTATGAGTATAATGGATCGAGAAAACAAAAGAAAGCTGCATAATTTTTGAAATTTAGCCAATCTAGGTTTATTTGGTATGCTTATTTTTAAGGACACAAAATATTTTAGGAGTTTTTTCGTTCATATGAACGAAAGTTCATTTTGTTTCCGTTCTTAAGTTGATGGACATGGGCTAGCCCCCCTAACCCCCCAGCCAGCACTCACACCCGAAAACAAGGAGAAATAAAAACCAACTAACCCCGAAAAAGGGTTAGTTGACGTAAAATCCGTTTTCGGAAGTAAAAGCAAACCTTTCCCATCAAAAAGAAGTTTATTTTTTAAATAGTTGCATGACTGGACTTAATCCCATTAGGAATCCGCCAATAATCGCGGCAGCAGTGGCAGGAGCTACTGTGTTTTCCCATTGAGAAGCATAGATTCCTCCTGTAAACAGAATTAATCCTATGATTAAGAGCAGAATGCTCAATGTACCTTGAATACGCATGATTCCCTCCCCTTATTTAAAAAAACGATTTTACCACATTGTACCATTTGAGGAGGGAGATGTAATGTATTGGTTTTGTTGTATACCATATTCATTCTTAGTTCACATAACGCAACATTATCGGTAGCAACTTTTTCATAGAATCCTTGTATTAGCAGGGATTCTTCTTTTTTGTCTGGTTATCTCGTATACAAGATTTTATACATCGTTGATGTAGCGGGGATTCTAGGGATCCTCGTTACTCTTTTTTTGCATAAAATCTTGTATAATCTTAGTATGGTTTCTAATAGAGTGAGAACAAAAATATCAAGGTGTGTGTTTAAAAGGTCTCTTGATTTGTCTGAGAGACCTTTTTTCTTTTTGATGTTTTATATGGATAAGAAAGTGTAGATAGGTTAGAGGTGAATCTGGAGTGTTTGAGGAGTATACAACAAGTTTGGGTAATGTTGATTTTATAGAAAAAAAGAGGTGGAAAGTTTAGAAGTATTAGCAAAGATGAGAGAACTATCAGTACCACAGTTTTGTAAATTGACTTCGTTACAAGTGAAGATTCAACCAGCTAGACCAATTTATAATTGAAAGACAATATGTAATGCCAGAATCAGAGGTTTTATTGTTAGAAGAAATCCAAAAACGTTATAATACAGATAATCAATTTTTAAGAGTTGATAAAGAATTTAATGAGCGATTGTATCAACATGTTGTGAAAATGAACGGCGGAAATAAAAAGGAGACTATTTAAAGAAAAGGGGTATGACTTTTGAATAATGATAAAAGAAATAATGAATTAATTGTGCTATCTATGTCCATCGGAATGGGAATTGGAACAACTGTTGGTTTACTTATAAATAATCTTGCTTTAGGAATAGTATTGGGAAGTTCAATTGGATTTGCAATAGGAATGATTAGAGGGAATAAAAAAAAGTGAGACTAAGTAAACGAGATTTACATGGAGTAGAGGTGGTTGTATGTGTTGGTCAATCAAAACGGACCTAGCGAAGCAAAGGGAGTTCGATTGATGGGGTCAAGGGGAAGAGTTCCCCTTGTAGGTTTGGCCAAAGTCCAATAAAATCTTGTATAAAAACAGTTGAGTTATAGCGTTCTACACTGAAGAATAAAAACTTTTCTTTAAAAGGAAAGTGTTACTTTTTTACAGAAGGAAAACACTATATAGCAACCGAAGAACAGCTTAGAACAGAGGGAGGACAAAATATGGCGCAAACGTATTGGGGATCTGAGGTAGCCAAGAACTTAGGGATTGGCTCAAGTACTTTACGGAAATATTGCCTTGCTCTGGAGGAAGCTGGGTATCCTTTCGAGCGCGGCAATAATAATTCTAGAATTTTTTATCATAAAGATGTAGCAACTATAGAACGGTTAGTAACAGCTATGAACAAGAAGAACGTAACACTAGAACAGGCTATAAATTTAGCAATGGCAAGTTTTGAAGAAAATGAGATAGCAACTGTTGTTACAGATAGCATAGTAAATACAGAACACATAAAAACATTAACGGAACGTATAGAACGATTAGAAGAGCTTAATGTAGAGTTAATTCAAAGGTTGGATCAACAAAGTACATTTTTACAGGAGACGGATGCTAAGAGAATAATAAGAGAGGAACAAAGAGATATTCAATTAATGCAGGTATTAAGAGAGATACAAGGGAGTAAGCGCCTCATAGCATCTTCAGAACAGAAGAAATCATTTTGGGATCGTTTATTTCGTAAAAAAATTATAAAGTTCTAATGTCGGAAAAAGAAGAATAGAAATATAGCATACATAGAATAAGGGAATGCTAGTATACTAATCTGTACTGCAGTCCATTTATGGCGATTTACGATATCGTTGTACCAAAGGATAATATGCTTCGTCAATTGAATGAACTGGTAGACTTTTCTTTTGTTTTA
>NZ_JAKUFV010000056.1:0-2973 GCF_022663595.1 Bacillus cereus group sp. BfR-BA-01360
TGGTTAAGTCCTCGATCTATTAGTATTCGTCAGCTCCACGTGTCACCACGCTTCCACCTCGAACCTATCAACCTGATCATCTTTCAGGGATCTTACTAGCTTACGCTATGGGAAATCTCATCTTGAGGGGGGCTTCATGCTTAGATGCTTTCAGCACTTATCCCTTCCGCACATAGCTACCCAGCGATGCCCTTGGCAGAACAACTGGTACACCAGCGGTGCGTCCATCCCGGTCCTCTCGTACTAAGGACAGCTCCTCTCAAATTTCCTACGCCCACGACGGATAGGGACCGAACTGTCTCACGACGTTCTGAACCCAGCTCGCGTACCGCTTTAATGGGCGAACAGCCCAACCCTTGGGACCGACTACAGCCCCAGGATGCGATGAGCCGACATCGAGGTGCCAAACCTCCCCGTCGATGTGGACTCTTGGGGGAGATAAGCCTGTTATCCCCGGGGTAGCTTTTATCCGTTGAGCGATGGCCCTTCCATGCGGAACCACCGGATCACTAAGCCCGACTTTCGTCCCTGCTCGACTTGTAGGTCTCGCAGTCAAGCTCCCTTATGCCTTTGCACTCTACGAATGATTTCCAACCATTCTGAGGGAACCTTTGGGCGCCTCCGTTACACTTTAGGAGGCGACCGCCCCAGTCAAACTGCCCACCTGACACTGTCTCCCGGGTCGATAAGACCCGTAGGTTAGAATTTCAATACAGCCAGGGCGGTATCCCACCAGCGCCTCCACCGAAGCTAGCGCTCCGGCTTCAAAGGCTCCCGCCTATCCTGTACAAGCTGTACCAAAATTCAATATCAGGCTACAGTAAAGCTCCACGGGGTCTTTCCGTCCTGTCGCGGGTAACCTGCATCTTCACAGGTACTATAATTTCACCGAGTCTCTGGTTGAGACAGTGCCCAAATCGTTACACCTTTCGTGCGGGTCGGAACTTACCCGACAAGGAATTTCGCTACCTTAGGACCGTTATAGTTACGGCCGCCGTTTACTGGGGCTTCAGTTCAGAGCTTCGCTTACGCTAACCCCTCTCCTTAACCTTCCAGCACCGGGCAGGTGTCAGCCCCTATACTTCGCCTTACGGCTTCGCAGAGACCTGTGTTTTTGCTAAACAGTCGCTTGGGCCTATTCACTGCGGCTTTCCGTTAAGAAAGCACCCCTTCTCCCGAAGTTACGGGGTCATTTTGCCGAGTTCCTTAACCAGAGTTCTCTCGCTCACCTTAGGATTCTCTCCTCGCCTACCTGTGTCGGTTTGCGGTACAGGCACCTTTTATCTCGCTAGAAGCTTTTCTTGGCAGCGGGGAATCGAAGACTTCGCTCCATAAGGAGCTTCCCCATCACAGCTCAGCCTTTGCGGTAAGCGGATTTGCCTACTTACCAGCCTAACTGCTTGGACGTGCACAACCAATCGCACGCTTCTTCTATCCTTCTGCGTCCCTCCATTGCTCAAACGATAAAGAGGTGGTACAGGAATATCAACCTGTTGTCCATCGCCTACGCCTGTCGGCCTCGGCTTAGGTCCTGACTAACCCTGAGCGGACGAGCCTTCCTCAGGAAACCTTAGGCATTCGGTGGACGGGATTCTCACCCGTCTTTCGCTACTCATACCGGCATTCTCACTTCTAAGCACTCCACCAGTCCTTCCGGTCTGACTTCACTGTCCTTAGAACGCTCCCCTACCACTGATACCAAAGGTATCAATCCGCAGCTTCGGTGGTGTATTTAGCCCCGGTACATTTTCGGCGCAGAGTCACTCGACTAGTGAGCTATTACGCACTCTTTAAATGGTGGCTGCTTCTAAGCCAACATCCTAGTTGTCTAAGCAACTCCACATCCTTTTCCACTTAATACACACTTTGGGACCTTAGCTGGCGGTCTGGGCTGTTTCCCTTTTGACTACGGATCTTATCACTCGCAGTCTGACTCCCAAGGATAAGTCATTGGCATTCGGAGTTTGACTGAATTCGGTAATCCGATGAGGACCCCTAGTCCAATCAGTGCTCTACCTCCAAGACTCTTACACTTGAGGCTAGCCCTAAAGCTATTTCGGGGAGAACCAGCTATCTCCAGGTTCGATTGGAATTTCTCCGCTACCCACACCTCATCCCCGCACTTTTCAACGTGCGTGGGTTCGGGCCTCCATTCAGTGTTACCTGAACTTCACCCTGGACATGGGTAGATCACCTGGTTTCGGGTCTACGACCACGTACTAAACGCCCTATTCAGACTCGCTTTCGCTACGGCTCCGCCTCTTCAGCTTAACCTCGCACGGGATCGTAACTCGCCGGTTCATTCTACAAAAGGCACGCCATCACCCGTTAACGGGCTCTGACTATTTGTAGGCACACGGTTTCAGGATCTCTTTCACTCCCCTCCCGGGGTGCTTTTCACCTTTCCCTCACGGTACTGGTTCACTATCGATCACTAGGGAGTATTTAGCCTTGGGAGATGGTCCTCCCAGATTCCGACGGAATTTCACGTGTTCCGCCGTACTCAGGATTCATTCAAGAGGGAACGAAGTTTCAACTACAGGGTTGTTACCTTCTATGACGAGCCTTTCCAGACTGCTTCGTCTACCTCGTTCCTTTGTAACTCCGTATAGAATGTCCTACAACCCCAAGAGGCAAGCCTCTTGGTTTGGGCTATGTTCCGTTTCGCTCGCCGCTACTCAGGAAATCGCATTTGCTTTCTCTTCCTCCAGGTACTTAGATGTTTCAGTTCCCTGGGTCTGTCCTCCTTACCCTATGTATTCAGATAAGGATACCATACCATTACGTATGGTGGGTTTCCCCATTCGGAAATCTCCGGATCAAAGCTTACTTACAGCTCCCCGAAGCATATCGGTGTTAGTCCCGTCCTTCATCGACTCCTAGTGTCAAGGCATCCACCGTGCGCCCTTTCTAACTTAACCAAACTAAAATTAAAAATATGAGCTACACTGTTATCTAGTTTTCAAAGAACAT
>NZ_JAKUFV010000057.1:0-2822 GCF_022663595.1 Bacillus cereus group sp. BfR-BA-01360
TTCCCATACCGAACACGGAAGTTAAGCTCTCTAGCGCCGATGGTAGTTGGGGCCTTGCCCCTGTGAGAGTAGGACGTCGCCAAGCAAAAAACACGAGTGAATTCACTCGTGTTTTTTTATTTCCTAAGAAATAGATGAACATTGATTGAATAAAAATAACGAAATATAGTAAGGAATTTTTTCAGCAGATATATTTAAAAATTGATAAATAAAAGGATAATCATCCGAAGCGTAGCTTCCTAAAAGTTCATACCACCATTCCGTCTCATAGCGTGAAATCATACTTAAATTATAGAGGAGTAAATAATGGATAAGCAATTCAGGTAAACATGGTTTTGGACTTCTTGAATCACTTATGATTGGCCAATAATAAGTGTCTAAATGGTGGCTATAAGACAATGGAGCAACATATATCGGATTCCATGTTTTAATAGGAGCAGAAAATACTAATTTCGTTTCATCCTCTTTACTATCTACATAGCGCATAGAAAGGTGTCTACAAATCGTTTCAATATAACGAGTAAATCTCTCCTTAGTCATATGTAAATGATCAAGCACTGCAGGGGGAAAGGTAATATATTCTTTCCTGTGTGTATCCAACTTATACAATGTTTTTCCCTTTTGACTACATTGAAATAAAGATTGTAATTCAGGGATTTTTACAAGCAATTCGAACATATTAAATTTTTCTCCTTCCAGTTGTTCCATATGAAACAGTTGCTGTGCAAGGTGAGGAAATAGCCCGGTTTTTTGTATTTTTACTTCATCTTCTAAAAATTGATAACCTTGTTTTTTTCGTTTTCTTGTTGTTACTCCATGAGCTAAGACAGTTGTAGATTCAGGGTAGTTCGGATTGATAGTTAATAGGCATGCCTTAAAGAGCTGACTCATTCCATAAAACAACAAAATCGGCTGAATAGAACAAGGAGCAGTTTGATAAAGATTATAATAATTTTTCCCATGCTCCAAATAATAAATAAAGGGATAACAATTTTCAAAGCTCCTCTTTTCAGCATTTTCAATAGGTAATTTCTTATAACAACGGGCAAGATAACGTTGTACATTTTGAGCAGACAAAAAGAAACTAAATTGATGCCAAATTTGAGATGTACAATTCATATGTTACGCTCCTTTTATTATCTAAAAATTCCAACATATAATCACTTTCTTGACAGTATTTTAACCAATTGTTAAGCTACTAATAATAATTTCTGGTATCATAGGGGGAACAATTATGTGGGAATCTAAATTTGTTAAAGAAGGTTTGACATTTGATGATGTATTACTTATACCAGCAAAATCAGATGTATTACCAAGAGAAGTAAATGTTAAAACGGTTCTATCTGAAAGTTTGCAGTTAAATATTCCTTTAATTAGCGCAGGGATGGACACAGTAACAGAAGCTGATATGGCTATTGCAATGGCACGTCAAGGTGGATTAGGAATTATTCATAAGAATATGTCAATTGAGCAACAAGCTGAACAAGTTGATAAAGTAAAACGTTCTGAAAGTGGCGTTATTTCAGATCCTTTCTTTTTAACTCCAGAGCATCAAGTGTACGATGCAGAACATTTAATGGGAAAATATCGCATCTCAGGTGTACCAATTGTAAATAATTTAGATGAGCAAAAACTAGTTGGTATTATTACAAACCGTGATATGCGTTTTATTCAAGATTACTCTATCAAAATTTCCGATGTGATGACAAAAGAACAACTCATTACTGCTCCGGTCGGTACTACGCTAAAAGAAGCTGAAAAGATCCTACAGAAATATAAAATTGAAAAGCTCCCTCTTGTTGATCAAAACGGTGTGTTAAAAGGTCTTATTACCATTAAAGATATTGAAAAAGTCATTGAGTTTCCAAACTCAGCAAAGGATAAACAGGGGCGTTTATTAGTTGGGGCAGCAGTTGGTGTAACTGCAGATGCAATGCTTCGTATTGACGCATTAGTAAAAGCAAACGTAGACGTTATTGTAATTGATACAGCTCATGGACATTCACAAGGTGTTCTTGAAAAAGTAAAAGAGGTTCGTACTAAATATCCAGAATTAAATATTATTGCAGGGAACGTTGCTACAGCTGAAGCAACACGTGCATTAATTGAAGCTGGTGCAAATATTATCAAAGTTGGTATTGGACCAGGCTCAATTTGTACAACACGCGTTGTAGCCGGCGTAGGTGTTCCACAATTAACAGCAGTATATGATTGTGCAACTGAAGCGCGTAAACATGGTATCCCGGTTATTGCTGATGGCGGTATTAAATACTCTGGTGATATGGTGAAGGCTTTAGCGGCAGGTGCTCACGTTGTAATGCTTGGTAGCATGTTCGCTGGTGTAGCTGAAAGCCCAGGGGAAACTGAAATTTACCAAGGTCGTCAATTTAAAGTGTACCGTGGTATGGGTTCTGTTGGAGCGATGGAAAAAGGAAGTAAGGATCGTTACTTCCAGGAAGGAAATAAAAAACTTGTTCCAGAGGGTATTGAAGGCCGTGTACCATATAAAGGACCTTTAGCTGATACAGTTCATCAATTAGTTGGTGGATTACGTGCAGGAATGGGATATTGCGGAGCACATGATTTAGAGTTCTTACGTGAAAATGCACAATTTATTCGTATGACAGGTGCTGGACTACGCGAAAGTCATCCACACCATGTACAAATTACAAAAGAAGCGCCAAATTACTCTCTATAATGTCTTATATATAAATAGACAGAGGTTTGATACGAGGCCACTGAAAAAGTCCTCCCAGTTTAAAAAGCGAAAGCTTTCTCGATATAATCGAGGAAGCTTTCGCTTTTTTCATGTATAATGATTG
>NZ_JAKUFV010000058.1:0-2678 GCF_022663595.1 Bacillus cereus group sp. BfR-BA-01360
GTTCCCATACCGAACACGGAAGTTAAGCTCTCTAGCGCCGATGGTAGTTGGGGCCTTGCCCCTGTGAGAGTAGGACGTCGCCAAGCAAAAACCTAAGTCAAACTGACTTAGGTTTTTTTATATAACAATGCTTCTATATTTAAATCACTTTGATGGATAGTAAAAAATATGTAGATCAAGATATGCTTCACTTATTATTTTTTTAAAAAGCGAAGTTGTTTTTTTATTTATGTCCCTCTTTATCCTCAATCTTTTAGTAAATAATTAATAAACGTTGGAGGTATTTACTGCCTCATATGTATTCCTTTTTCCATTCAATTATTTTTTCGTTGTTTATCTATATTGGTATGTTAGAATAGTAATGTTGTGTAAGATATTTTTTATAAAAGGAGATAGTATGAAAAAAATAAGTGTAATATTAATAGGGATTTTACTACTTCTAACCGTTGCATACATGTTAGTCGGAAATTATTTCTTCAATTATGCATTAAATGCGAAACAAGAAAAAGAATTTTTACAAGGGAATCCTCATTTAGAAAAAACAGTAAATGTGTCAGGGAATGTATTAGTCACGAATGAGCAAAAAAATGCTGAGTTTATTTCAAAATATAAGCCAAATACAATCGTGATGCGTTCTTTTGATGAGTTAAAACTAACAGGATATGAATATATAAATGAGCAATCTAGTCATAAATGGGCAATTATCGTACATGGCTATAGTAGTAAAGCATCAGAAATGACGAAATATATTCGTCATTTTTATGAGAAAGGTTACAGCGTATTAGCACCGGATCTTCGCGGTCATGGAAATAGCGAAGGAGATTATATCGGCATGGGGTGGCATGATCGGAAAGATGTGCAACGCTGGATTCAGCAAATTTTAAAGAAAGATCCTCAGGCGGAGATAGCTCTATTTGGTATTTCTATGGGAGGAGCAACAGTGATGATGACTTCTGGAGAAGATTTGCCTCCTAATGTGAAAGTCATTGTTGAAGATTGTGGTTTCTCATCTGTTATGGATGAATTCACATATCAATTAAAAGATTTATTCCATTTACCTAAATTTCCTGTTATGAATGCAGCAAATACAGTTACTAAGCTAAGGGCGGGTTATGATTTAGAAGAAGCATCGGCTGTCAAGCAAGTTGCAAAAAGCAAAACACCAATCTTATTTATTCATGGAGATGCGGATACGTTCGTTCCTTATGAAATGTTAGATGAAGTATACAATGCTGCAAAAGTAGAAAAAGAAAAGTTAATTGTGCCAGGTGCGGGGCATGGAGAAGCTGAACAAGCAAATCCAGATAAATATTGGAATACCCTATGGAACTTTGTGGAGAAATACATTTCAGCATAATTCATGAAAGAGAGAATTTTGATATTATAAACGATAGGCTGACTATGAATTAAGAGAAGTTCTATAAACGATGATGAGAAGGAAATGGTTTTATCTTTCTCATTATCGTTTTTTTTTATTTCGTTTATTTCAAGTGTAGAATGAAATAGAACCTTCATTCAAAATTCAGCGAGAGCCAGGATGCTAGGTGAGCACTCATAAAGCGTCCTTTACCGAAAATAGAAGCATAAATTTTTTTGATTACGAATTGCCTATGCTACAATGGTTTAAACTTAATTTTGAAGAGGTGTTCGTATGAAAATCGAAGTTTGGTCTGATTTTGTGTGTCCGTTTTGTTATATTGGGAAGCGTCGTTTAGAAATGGCCTTAGACCAATTTCCGTATAAAAATGATGTTGAAGTTGAATTTAAAAGTTTTGAGTTAGATCCAAATGCTCCGGTATATTCTGGAATCGGTATTGATGAAATGCTTGCATCGAAATACGGGATTAGTATTGAAGAGGCTAAGCGAAATAATATTCAAATTGGCCGGCATGCCGCTAACATAGGTTTAACTTTTCATTTTGAAGAGATGAAACCGACGAATACTTTTGATGCTCACCGTTTGGCTAAGTTTGCAAAAGAACATGGAAAAGAAAAGGAGATAGTAGAAAATCTTCTTTTTGCTCATTTTACTGAATCTAAAAATTTAAGTGATGTGGAAACGCTCGCTAATATTGCTGAAGCTTCGGGGTTAGATAGAAAAGAAGCTTTACATGTTATACAGAATAAAAATGCTTATGCAAATGATGTGCGAATTGATGAGGAAATTGCTCGACAATATCAGATTACGGGAGTACCATATTTCATTGTAAATCAAAAGTATGCAATTTCGGGAGCGCAACCACTTGAAACGTTTTTGAACGCACTTCAAAAGGTGTGAGAAGAAGAAAATCCTAAGCCTAAATTACAAGAACTTTCATCAAATGGTGTGAACGATGCTCTTTGTACAGATGGTAGCTGCTTAGTGTCTTCAAAAGAGAAATAGTTTTTTGTTTTAAGTATGGCTATAGACAAAAAACATGGTTTATTAATTTTAAAACCCCACAGAAATTTCTGTAGGGTTTCTTCGTGCAGAAAGTAACGCGGATTCTAATTCTTTTCTGCCAGTAGTTCATCTACTTTCATATGATTGAATGGGGAATAGCCAGGAATAACATACAGCATATCGTTATAAAAACTTCACAAAAATTGTTGACTATTAGTGAGTAGAGGTGTAATATTATACGAGTCGCTGATAGCAATAACGCAAAACGCGACAAACGAAATAAAAAAACTTAGTT
>NZ_JAKUFV010000059.1:0-2415 GCF_022663595.1 Bacillus cereus group sp. BfR-BA-01360
TAAAGTTCTTGTTTGCCATACGGACACTTCCTCCTTGAAATCCATTGTAAGGACTTAACTAAGTTGTGTCCATATGACTATACTAACTCCATCCTTTTGGAAGTTCATTATAATTTAATATGGCTAATAATGCATTATTATAAATCGCTGTTTCAAAAATATCTCCCAAATTTCCACCGATTGATCCAAATAACCCTTGTACAGTTATAACCGCTGTAAGTAAAGCTACATATGAACCAATTGATAAATTTGCGTCAAATATTTGATAAACCAAGAAAATAGATACTCCAAAACTAGCCAATTGCAACAAAAGAGATGCAATTGACCTAGATTTCAATTCCCATAGAGCTAAACTGATTTTTTTATCTTGTGTAAACTTAAATAAGTTTTTCCATTTATTTAGTAAATATTCCCCTAAATTATACATTTTAATTTCTTTTAAACTTCTTTTATCTGTAAATAAACCATCAGTAAAATTCATTTCCCTCTCTTTTTCGGAAATATCTTTTTCTATATAATACCCTTTAAGTTTTGACCAAAAGGCTAGAATAATACCTGGTAAAGTAGATAAAAATAATGCAAAAGGTAATGACCAATGTATAGTTAACAAAATTCCAAAAATACCAATCAAAGAAATTAGACTACCTATTGAATAACAGTCTCGATACAATAACCATCGTTTTAAATCATTGCCATTTTAAATGAGAAGTACATGTAACGTTGCTGCTTATTTTTCAAGTTCTCAATTAAAATTGCTTTATGCTTAAAATCAATTTTTTCAGGCAGTAACTCTAAACACTTTGATATTACGGAAATAGTTAGCAATCGTTGTATCGCTTAGTAGCTTTTTGTAATCCGTCCGATTATGTAGGCGATTAATATCGTTAGCTATTGTTGTAGCAGCCACGGTGTACTTTCCACGTTCCTTTAAATACTTAATTGCCAATTTTGTACGACCTTTACTTTTCCCGCTTCCTCCACTTGATACGTCTCTCTCATGTACAATAAAGATAAATTTAGCGTCTGGTCATAGCTTTTCAACGTTTTAGTCGATAAGTTTTTACTTGAACAATACAACATAAAATTATCTAGCTGTAATTCAAATTCAGTCAAAACAAAAACACCATCTCTCATTAGTTTGATTCACAAACGAATAAAAGACGGTGTTTATTAAAATGCATTAACAGTATTTGTTGGTAACTTTACATTGCCGCTAAACATAAAAAAACACTGCTATATCTACTCTCAACTCGCCTTATGTTCAAGTCTCAATTTATCCGCAACCATTGCAATAAATTCGGAATTCGTCGGTTTTGCTTTTGACATGGATACGGTATAACCGAATAAAGATGAGATAGAATCAATATTCCCACGGCTCCATGCTACTTCAATCGCATGTCGAATTGCACGTTCCACACGACTTGCAGTTGTATTATATTTCTTAGCGATATCTGGATATAATACTTTCGTAATAGATCCTAACAACTCAATGTCGTTGTACACCATAGAAATTGCTTCGCGTAAATACATATATCCTTTAATATGAGCTGGGACACCAATTTCGTGAATAATGCTCGTAATACTCGCATCTAAATTTTTCGGTTTTCCATCTGCTGTTGTTACCGATCGGAAAGATGGTAGTGGGCGTTTTATCGCAGCATTTGTTTTACCACTTACTTGACGAATATGACTCGTTAAATTCTCCATATCAAATGGTTTTAATATGAAATAAGAAGCTCCTAGATCAACTGCTTTCTTTGTCACATCTTCTTGCCCAAATGCTGTTAACATAATAACATTCGGTTGTTTTAGTCGTTCAATATGTCGCATTTTCTCCAGTACTGCTAGGCCATCTAAATGTGGCATAATAATGTCTAAAACGAGTACATCAGGTTGTTTTTCTTTTAATAAATTTAAACATTCTTGACCATTATAAGCCGTTCCGATTACTTCCATATCATCTTGGGCAGCAACATAACTTTCTAGCATTGATACCAATTCTTTATTATCATCCACAAGACATACTTTGATTTTCTCCACAGCTTTTCCTCCCTCACCGAATCAAATTTTCCGACATGTGTAAGCTTCTAGGCTACATGAATTGTTCGACAATTGTGTGAAATTTCCCTTTTAAAGTTTCTAAATTCCGATAAAATCACAAAAAAATATATTTATCGTTCATTTCTTTTTTTTCGCATCACATTCCATCATAGAATTACAACGAAATATCCATTCTTTTCTTTTATTTTACAACAAAAAACAGCTCTTGCGGAGCTTTTCCAAAATTTCAACGAATTTCTCAATAAAAAAGCAAGCTGATACACTAATCTGTACCCTTTGTAAAGGACATTTTAAAAAAAGTTAGGCAGCCGCGAGAAGATGATTTCTGTATTCAACAGGAGTCATCTTCTTTAA
>NZ_JAKUFV010000060.1:0-2313 GCF_022663595.1 Bacillus cereus group sp. BfR-BA-01360
TTTTTATAGTCTTCCGCGCATACCATTCGCTTAACAAACCCTAAATCTAGCTCGTATAAACGAGCGCCCTTTTTGCAGATATCACAAATAGTAGCCACTCGAATGCAAATCGTTCCGTCATGTACTTCCCTCCACACTTCGACTTTATTTGTACCCATTTCTAACCCTGCGTTATCTAGCATGTCGAATGGAATTTGTACAGTAATTCCGTTTTCCGTTCTCTCTAAATCTACAACTCTGCCCATAAAGGGCATTCCTTCTCCTTCTTGTAAAGGAAAGGGGAAAGTAATGTTCGTATCGCCTTCCACAACGATCACTCCTATCCTAATCTATTAAAAAACCAACCATTTGAATTGTGGACGTAAAATCCAATCCCTTGATTTCCATCTGTGAAGCGAACATGTCCCCAACCTTGAAACTCATTTCCGCCAAGATTTACACCTTTCGTTGCTCTGATGTTATTGTGAAACTTCGTCTCTAAAGTTCCGCCTATGTCAAACGTTTTTCTATCTTGGGCAACATTGATTGTACCTTGACTATCGCCAAATTCTAATCCATCGATTGGCATAATGCCACCATATACACTACCGCTTTGCGCTTGCCAACTATACATAGAAGGATATTTCCCTGTCACCATCTCCACACCAGACACGCATACAGCCGTTCCTTGACCAATGTCACCTTCCGATTTCAGGCGAATGATTACAGCGTGTTCGGTCGGTTTGTAACTTGCTGGTATCGTAATCGTGAACGCTCGTCTTTGTATATCGCCGTAAAAGGTACTAGGAGCGTCAAAAGACTTACTTACTTCGTACCACGTCGTATAGTGGACATTGTCATCGTACTTTACATATAAAATTTGAATCACAGGTTTGGCTGTAACACGCTGATTATTGATTGTCGCTGCACGAAAGTGCGCTGATACGGTATAGATGTTCCCCGGATGAACTCCATTTTTCACCGTAGTTTCAACATAGCTGTTTTTGTCTACCCGAGTCGCATTCACCATTCGCTCATAGCTAAATGCCAGCGTGTCATTTTCGATTACAACAGAACCGTTTTTCCTCCAAAATCGTCCTGTTTCGAACCATGAAAATGCTGTGTTATCTGGCATAACCTGCTTAGGAACACTTGAAAAATCATGGTCAATAACAAGGTTTCGTTTGGCTTGTACCGTTGTTTTTAGTCCTCGTTCATCTTCGAAAAGGAAATCTAGCATTTTAATCGTTACACCGTTTTTGTCGATGAGTATCTTATCGCCACTGATTCGAATGAGATTCGTATCGATACCTTTTGCAGTTAACCATTCGACCATTGTGTCTGCATTAATTGCTAATTTTGCTACATCAATTGTTATCTTCTCTGCTGACAGATTGATAGCTGCGATAATATCGCCTTTTTTCACTTGAGCTAGAATTCCTTCATCTAATACTTGTAACTTAGACCCCACTTCTTTGACATAAGCGTCGAAAGTATCATTCACAAAGGTTTCGTGTTTTTCAGATATAATTGCAACGCCTTTTTCATTAGCGCTGATACTTCTTTCTAACTCCGTTACTTTTTTGGTATATTGTTCAGTTGCTACTTTGTCAGCCAACTCTTCCATGATTTTATCTTTGTCGACCATATCTGCTGGATTTTCAATATAAGAACTTGCTCTCACCGCTTTTTGCAGCATCGGGTGAGCCATCCAAAAAGTACCGTTACGAATCACATAAGCTCTAAGGGCAACTTCAACAGCTTCAGCGGGAGCTACTTTAGTAAATTCTTGTCTCACCCATGTATCAGCTGGAAAAGTAAAATCATTGACCCCAGCTGTAAATTGAGTCCCATCTTTTTTCCAAAAGATGGCGACCATACGTATCATTTTCTTTTCATGTTCTGTCCAATCTTTGACTTTAAAATACGCCGATACAACTACATTTTCACCAGGAGTAACAGGAACTCTCATAGATGTTATGTTACGAAATGCATTATCCGTATTACCGCTAACAGATAACTTTAAAGACGAATCGCCTTTATGCGTTTCGTTTGCATCGACAGAAATCGGCACCGCACTATAAAAATACTTTGTCCCCTGTTTGAAACGAGTATTAAGAAGTTCATTTGTTACCCCAATGCCACCCACATAATCCTCGACATCTTTCATTTTTACCGACAACGCAAGTTCATCAGAATGTTGTTTGATTATCGCCTGTGCTTCGGATATCGCTTTTCCTTGCTGTGTTTGCGTTTCTTGAAGTTTAGATACACTTTGATTGATAACATCCGAGGTCTTTTCAACATTTGTTACCCGTTTATCAAACGAAGTTT
>NZ_JAKUFV010000061.1:0-2299 GCF_022663595.1 Bacillus cereus group sp. BfR-BA-01360
GTAAATAGTTTTTTCGTCATTTTGAAATGTCTCCGATTCTCATTTTTCTCTCATTATACAAGAAATACCCTATAGAATAGACCTTTTTTTTGTGCAATCATATCTGCACGTTTTTATTGCATTACTATGTACTTTCATTTTGCACTAAACAAACTATAATCCTTATAAAATCAAGGTTTATCACGTTTATAAACATATTACAAAATATTTATAAACGTTTATTAAATCTTAATGACCTTTATAAATCCCTTGGCGTACAATTTTCTTAAAATGATATGGTGACCCCTTATAGGTAATTTTTGTTATTACATGAAATGTTTAAGAAATAGAAGTTATAGAGATTAGTTTTATTGATATTTAATTTTTTTGGTAATTTTTTTGAAAGGAGGAAGTGTGAATTTATTTTTCATGTTTATTTATTTTCTCCTTTATTTATTTGATAGTTAGTTTTTTATTCTGCAAATGCTCCTACTACTCCACCAGCAACAGCACCAATTCCTGCTCCTACAATAGCACCGGCTACTACATTTGTTCCACTTACACAACCGTTTATTTTAATAAAGGATTAATAAGATACTGTTTTATTTTCTTTTCGAACGCATACCTTTTAATTTAGTAATCTTATCTTGATTAAGCAATTGGTTATATATTTCACTCTTAACATCATAAATGGCAATTTTCCCTTGATCGTTATAGTGTATTCCCCAACCATAATTTTTCACTAAAGGAGAAGCTCTGAAGCAAGCCATAGGTTTTGAAAAAAATTGTTTTCGCAGTTCATCTGTATTTTCTTCTTCTATTTGATTTTTGATTAAATAAGTTTTAAATTGCACATCTTCTTGTGTAAATTTATAAGGATTATTCTTAATTAAATCATATTCAATAGAAGCAATAGTAGGTTTTCCATTTCTGGTGACAGGTACTATGGCAGAAGTAGCTTTTGAATCCTCTGAAATGGTAATAAGTGTGTTCTTGTAACTCATATAACAACCTCCTTAGTAAACCAATTTTTCATAAAGATATATAATATTTAAAATTATACAAATATCTAGAAAGTAGATTTCCAAGTTTGGGAATCTACTTCAAAAAAGTTCTTCAACAAAAGTGCCCTTTAATGGAAGATTGATCTACAATACCAAGCATCAAAGCAAAAGATAATATCACAGCAGTTTTATTCATCGAATTTATTACCCCCTTTTTTATATTTTTATTGTATATCATATTCAAGTCAAGTCAAGTTAACATAAGGCATTATTAGCGGAAGTCATTGTACATTTGCTTCACTTAGGGGTCACAGTGATTTTTTTCGGTATTTTACAAACCGAATTATAAAGAATATGTTGAAAATAATGATGGATATGAAATAAAAACCAGAAAATATCATTCTCACATATTCGTTTTCAATAGTAGTTACTAAACAACCTCCTATAATAATGTATAGTAATACTAATGATGAAAATCTCCCCAAAATTTTAGAAAGGATTGGATCACTTTCAATAAAATTAAGATATCGTTCTGTTCTCTTTGCCATGTTACATGCACCTCCATTTTCCTAATTATACCATTAGAAAGGACTAATTTGTTCAGATTTTTAGATGTATATGGTATACACATTTGGTTAACATAACGTCTCAATATCGGTAGAGAGGAAAAAGAAGTACCCCTAATTAGAATAAGGGATACTTCTTTTTATATTTCTGTTAGTAATTTGAATTTCATTTTTTGCTCTGCAGTTAATTCTTTTTCTACATAATAATTATTTATAAGTAGATCGATTATTTCGTGAGCGAATTTCTTGTTGGTAATCTTCATTAGTGCCTCAAGTTCTACTTTTGATTCATTAGAAACTTTAATACTTCCTTGTTGGTTTTTAAATTTCTTTTTCTGAGGTGCCTGTATTTCCTTATCTAAGTTGTCAGTAATAGGCGTAACTGTTACTACAAATGAATTATTTTTATTTTCCACAGGTACCACTCCTATTTAAACTTTTCACGTGTTATTTCTTTTCCAGCATTTCATAAAGGTGCTTGCACATCCCTTTATAACCTTCAGATTGTCTCGTTGTTAGTTTAGTATTTACATAGCTTTCAATAAGCATATCGATAATATTATTATTCGATACTTTATCCATACTTTCTGCTTCTTTTATAATTTTATAAATGGTTTAAGTGTATTTAATTTTAACAAAACAGCAGGTGAGATCTTGACTGTGGAGTTAGTATAGTCATATGGACACAACTTAGTTAAGTCCTTACAATGGATTTCAAGGAGGAAGTGTCCGTATGGCAAACAAGAACTT
>NZ_JAKUFV010000062.1:0-2086 GCF_022663595.1 Bacillus cereus group sp. BfR-BA-01360
TAAAAAGAGCAACCGTGCACCAGTTGCCCTTTCGTCAATTTCTTATGTTATTACTATAACTCATTTTTTCAATGGTTTCTGTACACTAAATGTTATCTACAAAAAAGTAACATTAGAAAGTCTCAGCAAACTTAACCATTCTTCTTATTTCAGCGTGCTTACGTCTAATATAACCTGGGCTATAATGTAAGCTATACGCAATGTCTTCTAATGTCATACACTCAATATATTTCATTTTTAATATTAGATTTTCTAGACTTGTAAATTTACTAATCAATTCTTTTAAATCGTGCATTTCATTCATCTTATGCGCTAACTCATATTCAATATCAGCTATTCGATCTTCTACCTTTGCACCTTCTGATTCAGCAGTTAAACGAACTTCTTGTAAATCACCACTAACCCAGCGTTTCAATTCAGCTTTCGCTTTATCTAATTTATATTCTAAATAAGCAATTTCTTCTTCTAATTTCTGATAGTCTTTCAGCCAGTCAAAAATGATGATTCACCTACTTCCTTTTTTGACCTTCCACAATCATTTCAAAATACCCGCTTTAACAAAGATATTTCGCCAGGCTTTATCAGTTTGGTATTTATCGACGGCTTTTGCACGTCTAGAAATCGCCTTTCTTAATTTTCTTTTTTTAAGATTAGCCATCTTGCTCTTCCTTTCTATTAAAACGATTTAGGATAACCAAGGCTTCTTTTAATTCTTTAGTCCTTTTTTCAAATTGTTTATATCGTTTTGAATTTTTATTGATGACTTCCATTGTTTTAAGATAATGTTCTAATGCAGTTTCTAATGTATTAATCGTGAATTCGAACTTTCCCATCATTTACTCTCGCCTTCTATAATAAAACTACAAACATCGTTAAACCTATTTATTTCCCTTTTTAAGACGTTTTAACACTTTCGATACCTTATTACATTCAGAAAGAAAAATAAACCAAATTTACTATGATTCTGACGGTCATTTATATGTCGAAACGTGTCGATAAGATTCCAATAATTATTTCATTAAGATTCCTTAGACGTTTTTACCAAACAAAGCAATACAATTAAGGACCACCAACTATTAGTCATATAGAATATAAATGCTATTAAAGAAATGATTCCTAGATTATGAATAAGCATAGTAGAGTATTTATTCACTTTGTCCCTCTTTTCTATTCAATTGTGTTTTTGTATTATTTTTCTTTCGTAGGCACTAACTCTAATTGATATTCATTTGCTGAATAGTGTTGAAATGTCGTCCAGTTTTTCATATTTTCCATAAGATCATCTATTGAATCAAAGCACCCTGAGGCCCAAGTGTCCATTTTGCAATTCAACAGTGAATACTTTCCTGTCGATGGGTCACTATATATGAAAAATATTTCTCCTGAATTTATAACAATGATGTCGCCCACTAAGTATTTTGTTTTTTTATTCTCAAGTTTAATTTTGATATCCATTGCTTGTCCGTCCTTTCTCTCAAATAACGCTTTGGTTAAAAAACTGTCTACTGAATTACCCGTTTACTTCGAGGTTCATATTTTCTTCTTTCCTCTTGATATTTACTTCGGTATTCCTCTTTTTGTTTCCGTTCATTCCGCAACTGCCTTTGTAATGACTCCACAATAGATGGATTATTGCTACGCAATACTTTGTCTGCCTCTCGGTAAAGCGAACGAATGAAAGAGTCTTTCAAAACCTCTTCATCTACTGCGAGTTTTTGTTTTCTTGCCCGTTTCATAAGTGTTTTACCAACATATACACCTATATGCTTAGGTATCTCGTCTTTAACTTTTTCATAAAGTTCTTCCGGCATTACATAATAATTAAAATGTCCCACAAAGGTTTTATGCGCTTTACTTCTAAAATCGGACAATGATACTTTAATCTCATAGCAACGCCAAATCCCCTTTGTATCATACGTCAAGTAGTCCACACGTTCTTTTCCGAACCAACCAATTGTCACTTCAAAACAACCAAATACCCCTTGATTACAAGTAGTTGCACTATATATTTGTCGTTCCATCTCGACAGTAATCTCTGTTTTAGCCATCCTCAATCCACCTTTTTTTGTACAAAATTCAAATTGTA
>NZ_JAKUFV010000063.1:0-1874 GCF_022663595.1 Bacillus cereus group sp. BfR-BA-01360
TATTAACCAAAGACCAAGAAAATGTTTAGCGTGGAAAACTGCCCACGAAGCGTTTCAGGAGGAACTGTCGCACTTAGATTGACAAACTGTCATATTAAAAAATGCTACATGAAAGAGAAACTTCTTGCGCTCCTTAGTAAGTACGTTATACTTATGAAAGTAAAAAAGAAAGCTAGGAGTAGTTATAACAATGATTCGTGTAAGAGTGGAAGGAAATGAACAAGAAATTGTTGAATTTTTGGAGAGAATGCCTGAAATTCCTGGATTTGAAAAAACGCATATAAGAGAACCACGTAAAGGAAATAATCCAAAATACAATACAAGTAAAAGTGTATTAGCATATTTATCTTATAAAAAGAAGGAAGTCACTAATAAATAGGTGACTTTTTTGCTTCTCATGGTTTCACCGCCTTGTCTTTTTTGCATAATAATGGTATTAGAATGTGCAGAAGAGGGGTGAGGATAGTGAATAAGAAAATCATCTTTTTTGGAGACTTTGGTATTGATGATGCAGTATCGTTAATCTATGCAGATAAGACGTGTCGTCTTGATATCATTGGAATTGTTGCTGATTACGGAAATGTTTCAAGGGAAATTGTGACTGAAAATGTTTATTTTTTAGAGAGATACTATGCTACAAAGATAAAAATTATAAAAGGAGCCAGTAGGCCAATGACGGCAGAAGATCCTTTGTTCTTTCCAGAAATTCATGGCGAACACGGTTTGGGATCAATTATTCCTCCAAAAACAAGAGGGATGAAAAGAGAAAACTTTTATGAGATTATCAAGTTAATCGAACCGTGTCCAGAAGATATTATCATTGTAGCAACAGGACGTTTAACAGCTCTCGCAACATTATTTCTGTTGTATCCTGAAGTAATGAGTTGCGTGCATGCGTATTATATTATGGGTGGTGCGTTTTTATGCCCCGGTAATGTTACACCTGTATCAGAAGCGAATTTTTATAGTGATCCCATCGCAACAAACATTGTGATGAAGTACGCGAAAAACGTAAGTATTTACCCATTAAATGTGACGCAGCGGGCCATTATTACTCCTGAAATGGTAAATTTTATTGACGATAAGGGAACAGGACAAGCAAAGCTGATTAAACCAATGATTGATTTTTACTATGAAAATTATTATAAAAAGCAATACCCTGGAATCGGTGGCAGCCCAATTCATGATTTACTTCCATTTATTGCATTGCGAAAAGATACTATTTTTGAATACAAAAAGTCTGCTGTCTGGATTAGTACAACAAATGATGAGACGCGTGGACAAAGTGTAGCAGACTTTAGAAGGACAGCGGAGCAAACGAGATTTGATAATCGACCAGTTCAGAGGATTGCGGTGAACTTTCGTTATCAAGCATTTAAAAGAGAATTTATGAGTACAATGTTAAAACCAGATTGTTCTTGACTAGCGTTACTCCCAAATCATATATGGTCATTTTATTTTCAACGTTCGTATATAATGAACTTCTTTAGTACCTAGCGAACGAGCATATCCTATAACCTTCATGTAACTAAATCGATCACTTTAAATCATTTTGAGCTCTGCATCTAATAAGGATATAACAAAATAAAGGGAGCGTTCACGATATGACTGAGAAAAAGAAGTTCTCCTTGTGCGAGTAGAAATGGATTTATTTTAAAAAGAAGGAAAAGTTTTTAATTCCCCTTACGCCTCGAATATATAAACAATTGTAAGGTAGCTCTACAACATGCCGCATTATTTTTTTATAGCTTACTGCTTCCGTCTATTTTATATTCAGTATCCGCTTTATCTTTTTAGGCGAGAAGACACCCACCTCAAGGAACGTGCAGGGCATAGCCCAATGAGTAGGTGGGTGATGAATCGCCTTCGGATAG
>NZ_JAKUFV010000064.1:0-1483 GCF_022663595.1 Bacillus cereus group sp. BfR-BA-01360
CAGTCCATTTATGGCGATTTACGATATCGTTGTACCAAAGGATAATATGCTTCGTCAATTGAATGAACTGGTAGACTTTTCTTTTGTTTTAGAAGAACTACAAGATAAATATTGTCTCGATAACGGTCGCAATGCAGTGCCGCCTGTTCGTATGTTTAAATATTTATTACTAAAATCTATTTTTGATTTATCCGATGTAGATGTTGTGGAACGCTCAAAATACGATATGTCCTTTAAATATTTTTTAGATATGGCACCAGAAGATATGGTCATTGACCCTAGTTCATTAACGAAGTTCCGCAAGCTTCGTCTGACAGATATAGGGTTACTTGACATGCTCATTCAAAAAACAGTGGAAATTGCACTCGAAAAAAACTTGATTAAAAATAAATCTATTATTGTTGATGCCACGCATACAAAAGCACGCTTCAATCAAAAATCGCCGAAAGAATTTTTAATGGAGAAATCCAAATTACTCCGCAAAGCTGTTTATCAAGTTGACGAAGGAATGAAGGAAAAGTTCCCACCAAAAACAATGACAGATGACTTAAGTGACGAACTTGAATATTGTCAAAAAGTAATTGAAACAGTAGAAAAAGAGGAAATCATTCGTGAATATCCAAATGTGAAAGAGAAACTGAATTATTTAAAAGAAATCGTAGAAGATCACCAAGAACACCTCCAATTTTCGCAAGATCCTGATGCGCGAATTGGACATAAAACAGCGGATTCTTCTTTCTTTGGTTACAAAACACATATTGCGATGAATGAAGAACGCATCATTACAGCTGCGGTGATTACAACGGGTGAAAAAAGCGATGGAAAATACCTTCAAACATTGATTGAAAAAAGTCGTGAAACAGGAATGGAAATTGATACAGTTATTGGAGATACTGCTTATTCTGAGAAAAATAATATTCAATATGCCAACCAAAATCAATTACAATTAGTATCGAAATTAAACCCTATTGTGACACAAGGGCCACGTAAAAAAGAAGATGAATTTGAGTTTAATAAAGATGCGGGTATGTATGTCTGTAAAGCTGGACATATGGCTGTTCGTAGAGCACGTACGGGTAAAAAGGGAACAAACAATAGTCAAAGTCATACCTACTATTTTGATATTGAAAAATGCAAAGTATGTCCATTCAAAAGTGGGTGTTACAAGGAAGGCGCTAAAAGTAAAACATATTCTGTGACAATTAAATCCACTGAACATAAGGAACAACAAGCATTTCAAGAAAGTGCATATTTTAAAGAAAAGGGGAAAGAGCGTTATAAAATTGAAGCGAAAAATAGTGAACTTAAGCATAGACACGGGTATGATGTGGCATCTTCCTCGGGTCTGATTGGTATGCAACTGCAAGGTGCAATGGCTATATTCGCTGTCAATTTAAAACGAATCCTAACCTTGATGAAAGAAACAAAGTAAAAAAGAATAAAGAGAAAGACGACTTTTCATTCAAAATTGAATGAAAAGTCG
>NZ_JAKUFV010000066.1:0-1253 GCF_022663595.1 Bacillus cereus group sp. BfR-BA-01360
TGGAGTTAGTATAGTCATATGGACACAACTTAGTTAAGTCCTTACAATGGATTTCAAGGAGGAAGTGTCCGTATGGCAAACAAGAACTTTAATGAAGAATTTAAAAAGATGGTTGTTGAATTATATCATTCAGACCAATCTGTGAAAGAATTAAGCAGCGAGTATGGTGTATCAGAAGTAACGATTTATAAATGGATTAAAAAATATTCTCCTATCACAACGATTGATGAGGAAGAAATGACTCCAGAAGATCTAAAACGAATGCAAAAAGAAATGCTTCGCCTGAAAGAGGAGAATGAGATATTAAAAAAGGCTATGGCCATATTCGCGAAAAAATAAACGATACAGAATTACATCAATTTATCGATTGTCAAAAAGAAACACACTCTGTTCGTACAATGTGTCAAACACTTGGAATAGCGAGAAGTTCGTATTACCAATCTCAGCACAAAACAGAGTCAAAGCGTAGTCGTGAAAATGAAGAGTTAACCAAACAAATTATACAAATTCATCAAGATAGTGGAGGGCGTTACGGTGCACCGAAAATTCATCAAACCCTATTGGAACAAGGGTTTCAAGTAAGTGTAAAGCGTGTGCAACGACTCATGAAAAAAGAAAATATTCGCTCCATCATCTTAAAGAAATATAAACCACATTCATCAAAATCAACTATAGAAGAACGAATAAATCTACTAGAACAGGACTTCTCTACAACGACAATTAATGAAAAGTGGGTGGCGGATATTACTTATATTCACACGCAAAAAGATGGCTGGTGTTACCTTGCATCAGTGATGGATTTGCATTCTAAGAAAATTATTGGATATTCATTTTCACGAAATATGACAACGAACCTTGTGGTAAAAGCTTTAGAAAACGCTTACCATACACAAAGACCACAAAAAGGGCTCATTTTACATACTGATTTAGGAACACAATATACAAGTCAGGAATTTCAAACTTTACTCGCGAATTATAAAATAAAGCCTTCTTTCAGTAAAAAAGGTTGTCCATACGATAACGCTTGTATTGAGTCATTTCACGCCATTTTAAAGAAAGAAGAAGTATATCGTACAAAATATGTCTCATTTGAAGAAGCAAATCTAGCACTATTTCAATACATTGAGGGATTTTATAATCGTAAGCGAATCCATAGTAGCATCGGTTATAAAACTCCTCAAACAATAGAAGATCTGGCTATAAAAGTAGCTTAGATTTAACTTTTTTGTGTCCAAAATATTGACTCAAATCCA
>NZ_JAKUFV010000067.1:0-1179 GCF_022663595.1 Bacillus cereus group sp. BfR-BA-01360
ATTTAGTGTACAGAAACCATTGAAAAAATGAGTTATAGTAATAACATAAGAAATTGACGAAAGGGCAACTGGTGCACGGTTGCTCTTTTTAATTAAATAAAAAAGAGGACACTCATGGTGTCCTTAATTATTATTTGTTTTTATGTTGTAGTTTTTATCATAAGGTAATTTGATATTTAATTGTTCTCTTAAGGCATCTTGTAAAACTTGAGAGAAATTTATATTTTCTTTTAAAGCTAATTCATTCAACCATTGAGGTATGGTTAAAGTTTTTTTAATGGCTTTATTATTTATAGCTTTTCTATATAAAGGCATATGAACGTTTATTTGTACCATAACCTTTTTAGATACATCTTCATACAACTCGTTATCTAAAACTATTTGTTCTGGCGGTGTTGAATTAGGGATAGTCATATTATCAGTTTCATAACTATATAAAATTGAACCTAATGCATTCTGTGCTTTTTGAATAGCTTCTTGGATTGTTTCGCCTTGTGAGTGGCAACCTGGTAAATCAGGAAATGAAACACTCCAAACTGTCTCGTCAGGATATTGTTCTAATATGGCTGTAAAACTATAGAAATCTTTGTAGTTATTTATATTGTTCATTATTGTAACCTCCAATTTTTATTGAAAATGACATTTGTTTATTTTTTTGAAAAGATTGGTTATATTAGTATCATACAGTTTTATATAAAGCAGAGGGGTTAAAACCCCTTTATCTGCTTTACAATTTTATGAGCCGTGCCAGTCGCAACATCTTTGACGGGATGGGGTATCGAAATGTGATACGGTGCGCCTGGCTTGGTGAAAATTTCGTGGTCTCCTTTGCCACGTTTTGGCTGATGAATCCAACCATATTCTTCAGCCATTTTCCATAATTTTTTTGAACTGTATGATGGCAATTTCTTTTCTCCTTTCTTATGTATTTTCGAGTTATTGTTCACCTCCTTTAACTCTATAATTATTATAACACGTATTTTTAATACGTGCAATAGAAAATGTGTAATTTGTACGTATTTTTTTAGGGAAATGAATATTTTAAAATACATTTCAAAGCATCCAAAATGGGTGCTTTTTATTATGTAAAAATTACATAGGTGGTGTGTGTAAGCAATGAAGGATGAGTTATTACAAAACATCATACTAAAAAAGAAAATTAATCAATTGTCTGATGAT
>NZ_JAKUFV010000068.1:0-1069 GCF_022663595.1 Bacillus cereus group sp. BfR-BA-01360
TATGACGAATTGTATTATTAAGTGCGACACCTAAAGAAAAAACAAAAAAGCCCACCTCGCTTCGTGTAAAATAGAAGTTACCACACAACCACTTACACGGAGGACGAGTATGAGCTATTCCCATTTTACCACGTTTGAGCGTGGACAACTAGAAGCATTTCATAAATTAGGGCGTTCTACTAGAGAAATTGGTAAGATTCTCAAGCGGCACCCTTCTTCTGTTGCGAGAGAATTAAAAAGAAACACACAAAAAAACGGTACGTACAGTGGCGAAAAAGCACAAGAACAATATGGACAGCGAAGAAAATCTTGTAAACCAATAGGAAAATGGTCTGTAGAACTTGCAAAAAAAATCCAGGAGAAGTTAGAAATTACTTGGTCTCCTGAACAAATCCAGTATGGCTATTTGAAGGGTGAGATTTCCTTTAAAACGATCTATAACTGGTTATATCAAGGGAAACGATTCAAAAAAGACCTTTCTCTACTCAGACAGAAAGGAAAACGTCAAAAACCTAGAGAAACACGTGGACGCTTTAATATCGGGACATCGATTCAAAAGCGCCCATCTGAAATTAGAAAACGAGAAACATTTGGGCATTGGGAACTCGATACAATTGTCTCGAGTCGCGGGAAAAGTAAAGGGTGCTTTGCGACATTTATAGAACGAAAAACACGGTATTATCAAGCGATTGTCATCCCAGACCGAACAGCAGAATCTATGGAATTCGCCATCAAACAAATTACTGCCATGTATCCAAGCGCTGCATTACAAACAGCTACAGTTGATAGAGGAAAAGAATTTTCGTGTTATCAACGAGTAGAAAAAGAGTTAGAAATCGCAGTGTTCTTTGCCGATCCCTATTCTTCTTGGCAACGTGGAAGTAACGAAAACGCAAACGGTTTATTACGGGAGTTTTATCCGAAAAAAACAGATTTGAGCCTTGTGTCACAAGAACAATTGAATCAAGCACTACTTCTTATTAACCAAAGACCAAGAAAATGTTTAGCGTGGAAAACTGCCCACGAAGCGTTTCAGGAGGAACTGTCGCACTTAGATTGACAAACTGTC
>NZ_JAKUFV010000069.1:0-685 GCF_022663595.1 Bacillus cereus group sp. BfR-BA-01360
GTATCTAAACTTCAAGAAACGCAAACACAACAAGGAAAAGCGATATCTGAAGCACAGACAACAATCAAACAACATTCTAATGAACTTGCATTGATGGTGAAAATGAAAGATGTTGAGGATTACGTGGGTGGAATTGGTAGCATTAACTTGATTAGGAATGCCAAATTAACTAATAGTGTTAAGTATTGGAAATTACATGACGCTACAAGGACACATATTGATACAACTGTTGTTAAAGATGGTATAAACTCTTTCAAAACGGTTTCTACAGGCAATACTTCTAATCACTATTATGGTGCTGAACAAACAGTAGAACTGAGAGAAGGTGAAACCATTGTCGCTTCTGCTTACTTTAGAACTGACAACCCAGCTGGACTAGATCAAGGTGGCGCGTTAGAAATTAAGTTCTTGAACAGTAGTGGCGGTGTAATTAAACAAGTTTCCGAAGAATTAAAATTAACAAAAGATCAATGGCTGAGAGTTTATAAAAGTGCAACTGCCCCTTCTGGTACAGTAAAAGTAATATTTCGTTATCAGATAAGACGAAACGGTACATTGTGGATGGCTCAACCAATGCTACAAGTCGGAACAATACCTTCCAGCTTTCTAGAAAATCCAAACGACTTTGTAGACAAAGATAAAATCATGGATGACTTAGCGGACAAGGTAGCAACTGAACAATATA
>NZ_JAKUFV010000070.1:0-620 GCF_022663595.1 Bacillus cereus group sp. BfR-BA-01360
TTTAGAAGCGAATGACTTTTCAACGGTGATAGGAAGTATCCCAACAAATCCAGAAGAATTGAAAACTTTCATCTTAAAAGAAGCAAAAGCCGAAGCCACGGAGTTGCCTAGCAATACAGATATCACCAGTCAAGTGGAAGTAGATAACGGTGGACTGTGCAATCAAATTGGAAGTTATACAGTGACCTTGAGAGTTAAGAATGTGAAGAAAACCATTACCGTAAATGTGATAGGGGGAAACTTGGAATTCATTGAAGTCCCCAAAACAATTGCTTTTGAAAATATTACAATTCCATCTAGAGAAAAAACGGTGAATCGTAGTAACGTGCAAGGCGAGATTGTTGTTTCAGATAAGCGTGAAAATAGAAAAGAGTGGAGCGTATATGTAAAACAAGCGAAACCATTAACTTCGAATGAAAAGGATATATTGCCAGATGCATTAGTATACACTCAAAATGGGGTAGATACTGTACTAAACGATCAAAATTACTTAGTGCATAGTCAAAAGTCATCAGACTATCAAAATGTTCATATTAACTGGAAAGATTCTGAAGGAATTCGGTTAAAAGTTAAGCCAGGTCCGAATGTCAAAGTGAATGAGACGTATCAGGGTGAATTAG
>NZ_JAKUFV010000071.1:0-602 GCF_022663595.1 Bacillus cereus group sp. BfR-BA-01360
AAAATTACATAGGTGGTGTGTGTAAGCAATGAAGGATGAGTTATTACAAAACATCATACTAAAAAAGAAAATTAATCAATTGTCTGATGATAATCAAAAGTTACAGACAACAGTGAACGAGTTATTTCAAACTGTGGAAGGCTTAAAAGTTACGGTTGATAATTTACAGAAAGCTCTAAATGAAAAGGTAGATGGCGAAAATATTTTGGATGCTATCGTATATGCAATAGAAGAAGTAAAAGAGTTTGATTGAAGGAGGATGAATGATGGACGAAATCAATTTAAATCATAGATATTGGTGTTTTGGAATTGACCAATGTTATCCTTGTGGTGGGTTTGCTGATATTCATAAAACTACTGATTCTAAACAAGAAGCAATCAAATGGCATGAAGAAGAAAAAGAACACTTAGATTTTTGTAAGGTTTGGGATTCTGTAACTCGTGAGTATGTAGATAATGAAAAAAAGGAGGATGAAAGGAATGGCTAATACCAAATTAATCATTGAGGTAACTGCGGATACAACTGAAGCATTAGAGGGAATTAAGGAAGTAACTGAAGCAGCTAATGAATGTGCAGATGCATTAGAGAAGTTGGAAAAGGT
>NZ_JAKUFV010000072.1:0-564 GCF_022663595.1 Bacillus cereus group sp. BfR-BA-01360
ACGATGACAATGTCCACTATACGACGTGGTACGAAGTAAGTAAGTCTTTTGACGCTCCTAGTACCTTTTACGGCGATATACAAAGACGAGCATTCACGATTACGATACCAGCGAGTTACAGACCAGGCGAACACGCTGTAATCATTCGCTTGAAAGCGGAAGGAGACGTTGGCCAAGGAACAGCTGTTTGTGTATCTGGTGTGGAAATGGTAACAGGTAAATACCCTTCTATGTATAGTTGGCAAGCACAAAGTGGCAGTGTATATGGTGGTATTATGCCAATCGATGGATTAGAATTTGGCGATAGTCAAGGTACGATTAATGTTGCCCAAGATAGAAAAACGTTTGACATAGGCGGAACTTTAGAGACGAAGTTTCACAATAACATCAGAGCAACGCAAGGTGTCAATCTCGGCGGAAATGAGTTTCAAGGTTGGGGGCATGTTCGCTTCACAGACGGAAACCAAGGAATCGGATTTTACGTCCACAATTCAAATGGTTGGTTTTTTAATAGATTAGGATAGGAGTGATCGTTGTGGAAGGCGATACGAACATTACTTTCCC
>NZ_JAKUFV010000073.1:0-559 GCF_022663595.1 Bacillus cereus group sp. BfR-BA-01360
ATTTAGTGTACAGAAACCATTGAAAAAATGAGTTATAGTAATAACATAAGAAATTGACGAAAGGGCAACTGGTGCACGGTTGCTCTTTTTATCGATAAATGATGAATGATGGGTGTAGGTAAAAGGGGTATTTTTTTGATATAATTAATAATAGAATGGGGGGGTGTTAATTATGGCATTAGAACAAGGATTAAATAAGCCTTATGATCAAGGTTTATATGTTAGCGATGCTAACAGTGCATTATATGATTATAAAGTTTTTCATAAAGATACGGATCATCTAACTTATATTATATTTACGAATTTAAGAACAGGAAAAACGTATGGACCAATGGAATTACCTGATGAAAATCTAGATCTTTCAGAAACCATTAAAGAATTTCTCGATAAAAAAGCTAGCGAGCTTTATCCGAATACTTGAATCTTAAAAGTCACACTCATATATGAGTTGTGGCTTTTTATTATGTGAAAATTACATAGGTGGTGTGTGTAAGCAATGAAGGATGAGTTATTACAAAACATCATACTAAAAAAGAAAATTAATCAATTGTCTGATGAT
>NZ_JAKUFV010000074.1:0-546 GCF_022663595.1 Bacillus cereus group sp. BfR-BA-01360
GTTTCTCTACTTTTGGATCCTGTAATTTCTCTTCTTCCTCTTCTTCCAATTCTTTCGCTGTTTCCGGTTTTGGGTGCTCTTCTTTTAACTCATCCGTTGTTTCCCATGTCTCTTCGGTTTCTTTTTCTTCACCCATGCCTTCCACTTGTGGTTTCTCTACTTTTGGATCCTGTAATTTCTCTTCTTCCTCTTCTTCCACTTCTTTCGCTGTTTCTGGTTTTGGGTGCTCTTCTTTTAATTCATCTGTTGTTTCCCATGTCTCTTCGGTTTCTTTCTCTTCACCCATACCTTCCACTTGTGGCTTTTCTACTTTTGGATCTTGTAATTTCTCTTCTTCCAATTCTTTCGCTGTTTCCGGCTCTAGTTCTGGGTGCTCTTCTTTTAATTCATCTGTTGTTTCCCATGTCTCTTCGGTTTCTTTCTCTTCACCCATGCCTTCTACTTGTGGTTTCTCCACTTTTGGATCCTGTAATTTCTCTTCTTCCTCTTCTTCCAATTCTTTCGCTGTTTCCGGTTTTGGGTGCTCTTCTTTTAATTCATCTGTTG
>NZ_JAKUFV010000075.1:0-522 GCF_022663595.1 Bacillus cereus group sp. BfR-BA-01360
AATATTGCTGCTTATTCTCAATCCGCTCAATCACATCTTGCAATTCATCTGGCTTTAGAAACTCAATCGGAGAGAAGCCTTTCTCAAACGTAAGTGTATCAGCCTCAATCATTAATACGTATCGGTCATTTACCTTTGCAATATGTATTTGATCCCCGAAATCAGCAAGCAGAGCTTTCACAGAAATGTGATCGGCTTTAACCTTTAATTCTACTTCAGGAGCATGCTCGACGATTTGAGCGGTAGCTTCCATTATTTCTTCGGTTGAAAACTGTTCCATAATTTCGCGTTTCGGACTAGCGGCCCATACTTCCATCGCTTGGTCGAATTGTTCGCGTTCTTCCGTACCTTCTTCAAATATATCTTCAATTTGGTCGTATACCATGTCCATTACTTGTGTTTTCATAATTTCAGGCATGGAGCGTTCATATTCGACAAATTTTAAGAAGTCTTCAAAGTAGCGGGCATGCGATGCTTGGTGTATTTTTAATTCGCCGACTTCGACCATACCTTCTTCAGGCA
>NZ_JAKUFV010000076.1:0-474 GCF_022663595.1 Bacillus cereus group sp. BfR-BA-01360
CAAATTGTTCTGGAATAGTAGCGATATTTAAAGTTCCTTCGTAACCTTGGTTATTATCTGCTGAGTAATAAAGCATGTCATCTGCATAGAATTCGATTAAATCACCGCGTGGCTCATTCGTTAGTTCCACTGCACCAGGCATTGGAATTGTTGTTCCGAATGTAACCAAACCATCTTTTACTTCATACGTTGCATAACGAACGTTTTTCAATCCGTAAGATACTTTGTTTTCCATTTAAATCAACCTCACTTCATAAGATTTTTGAAATAGTTTTTCAGACTCAATAAAAACCTCAAATGGTTCATAATGTATCTCATGATCATCTAAGGCTTTTTCTAACTTGGCTTCTGCAACCAAATCTTTTTTAGTTGTATAAAGCTCTATATTTACATCATTTATTTTGTGATAGACTTTGTTATCAGCTGGCATATTGGGTGAGCCATCCACAAGATAACAAATATAAGGTGTCGAAG
>NZ_JAKUFV010000077.1:0-470 GCF_022663595.1 Bacillus cereus group sp. BfR-BA-01360
ACATAATGGTCTTTACTATACCATACCTGTAATTAAGTAATCTAACATATCCATCTGACCAAATAACCAAGTCTCCCATACCCGTAGCAAATAATACTATTGAATCCTTATATCTTTGACTACTCTCCTCCAAAATCTCTTTAAATTCCTCTGGATTTATACTTTTAAAATACCCTTGCATAAATGTACCAAATCCATAATTACTCCATAAATCTATTATTTCATTAGGTACTACATGTTTATACTTTTCAATGATTTCACTCGGAACTTTATTATGCAACTTAAAATCTTTTAAATATTGTTCCATCTAAACTCCTCCTCTAATGTGTTAATTTTACATTCAAATAAGTACTTTTTAGTTGTTCTGGTGTCATGTTTTTGGCTAATTCCTTAATTTGTTCATCAACAATATCAATTCTATACCGCCATTGACTACCTATAGAAGAATTAATCCTTTTATCTCCCATACC
>NZ_JAKUFV010000078.1:0-448 GCF_022663595.1 Bacillus cereus group sp. BfR-BA-01360
ATGAGTCAAGATATTGAAAAACAAATTAATCAATTGAATCAAAAATTACAAAGTGTATTCGAAGAACAGGATCGAAATCAATTTGCAATTCAAACTCAGGAACATGTGGAACGAGATTTTTATGAATGGAAAAATAGAAGTAATCGTTTATTTAATCGAATTTTAGAAACTTGGCATCGTGATAAAGAATTATCTTATTTTTTTATGAATATGCGTCAAGAAGCACAACACATTGAGCGAAAACTTACATTTGAATTGGAAAACCAAAAAGAAACATTGTTTAAAGAGAAACGAGATCTTAGGGATTTAGAAAATGATTTTTCTTATCAGAAACAAAAATTAGTAAAGGAGACCAATTCATGAGTTTAAATATGTATTTGGGAGAAGTACAAAACCAAACTCAAAGTATGAATGCTGTATGTACTGCTACCATTCAAGGTATGGAACA
>NZ_JAKUFV010000079.1:0-440 GCF_022663595.1 Bacillus cereus group sp. BfR-BA-01360
CCTTCCAGCTTTCTAGAAAATCCAAACGACTTTGTAGACAAAGATAAAATCATGGATGACTTAGCGGACAAGGTAGCAACTGAACAATATACCAAAAAAGTAACAGAATTAGAAAGAAAGATTTCAGCGAATGAAAAAGGCGTTGAAATTATATCTGAAAAACACGAAACCTTTGTGAATGATACTTTCGATGCTTATGTCAAAGAAACAGGATCTAAATTGCAAGTGTTGGATGAAGGAATTCTAGCTCAAGTGAAAAAAGGCGATATTATCGCAGCTATCAATATGTCAGCAGAGAAGATAACAATTGATGTAGCAAAATTAGCAATTAATGCAGACACAATGGTCAAATGGTTAACTGCAAAAGGTATCGATACGAATCTCATTCGAATCAGTGGCGATAAGATACTCATCGACAAAAACGGTGTAACGATTAAAAT
>NZ_JAKUFV010000080.1:0-439 GCF_022663595.1 Bacillus cereus group sp. BfR-BA-01360
TGGTTCTTTTTACACTCTGGATGTTCTTTACTTGCATAACGACGATAAGAAATATAGGAAAACAAATTGTTTTGAAACAATCCTTCCGCTAGTCGAGCGTTATAATAGCCCGCATCTAACGCAATTTCTTTCGGAATATATCCCAATCGTTCTTTTGTACATTCGATTCGCTTTCGTAAAATACGATGTCCTGGGACATTTGCCGGTGTAATGTGTGTATCAATGATAAAATTGTGTAAGCCATCTACCATTCGGTGTTCAAAATAAGCAAACCGTCCCCTGGCATCATGTTTCACAGAGAGACGTGCATCTGGATCAGTTGGACTTTTCAGAATGCGTTTTGTTTCGATTTTGGTCGGCCGAGGAAGGAATGGTTTCTTTCCCTTTTCGATTCTTCGCTTGTTCACTTTCTCTAATGTGTAAAAGTCTTCTTTGACTT
>NZ_JAKUFV010000081.1:0-416 GCF_022663595.1 Bacillus cereus group sp. BfR-BA-01360
TTTGAAAGAATGGGACAATTTCAAAGTAATTTACAAACAACAACTCAAATTGCTACGAAAATGAGATCAGCTTCTGACAGGATTCAAAGTGCAACAAGTCGCTCTATAACAAAGGCCACACGTACAACATTATCTGTTAATTTCAAAGCACAAGAAGCGAATCAACAAGTTTTAGATTTGACGAGACAATTTCTTGCTGCCTTTCAACAATCGATTAATAATATTCACTCGGTAGCTAACGAGTTTGAGAGAATAGATAATGAACTTCATAATACTGTTCGCTAATGTGACCATCTGATAAAAGTAAAAGGGTAGGGGGAAAAAGATGAGTCAAGATATTGAAAAACAAATTAATCAATTGAATCAAAAATTACAAAGTGTATTCGAAGAACAGGATCGAAATCAATTTGCAATTC
>NZ_JAKUFV010000082.1:0-415 GCF_022663595.1 Bacillus cereus group sp. BfR-BA-01360
TTAAGGCAAGATAGCCCTAAAGATACAGGAAAGTACAGTAAGGGTTGGCGAAAAAAGAAAGATGGTAAGTCCATTATTCTTTATAATGCGTTAAAACCACAACTAACACATGTATTAGAAAAAGGGCATGCAAAGGCAAATGGTGGACGTGTTCCGGCGAAAGTCCATATTCGTCCTGTTGAAGAATATGTAATTAATGAATTGCCAAAGCGTATAGAAAGGACGATTGGGCGATGACATTACTTGAATTAAAGAAAATTCTTGAGGCTACAGGTTTTCCTGTGGCTTATTCGCATTTCACAGCAACGCCAGGTCATCCAGTGCCTTCGACACCTTATATTTGTTATCTTGTGGATGGCTCACCCAATATGCCAGCTGATAACAAAGTCTATCACAAAATAAATGATGTAAATAT
>NZ_JAKUFV010000083.1:0-371 GCF_022663595.1 Bacillus cereus group sp. BfR-BA-01360
ATTTTGGTCGGCCGAGGAAGGAATGGTTTCTTTCCCTTTTCGATTCTTCGCTTGTTCACTTTCTCTAATGTGTAAAAGTCTTCTTTGACTTCTACTTCTTGTATCCAAACTTCACGTTTTCGCTTATTTGCATTTGCCTTCAGCTCTGTTTCATCCGCAATCCAGATATCACGGGATAAAAAACCATCCTTTTGAATTTGATGTAAGATATGATCAAAAAGATCTTCCCAAATGGAAGAACCTTGTATCCGGTGAGTAAGGAATTTAGAAATAGTAGAATGACATGGTATGTTTGCATGAGGAAAAATACCTAAAAACCATCTATATGTAGCGTTTTGTTTGACTTGTTTACATGTGAAACGGACAGAGCG
>NZ_JAKUFV010000084.1:0-366 GCF_022663595.1 Bacillus cereus group sp. BfR-BA-01360
CGCCTAAGGTGGGACAGATGATTGGGGTGAAGTCGTAACAAGGTAGCCGTATCGGAAGGTGCGGCTGGATCACCTCCTTTCTATGGAGAATGGATGAACGTTGTTCATCAATATAAGTTTCCGTGTTTCGTTTTGTTCAGTTTTGAGAGAACTTTCTCTCAAGTTTATACAGCGTAAGCAGTTTGTTTTTTCTTGCGTTTGCGTCTGAAAGTGAATTCCACGATGATGGATTCCTCACCGCATGTCAGCAGAGAAGCAGATGCAGCGCAGTAGGCATGTTCTTTGAAAACTAGATAACAGTGTAGCTCATATTTTTAATTTTAGTTTGGTTAAGTTAGAAAGGGCGCACGGTGGATGCCTTGACAC
>NZ_JAKUFV010000085.1:0-356 GCF_022663595.1 Bacillus cereus group sp. BfR-BA-01360
TACTAAAAGGAGGTGAAATCAATGTTAGTTAACAAAGTGTATAAGTTTCGTATCTATCCAAACAAGGAGCAAGAAATTCTAATTGCAAAAAAAATCGGTTGTTCACGTTTTGTATTCAATCATTTTTTAGCACAATGGAATGACGCATACAAAGAGACAGGCAAAGGATTAACTTATAACACTTGCTCTTCTCAATTAACACAACTAAAGAAAGAATTAGTTTGGTTAAAAGAAGTAGACAGCACATCACTTCAATCATCACTCAAAAACCTTGCTGATTCGTATACTCGATTCTTCAAGAAACAAAACAAAGCACCGCGTTTCAAGTCTAAAAAGAATAAAGTGCAATCCTACAC
>NZ_JAKUFV010000086.1:0-316 GCF_022663595.1 Bacillus cereus group sp. BfR-BA-01360
GTGGGTGATGAATCGCCTTCGGATAGGGCGTGGCTTATGCCACGTTAACGATCCGACACACTTAAACCTTTACGAATAAGCTCGTAAACCGAACCTGCAAAACTCGTGATGTAATTTTCTTTTTGGTATTTTTCGATTTCTGCCACTAAATCAGCAGGAAACGTAATTAATTTTGAAATACGTTCCATACTACTTCACTTCCATTTCGGTATATACTTATGTTTTGTATATAATGAGTATATACTAAAAGGAGGTGAAATCAATGTTAGTTAACAAAGTGTATAAGTTTCGTATCTATCCAAACAAGGAGCAAGAA
>NZ_JAKUFV010000087.1:0-307 GCF_022663595.1 Bacillus cereus group sp. BfR-BA-01360
CATACCAAGAGTTACAAACTCATCCGGATCAAAACTATCATCCACAACAGCTAAATAGGTTCGGTCTGGTTCAACATCAAAAACAAGTTCTGCTGGTTGGTCTGTAATTAACCAATTTGCCATTTCTTCTTTGATATTTTCTAAATCTGAATCATCTGGAACAATAATTCCTACAGGGATAGACAAAACACGCATTTCCGTTTGTGTATTTAATAACCTTGCGCCTGGATATCCTGGCACACTTAGAAAATTCCTTTTTAATGGCGCCCAAGTAGGTCTTTTCCATCCTTTTGCAATTTGAACAAAG
>NZ_JAKUFV010000088.1:0-296 GCF_022663595.1 Bacillus cereus group sp. BfR-BA-01360
CATATCTCGATCGTGATGTGTGCCACAAGAAGGACAATCCCATTCACGTAGGTTGAGATTCTTAACGTCTTTGTTTTGGTAACCGCAAACTGAACATAATTGAGAGCTTGCAAAGGTTTTAGACACAGTTACTACCTGTTTGCCATACCACTTTGCTTTGTATTCTAACATCGTTCTAAATTGCGACCATGATACTTCACGAATTGCTTTCGCTAACTTACGGTTCTTCAACATATTTGACACTTGCAAATCTTCCATACCAATGATGTCGTGGTTTTTGACAATGTAAGTAGAGA
>NZ_JAKUFV010000089.1:0-288 GCF_022663595.1 Bacillus cereus group sp. BfR-BA-01360
CGAAAAAGGAAAACCCCCTCGCATTATTTTTGAAGAATGTGGATTTGATGTAGAAATCATTGGCATACAACGTGTTATATCATCAGGAAATCGGTGGCGTACTTCCTATAAGAAAGATGGTGTATTTGGTCTAAGAGATACGCGTAAAGAAAACTCAGGAAGAAAGCTAGAGAGAGAACTTACATTAGAAGAGAAATATGCGCGTTTGGAAGCGGAACGAAACCTATTAAAAGCTGAAAATGAATTGTTAAAAAAGATAAAACTTATGGAAGGGAGGATGAGAAAGAA
>NZ_JAKUFV010000090.1:0-286 GCF_022663595.1 Bacillus cereus group sp. BfR-BA-01360
AAAAAAAGGTCTATTCTATAGGGTATTTCTTGTATAATGAGAGAAAAATGAGAATCGGAGACATTTCAAAATGACGAAAAAACTATTTACAGAAAAAGAAATTGAAATACTATCAAAAAATCGATACGTAAAATCGGTCAGCCCAAAAGGAATTACTTATACCGACGAATTCAAGCGTATTTTCATTAAAGAAAACGAAAAAGGAAAACCCCCTCGCATTATTTTTGAAGAATGTGGATTTGATGTAGAAATCATTGGCATACAACGTGTTATATCATCAGGAAAT
>NZ_JAKUFV010000091.1:0-282 GCF_022663595.1 Bacillus cereus group sp. BfR-BA-01360
TTAAAAGTGCGGGTGAAGGGAGTCGAACCCCCACGCCAAAGGCGCCAGATCCTAAGTCTGGTGCGTCTGCCAATTCCGCCACACCCGCATACTATATTTTAAAATATGGGGCGACTGATGGGAATCGAACCCACGAATGCCGGAGCCACAATCCGGTGCGTTAACCACTTCGCCACAGTCGCCATAGTTACTGGTGCCGGCTAGAGGACTTGAACCCCCAACCTACTGATTACAAGTCAGTTGCTCTACCAATTGAGCTAAGCCGGCATATATGGTGGAGGA
>NZ_JAKUFV010000092.1:0-276 GCF_022663595.1 Bacillus cereus group sp. BfR-BA-01360
CCAGGCTATATTATTCCGCAGTAGCTCAGTGGTAGAGCTATCGGCTGTTAACCGATCGGTCGTAGGTTCGAGTCCTACCTGCGGAGCCATTATGCTTCCATAGCTCAGCTGGTAGAGCACTTCCATGGTAAGGAAGAGGTCACCGGTTCAAGCCCGGTTGGAAGCTTGGGAAAAGTATTGAAGATTTTTGGCCCGTTGGTCAAGTGGTTAAGACACCGCCCTTTCACGGCGGTAACACGGGTTCGAATCCCGTACGGGTCACCACTTTTGGAGGAT
>NZ_JAKUFV010000093.1:0-274 GCF_022663595.1 Bacillus cereus group sp. BfR-BA-01360
TCCGACACACTTAAACCTTTACGAATAAGCTCGTAAACCGCACCTGCAAAACTCGTGATGTAATTTTCTTTTTGGTATTTTTCGATTTCTGGCATTAAATCAGCAGGAAACGTAATTAATTTTGAAATACGTTCCATACTACTTCACCTCCTTTTAGTATATACTTATGTTTTGTATATAATTAGTATATACTAAAAGGAGGTGAAATCAATGTTAGTTAACAAAGTGTATAAGTTTCGTATCTATCCAAACAAGGAGCAAGAAATTCTAATTG
>NZ_JAKUFV010000094.1:0-267 GCF_022663595.1 Bacillus cereus group sp. BfR-BA-01360
CCAGGATCAAACTCTCCAATAAAGTTTGTCTAGCATCATAAATAAAAATTGACGTTTCACGTTGTTTGTTTCGTTCAGTTTTCAAAGAACTGTTTGGTGGAGCCTAGCGGGATCGAACCGCTGACCTCCTGCGTGCAAGGCAGGCGCTCTCCCAGCTGAGCTAAGGCCCCAAATCAAGTATCGGGAAGACAGGATTTGAACCTGCGACCCCCTGGTCCCAAACCAGGTGCTCTACCAAGCTGAGCCACTTCCCGAAAGAGAACGCGC
>NZ_JAKUFV010000095.1:0-262 GCF_022663595.1 Bacillus cereus group sp. BfR-BA-01360
TATATGTTAATCCTTTGCCTGTCTCTTTGTATACGTTATTCCACTTCTCTAAAAAGTGATTGAATACAAACCGAGAACATCCGATTGTTTTCGCAATCAGTATTTCTTGTTCTTTATTCGGGTAGATACGGAATTTGTATGCCTTTTTGACCAACATTGATTTCTACCTCCTCTCGGTATACACTAATTATATATTTAATATATAGAATGTGTCGAGTATATACTGAAAGGGTAGTGAAAAACATGAAACGTATTTCAAAAT
>NZ_JAKUFV010000096.1:0-261 GCF_022663595.1 Bacillus cereus group sp. BfR-BA-01360
TGTCTCTTTGTATGCGTCATTCCATTGTGCTAAAAAATGATTGAATACAAAACGTGAACAACCGATTGTTTTTGCAATTAGAATTTCTTGCCCCTTGTTTGGATAGATACGAAACTTATACACTTTGTTAACTAACATTGATTTCACTCCTTTTAGTATATACTCATTACATACCAAACATAAGTATATACCGAAATGGAAGTGAAGTAGTATGGAACGTATTTCAAAATTAATTAAGTTTCCTGCTGATTTAGTGGCAGA
>NZ_JAKUFV010000097.1:0-260 GCF_022663595.1 Bacillus cereus group sp. BfR-BA-01360
CCAGGATCAAACTCTCCAATAAAGTTTGTCTAGCATCATAAATAAAAATTGACGTTTCACGTTGTTTGTTTCGTTCAGTTTTCAAAGAACTAAAAGCGGGTGAAGAGAATCGAACTCTCGACCAGAGCTTGGAAGGCTCTTGTTTTACCACTAAACTACACCCGCGTGGTCGGGAAGACAGGATTTGAACCTGCGACCCCCTGGTCCCAAACCAGGTGCTCTACCAAGCTGAGCCACTTCCCGTTAATGGCGCGCCCGAG
>NZ_JAKUFV010000098.1:0-251 GCF_022663595.1 Bacillus cereus group sp. BfR-BA-01360
GCAATCCTACACGACAAAGCATACGAATGGAAATATTGCGATTGCGGGCAACAAAATCAAGTTACCTAAACTTGGATTAGTTAAGTTTGCGAAAAGTCGTGAAGTAGAAGGGCGTATTCTTCATGCTACAATGAGACGAAATCCAAGTGGCAAGTATTTTGTTTCGATTCTTGCTGAAACAGAAGTACAAGAACTTCCTAAAACATGTTCATCTGTTGGCATGGATGTTGGTCTTAAAGATTTTGCGATTC
>NZ_JAKUFV010000099.1:0-248 GCF_022663595.1 Bacillus cereus group sp. BfR-BA-01360
GTCCATTCTCTAAGTTTAAGATTCTTAACGTCTTTATTTTGGTAGCCACAAACTGAACACAATTGAGAACTTGCAAATGTTTTAGATACAGTAACTACTTGTTTACCGTACCATCTTGCCTTGTACGCTAACATCGTTCTGAATTGCGACCAACTCACTTCACTAATGGCTTTAGCTAACTTATGATTCTTCAACATATTTGACACTTGCAAATCTTCCATACCAATGATGTCGTGGTTTTTGACAAT
>NZ_JAKUFV010000100.1:0-242 GCF_022663595.1 Bacillus cereus group sp. BfR-BA-01360
GGTGGGACAGATGATTGGGGTGAAGTCGTAACAAGGTAGCCGTATCGGAAGGTGCGGCTGGATCACCTCCTTTCTATGGAGAATGGATGAATGTTGTTCATCAATATAAGTTTCCGTGTTTTGATTTCGTTTAGTTTTGAGAGTTCAATGAAAAAAAGTATTGACTCTAAAAAAGAAATGTGATATAAATTAATTCTGCAAATTGTATGGGCCTATAGCTCAGCTGGTTAGAGCGCACGCCT
>NZ_JAKUFV010000101.1:0-242 GCF_022663595.1 Bacillus cereus group sp. BfR-BA-01360
CTCTATTAGGTTTAGGTGGAGCAGAAAAAGTAGAGAACTTAAAAAAGGTCAAATTAAAGGAACATATTCTTATTATTACTAGTTTTATGGGGCCAGTACAATAATAGAATAAGTAGATATTTTATCACTAGGTAAATAGAGATATAGGATTCGTTCAAATGACTTAGACTTACTACTTAATTTATATTTTACAAGCGAATATGATAACGAAACACATTAACACATATATAAATCAATGAAAA
>NZ_JAKUFV010000102.1:0-237 GCF_022663595.1 Bacillus cereus group sp. BfR-BA-01360
TGCTTTATTACTCAGCAGATAATAACCAAGGTTACGAAGGAACTTTAAATATCGCTACTATTCCAGAACAATTTGCAATTGATTGTTTAGGTGAGCAATTAGATGAAAAAGACGGTGTATTAAATGAATTAGCTGATGCAAAAGGAAAACCATTCGCGTTGTTATTTGAATTTGATGGAGATGTGAAAGCAACTCGACATGTTATGTATAACTGTTCAGCAAGTCGACCTAATATTT
>NZ_JAKUFV010000103.1:0-234 GCF_022663595.1 Bacillus cereus group sp. BfR-BA-01360
GTTTCTCTACTTTTGGATCCTGTAATTTCTCTTCTTCCTCTTCTTCCAATTCTTTCGCTGTTTCCGGTTTTGGGTGCTCTTCTTTTAACTCGTCCGTTGTTTCCCATGTCTCTTCGGTTTCTTTCTCTTCACCCATACCTTCCACTTGTGGTTTCTCTACTTTTGGATCCTGTAATTTCTCTTCTTCCTCTTCTTCCAATTCTTTCGCTGTTTCCGGTTTTGGGTGCTCTTCTT
>NZ_JAKUFV010000104.1:0-234 GCF_022663595.1 Bacillus cereus group sp. BfR-BA-01360
TCCAATTCTTTCGCTGTTTCCGGTTTTGGGTGCTCTTCTTTTAATTCATCTGTTGTTTCCCATGTCTCTTCGGTTTCTTTCTCTTCACCCACGCCTTCCACTTGTGGTTTCTCTACTTTTGGATCCTGTAATTTCTCTTCTTCCTCTTCTTCCTCTTCTTCCACTTCTTTCGCTGTTTCTGGTTTTGGGTGCTCTTCTTTTAATTCATCTGTTGTTTCCCATGTCTCTTCGGTT
>NZ_JAKUFV010000105.1:0-228 GCF_022663595.1 Bacillus cereus group sp. BfR-BA-01360
CCATTCGCTCATAGCTAAATGCCAGCGTGTCATTTTCGATTACAACAGAACCGTTTTTCCTCCAAAATCGTCCTGTTTCGAACCATGAAAAAGCTGTGTTACCTGGCATAACCTGCTTAGGAACACTTGAAAAATCGTGGTCAATAACAAGGTTTCGTTTGGCTTGTACCGTTGTTTTTAGTCCTCGTTCATCTTCGAAAAGGAAATCTAGCATTTTAATCGTTACAC
>NZ_JAKUFV010000106.1:0-225 GCF_022663595.1 Bacillus cereus group sp. BfR-BA-01360
AAAAGGTACTAGGAGCGTCAAAAGACTTACTTACTTCGTACCACGTCGTATAGTGGACATTGTCATCGTACTTTACATATAAAATTTGAATGACAGGTTTGGCGGTAACACGTTGACCGTTTATTGTAGCAGCTCGAAAGTGCGCTGATACGGTATAGATGTTCCCCGGATGAACTCCATTTTTCACCGTAGTTTCAACATAGCTGTTTTTGTCTACCCGAGTCG
>NZ_JAKUFV010000107.1:0-225 GCF_022663595.1 Bacillus cereus group sp. BfR-BA-01360
GAATATGTTCCTTTAATTTGACCTTTTTTAAGTTCTCTACTTTTTCTGCTCCACCTAAACCTAATAGAGGTGTATAACCAAAACACTCCTCATAATCTAACTCATTATATTGTTTAAGCGCTTCGGGATAAGGTTGCCAAGATAAATCTTCATCTCTAAATTCTAAATCAGCAATATTTTGAAAGAAAAATTCAAATGTAAACATAATGGTCTTTACTATACCAT
>NZ_JAKUFV010000108.1:0-221 GCF_022663595.1 Bacillus cereus group sp. BfR-BA-01360
AAAAAAGTATTGACTCTAAAAAAGAAATGTGATATAAATTAATTCTGCAAATTGTATGGGCCTATAGCTCAGCTGGTTAGAGCGCACGCCTGATAAGCGTGAGGTCGATGGTTCAAGTCCATTTAGGCCCACCATACAACTTGGGGCCTTAGCTCAGCTGGGAGAGCGCCTGCCTTGCACGCAGGAGGTCAGCGGTTCGATCCCGCTAGGCTCCACCAAAT
>NZ_JAKUFV010000109.1:0-218 GCF_022663595.1 Bacillus cereus group sp. BfR-BA-01360
TCATCCAGTTTGCATTTTCGTTTTAACGCTAATTCCTGTCGCCTAGAAAGAACACGTTGTGCTTTCGCTAATTTTTCTTCTAGTTTACGAAGCCATTTAGGATTACCAAAAACTTCACCTGTTGAACGAATCGCAAAATCTTTAAGACCAACATCCATGCCAACAGATGAACATGTTTTAGGAAGTTCTTGTACTTCTGTTTCAGCAAGAATCGAAAC
>NZ_JAKUFV010000110.1:0-216 GCF_022663595.1 Bacillus cereus group sp. BfR-BA-01360
TCACTAATTTCTACAAAGTCTAAATCCTCTATATCTGAAAATAATTCTTCTACTAATTTGTCTTTTTCATTTCCCATTGATTTCTCTCTCCTTCTTTTTTATTCCTTATGATGAACAACATGAACTTGAACCACACGTTGAGCAGCCATTACTTGCCATTGATCCACTTGTTGCTGCTGTCTCTGGTAACGCTGTCGCTTCACTAATTTCTACAAA
>NZ_JAKUFV010000111.1:0-214 GCF_022663595.1 Bacillus cereus group sp. BfR-BA-01360
TAGCGGAAGGATTGTTTCAAAACAATTTGTTTTCCTATATTTCTTATCGTCGTTATGCAAGTAAAGAACATCCAGAGTGTAAAAAGAACCAGTTTAAACAAGTACATGAAGATTTATATGCGTGTCCCTGTGGGATTCCGTTTTCCTATAAAACGACTACAAGAAATGGATATCATGAATACAAGCCTGAAAAAGGAAGTTGTACAGGGTGCCC
>NZ_JAKUFV010000112.1:0-212 GCF_022663595.1 Bacillus cereus group sp. BfR-BA-01360
AGGATCAAACTCTCCAATAAAGTTTGTCTAGCATCATAAATAAAAATTGACGTTTCACGTTGTTTGTTTCGTTCAGTTTTCAAAGAACTCGCTTGTCGCCTCATTTGCGACTTCCTTATGTTAACATTTTTATATTTCAATGTCAACTAAGTTTTTTTATTTCGTTTGTCGCGTTTTGCGTTATTGCTATCAGCGACTCGTATAATATTACA
>NZ_JAKUFV010000113.1:0-211 GCF_022663595.1 Bacillus cereus group sp. BfR-BA-01360
AGGCGTGCGCTCTAACCAGCTGAGCTATAGGCCCATACAATTTGCAGAATTAATTTATATCACATTTCTTTTTTAGAGTCAATACTTTTTTCATTGAACTCTCAAAACTAAACGAAATCAAAACACGGAAACTTATATTGATGAACAACGTTCATCTATTCTCCATAGAAAGGAGGTGATCCAGCCGCACCTTCCGATACGGCTACCTTGT
>NZ_JAKUFV010000114.1:0-211 GCF_022663595.1 Bacillus cereus group sp. BfR-BA-01360
ACCAAAAGTAGCAATAAATGTTTTTAGTAATACATCGATACGATCCAATTATTTGCCTCCTACTCCGCCTGTTCTGTATCTTCATTTTCTTGTGTTTCTTTCGGATATTCGACCACAATCTTTTTATAGTCTTCCGCGCATACCATTCGCTTAACAAACCCTAAATCTAGCTCGTATAAACGAGCGCCCTTTTTGCAGATATCACAAATAG
>NZ_JAKUFV010000115.1:0-205 GCF_022663595.1 Bacillus cereus group sp. BfR-BA-01360
GTTTCGATTCTTGCTGAAACAGAAGTACAAGAACTTCCTAAAACATGTTCATCTGTTGGCATGGATGTTGGTCTTAAAGATTTTGCGATTCTTTCAACAGGTGAAGTTTTTGGTAATCCTAAATGGTTTCGTAAACTAGAAGAAAAATTAGCGAAAGCACAACGTGTTCTTTCTAGGCGACAGGAATTAGCGTTAAAACGAAAAT
>NZ_JAKUFV010000116.1:0-202 GCF_022663595.1 Bacillus cereus group sp. BfR-BA-01360
ACCAAAAGTAGCAATAAATGTTTTTAGTAATACATCGATACGATCCAATTATTTGCCTCCTACTCCGCCTGTTCTGTATCTTCATTTTCTTTTGGATACTCTCCTACAATTTTTTTATAGTCTTCCGCGCATACCATTCGCTTAACAAACCCTAAATCTAGCTCGTATAAACGAGCGCCCTTTTTGCAGATATCACAAATAG
>NZ_JAKUFV010000117.1:0-200 GCF_022663595.1 Bacillus cereus group sp. BfR-BA-01360
GGAGATTCCTAAGAACACCAACCTAACGGTTAGTTATTGATTAGGCTATCCCCGTAGTCCCTACGGTTAGAAGTCTTATTGCTTCATTTTTTAGATTGATACTTGCATTCATATCTCGATCGTGATGTGTGCCACAAGAAGGACAATCCCATTCACGTAGGTTGAGATTCTTAACGTCTTTGTTTTGGTAACCGCAAACT